>JBDUDC010000028.1:0-13695 GCA_040003165.1 Chloroflexota bacterium
CGAGATGACGCTCATCGGTCCCCATCGGGGTGACGAACCGGCGGCGGCGCATCTCATCGATGGCGGTGTTGGTCGCGATGCGGTAGAGCCACGAGCGGCGGGAGCCCTCATCCGTCAGGGAGTCGAGCTTGCGGTAGGCCTTGATGAAGGTGTCCTGCGTGATGTCGGCGGCGCGGTCCCGGTCGGCCACAATGCGGAGGACATAGTTGAAGATGGGAGCCGAGAACTCGTCGAAGAGCCGCTCGAAGGCCGCGTCGCGCTGGGCCTGTGAGGCGCGCCCGCTCACGGCCGCCTCGCGGACCGGCAGGGGCTGCGGCAACACCATCGACTGCACCTCGTCCTCCACGCTGAAGCCCCCTTCGGGGTGCAGTCAGTACGCGCCGGCCTGCTCATCTGTTACGCGCCGGCCATCAAAGCGGCGCTGCCAGAGCGACGAGGTGACGCCGCAGGACCTCCGCCGCGAACTCGGGCGCGGCCGGGTTGACCGCCAGGGCGGTGGCCCGCTCGAGCCCGGCGATCACGCGCAGGCGAGGATGGAGCTCCCAGTGCCAGTGAAACGTCTGGTCCAGCCGCTGGCCGGCCGGCGCGGTGTGCAGAAAGAGGTTGTACGGGGGGTCGCCCAACGCGTCGAGGGCCTGCAGCGTCCGCTGCAGGGTCGCCCGGCAGGCGCCGATCGCCTCGTCGTCGAGCTCCGTGAAATCGGCGGCGTGCCGGCGGGGGACGATCATCAGCTCGAACGGGCTGCGGCTGGCGGCCGGCGCGAAGACGACGGCCTGATCGTCGGCCAGGACCAGCCGCTCGCCCGACTCCTCCTCCGTGGCGGCGAGCCCGCACCACACGCAGCTGCGGTTCTTGATCGTGTGGCGCGCCCCGCCGCCGATCTCCTCGGCGACCCGATGCGGGACCTGCGGGATGGCGTAGAGCTCCATGTTGAGGTGCTGGCTGCGCGACCCCGCCTGGCGGCCATAGCTCTGCACCGCCTGCACGTACAGCTCTCCATCCGGTGCCCGCGGTGCGGCGGCCAGCTCGCGCATCGCGTCCCGAAGGCTGCGCAGGAGCTGGTCGGCGAGCCGTGGCGGCGCATCCGCCAGCCGCTCGTGATGGTTGCGTGGGCCGACCAGGATCTCCCACGAGCCGCTCGACGATTCAACCTCGCTGATCGACAGCTGGGCGGCCGTCTCCTTGCTTGAGTCGATCCGATGAAAGGCATCGGCCCTCAGGACGACTCGACGCACGCTCGTGTCGCTCTCGTCGGGCGCCGCGTCGTCGCAGTGGCGGCAGTGTGTGCCCTCGACCGGCGCTGCCTGGACGGCGAAGGAGCTGTGCTCGAAGCTCCGATCGGTGACGATCGCCGACCACCAGCCGGTGACGGGGTCGCGGCGCAGCTCGAACACGGGCCGAATCGTACCCCGCGGTGCAGCTCGGCCTAGGGCTCGAAGTCCCAGCCCTTCTTGCGGGGAAGCGCCAGCCACTCGTCGCGCAGCTGGCTCATGACGTCGACGTCCTGGTGCTGACCGCGGGCGAAATGCGCTCGGCGCAGCGTCCCTTCATGCAGGAACCCGGCTTTGAAGTAGGCCCGACGGCCCCGCTCGTTCTCGGCGTAGACGCGGAGCTCGATGCGCTCCAGCCGCAGCTCGCCGAAGCCGAAGTCGCAGATCGCATTGAGGGCATCGGTGCCGTAGCCCTTGCCCCACTCGTCTGTCTCGCCGATCGCGATCCCGAACTCCGCCTTCCCGGTGCGCTCCTGGATGTCGTGCAGGCCGGCTGTGCCGATCGGCCGCCCGTCAGCGATCAGACAGATGACGAAGTGGTAGTTGGTCTTCCCCTCGGTGCCCAGCATCCGGTCGAACCAGCCCTCTTCCATGGCGACGCTCATCGGCGCGCGCATGTCCAGGTGGCGGAGCACATTGGCATCGTTGAACCAGGCGACGAAGAGCGGCACATCGGTCCGCTCCGGAGGCCGCAGGTACACCTTCTCGCCGCGAATGATCGGCCGGATCGCTTCGGTCATGACTTCGCCTGTCTGCGTTACGCTGGCGGTCCGCAGGATACCGAAAGAGGGCCGATCCCATGGCTGCCGAGCGCACCGCGACCGTGACCTGGACAGGCGACCTGGCGAAGGGCACCGGGGCCGTCAGCGCAGGAACGAGCCAGCTCTTCACCGATCTGCCCGTCAGCTGGTCGGCCCGCACCGAGGCGCCCGCCGGCCAGACCTCGCCCGAGGAGCTGCTCGCCGCCGCGCACGCTTCATGCTTTTCGATGGCGCTCGCCGGCGCGCTGGCCAAGGCCGGCACGCCGCCCGAGCACCTGCATGTCTCGGCCATCGTCACCTTCGACAAGGTTGACGAGGCCTGGACGGTCGTCTCCTCGCAGCTCGACGTGGTTGGTGTGGTCCCCGGCCTCTCCGAGGCCGACTTTGACAGCGCCGCCCAGAATGCGAAAGAGAACTGCCCGGTCTCCCGTGCCCTGCGCGGCAACGTCAGCCTGTCGGTGACGTCCACGCTCGAGAGCTGAGGGCGGGTTCTCCCCGCACCTGGAGGCCGGATTGGCGGAACTGGAGACCCGAGCCGAGCTCACGCGCGACCGGCTGGGGGCGATCGGTGCCGTCCTTGGGGCGATCGGACGCGGTGACTTCGAGCTGCAGCCGATCCTGGAGCGGATCGTCGAGCGCGCGGCGGACCTGTGCGACGCGGGTTGGGGCTATCTCTGGATGCGCGACGGCGACGATTTTCGAGCCGTCGCAAGCCACGGCGCTTCGGAGGCATCGTGGGAGTACGAGGAGCAGCACCCGGTCCGGCCTGGACGCGGCTCGCTTGTCGGTCGGGTCGCGCTCGAGGGGGTGCCGGTGCTGATTGCGGACGTCCTGGCCGATCCCGAGTACGACTGGCCGGAGGGCCAGAAGCTGGCGGGACATCGGACCGCCCTCGGTCTGCCGATTCATGGCGACGACGGCGAGGTGATCGGTGTGGTTGGCCTGGCGCGAACGACGGTCGCCCCATTCGACGAGGAGCAGATTGGCATAGTCTCGGTGTTCGCGGACGAGGCTTCGATCGCGGTCCGGCTGGCTGGCCTGCTCGCCGAGGAGCACGAATCCGCCCTGCGTGAGGCGGCGGTGCAGGACGTCCTCCAGGCGATCACGCGCTCGACGTTCGACCTCGATGCCATCCTTCAGATCGTCACGGAACACGCCGTGCGCCTCTGTCACGGAGAGTCAGGCAACCTGGCTCGGCGCGACGGCGAGGTATTCCGCGTGGTTGCGTTCACGGGATTCGGTCCCAATGCCGACGAATACGAGCGTCTGGAGCGATCGCTCGAATACGTGCCGGGACGCGGCTCGGCCACCGGGCGCGTGTTGATGGACCGGGCGGTCGTCCAGATCCCGGACGTCCGGGATGACCCCGACTACACGCTCACGTCCCTTACCGAGATTGCCGGCACCAACAGCATCCTCGCTGTGCCGATGCTGCGCGAGGGTGAGCCGATCGGGGTCATCTCCGTCGGCCGCAACCGCGCGGGCGGGTTCACTGCCGCCGAGATCCGCACCATCCAGACATTCGCCGAGCAGGCCTCGGTTGCGGTCCGGCTGGCGGGCCTGCTGGGTGAGACGCACGAGGCGCTCGAGCGCGAGACCGCGGTCGGGCAGGTGCTCCAGTCCATCACTCGTTCGAGCTTCGAGCTCGACGCCGTGCTGCAGACCGTGCTCGATAGCGCTGTGCGGCTGACCCATGCCGACCAGGGCAACATCCTCCGCGAGCGGGACGGACACTTTGAGGCGCGCGCCTTCAGCGCGGACGTGCCGGCCGAATTTCGCGAGATCATCTCCGGCATCGCGTTCAAGCCCGAGCGTGGCTCGGCCATGGGTCGAGCACTCGTCGAGCGTGGACTGATTCAGATCGTCGATGTGCTGGCCGATCCGGAGTACCAGCTACTGAATGCGCAACGGGTCATCGGCTTTCGGACCATCCTCGCGTCGCCCTTGCTTCGCGACGGAGAGCCGATCGGCGTCCTCTCTGTCTGGCGCCATCAGGTGAACGCGTTCACGGCTCCCGAGATGACCCTCCTGACGACCTTTGCTGATCAGGCGGTGCTCGCGATCGAGAACGTGCGGCTGTTCGAGACCATCGACCGGCAGCGCACCGAGCTCGCGCGCTACGCGCCGCAGGCCGCGCAGCTGCTCTCGAGCGACGAGGGTGAGCAGCTGCTGGCCGGGCATCGGCGCGAGATCACTGCCCTCTTCTGCGACCTGCGCGGCTTCACGGCATTCGCCGAGACGGCCGAGCCGGAGGAGGTGCTGGGCCTGCTCCGCGAATACCACGCCACCGTCGGCGAGCTGGCGGTATTGAACGGCGGCACGGTCGAGCATTTCGCGGGCGACGGGCTGATGGTCTTCTTCAATGATCCTGCCAAGCTCCCGGATCACCAGCTGGCCGCGGTTCGCGCGGCGCTTGCCATGCGCGAGCGCTTCGCGCCCCTCGCGGCGGGCTGGCGCAGGCGCGGCTATGAGCTGGGGCTGGGGATCGGCCTGGCGGCGGGCTACGCAACGCTCGGGCGGATCGGCTTCGAGGGCCGGTACGACTACGGAGCTGTCGGCAACGTTGTGATCCTCGCTTCGCGACTGAGCGAGGCCGCGGCCGCGGACGAGATCCTGGTCAGCCAGCGTCTCCACGCGGCGATCGAAGCGCAGATCGATGCCGAGGAGGTCGACCCGCTGCAGCTCAAGGGCTTCAGCCGCCCGATGAGCGTGTATCGGGTTCGCGCCGCGCGTCTGACCTAGGCGACCGCGGCGACGATCTCGGGGGCGAGCCCGGGGTAGCGTTCCAGGAACTCGATCCGGTCGCGCTTGAAGCGCTCGACCCAGGAGCGATACTCCGCGTGCCGGCCACCGCTCTCGTACAGGCCGCGCGGCTGCAGCAGGTCCGGATTGGAGATGCCGGGCAGCGCGGAAGCGACCTCATAGCCAAAGTCGGGATCCGGCTCCCAGCGGATCGCGCCCTCGGCGATCGCCTTGACGATCGCGCCCGAGTCTTCGATCTCGATCTTCTTCGAGCCGGCCGCTCCGTCCACGCCGCCGACCCTTCCCGTGTTGAGGAGGAAGACCGAGAAGTTGGCCGAGCCCATCAGCTCCAGGAAGCGGTTGGCCTGCATCTCGTCGCGCAGGGGGAAGAAAGGGTTCGTGCCGGGCACGCGGAGCGCCTTACCCTCCTCCGCCGCCCCGCCGGCCGAGGTGCCCATCGTCTCGCCGAGCATGAAGTAGGCGGCGGCCTGCGCATCGGTCAGGCGGGCGACCGCGGGGATGATGTTGTCGTTGCGGTTGAGGATCAGGAGGTAGTCGACCGGCCCGATCTCCCGGGGATCGCGCCAGATGCCGAGCGAGCTCATCAGGAAGGTGGCGCGACCGTTCTGCGTGTACGAGGTGTCGAAGAAGTCGACTTCGCCGCCGTCCTCGCGCTGTGACACGTTCTCGAGATAGGCGTCGGGCTTGATCACGGCGCCGTGGATCGCGGGCTCATGCCGCGGGTCGAGGCCGAACGTCTTCGCGAAGCAGCCATTCTCGGTGCCCACAACCTTGCCCCCCGGAAACAGGCCAATGAAGTCGTCCTGCACCGGCTGGCTGCCGTTCTGCCTGGTGAAGGTGGTCGTCGTCTTTCCTGTACCCGAGAGGCCGATGATCAGCATCGTCTTCTCGCCGGCATCGGTCGGGATCACCTTGCAGCCCGCGTGCATCGCCAGGCCGCCGTCGCGATACACGCCGGCGTTCCACATCCGCAGGCCGCCCTTCTTCGACTCCCCGAAGTAGTCGGAGTTCATGACGCGGCTGATGCCCGACTCGAGGTCGACCGCGATGAGCCGATCATCGGCGTAGCCGGGGACCGGTAGGTTGGGCGTGTAGATCATCACCAGCTCGGGCTGCCATTCTTCGGCCGGAGCGTCGGGCGGGAAGTAGAGCTGCTGCTGCATCCCGGCGATGTTCGCGTTCGCCGCTTCGATATAGAGCCGCACGTGCGAACGGTGCGCCGGCTCGTTGCCGATGTAACCGTCGACCACCACCATCTCGCGCTCGGCGATGTACGCCTGCTGGAGCCTGGCGACGCGGTCTCCCTCCTTCCGGGAGATGGTGGCACCGGTGTGCTCCTCTGGGCGGTCGGTGACGATGTAGGTTGAGCCGGTCGATCTGCTGGTCGCGCGGGTCTGGACGTTGTAGTTGTCGAAGCTGGTTCGCTTCGCCTGCGGCATCCGCGCGGTCAGCTCCTGGAGCTCGGCCGGCGATGGGTTGTAGCGGACCGATGCGGCTGCGGGAAGGCGTGTCCCGTTCGGACCCATCGGGGCGTCGGTCGACGGTCGGTCCGCCAGTAAGCTCATCGCGGGTGCCTCTCCTTCCGCTCGGGAGGGACGGGTGCGCGGGATGGAGGCCGGTTGGCGGCCTCCCTCTGGGCATCGTAGCAGCAGCGGCCGCCCTTTACCGATTGGGGCAATCCGCGGTGGGAACACGTTGCGAGCCTATCGGCCGAGCGTGAGCTCCCAGAGGTCGTCCAGCGCTCCCGAGTCGTTCTTGCCCCCGAAGAGCAGCAGGCGCCCGCGCGCGGGGTCGGCGACCATCTCCGCGGCGGAGCGCGCGGGCGGGGGAGCGCCCACGACGGAGTAGGCGGTCGAGCTGGCGTGCGCCTCGTCGAAGAGCCAGGCGTCGTTCAGGTAGCCACCGTCGACGCCCTGGCCGCCGAAGACGAGGGTGAGCCGAGGGTCAATCCTGGCGACCGCATACAGGTTTCGGGCCGGGGGCATGTCAGCGCCGAACTTGATCCAGGCCCCGTCATGAAGCACCCAGAGGTCGTCGAGTGCCGTGACGCCGGTGGTCGAGCCGCCGTATAACGCGAACCGGCCGTCCGTGGTCCACCAGCACGCGTGCAGGCAGCGGTTGACGGGGAGATCGCCTGTCGGCGTTTCATCGGTCCAGGTCGCGAGGCCGAAATCGTAGGCGCGCGTATCGGCGAAGCGGGTGCCCTCGCTCGTGAAGCCGTGGCTGATCCAGAGTCGCCCGTCAGGTCCGATCGCGGCACAGCTGCCGTAGCGAGCCACGGGCAAGTCTCCGCGGGCGGCCAGTTGGCGCCATTTGTTCGCCGCCGGGTCGTAGGCCCACAGGTCGTTGTAGAAGTCGGCGCCGTTCTGCCCAGCAAAGACCACGAGCCCGATCCCATCGACCCAGACCGCGTTGTGCCCGAAGCGGCCCGGTGGGGTTGGGCCGTCGGGCGCGAGTCGCTTCCAGGCGTCCGCGGCCATGTCGTACGCCCAGAGGTCATCGAAGACCGTCGCGCCATCGCGTCCTCCGAAGAGATAGGCCGCGCCGTCGTCGGTCGTCACGGTCCAGGTGTGGTCCTCGCGCCGGGCCGGTCCGCCGCGGACGTTCAGCTCGGACCAGGCCGCCAATCCCGGTGTCGGGATGGACGTGGCCCGACCGCTTTCCGCAGCCCTTGGTGAGGCGTTCGCGGAGCTGGTCGTTGGGTCGCCCCCGCCAGATGTGCTCGGATCGGAGCACGCCGTGAGCATGAGCATCGCGGCGACCATACCGAGACGAAGGCCAAAGAGGGCCACGCGCTGCCACGGTCGGGTCGAGGTCCTGATCAGCGGTTGCGCTCCGCGCGAACGAAGAGCGTGGTGCCGACCACGATGAAGCCCACGAACATGGCGCCGATGATAGCGAGATTGACCGGGGCGCTGAGCAGCGGAACGGTGACCGGCTCCGGCTCGAAGGCGTAGTAGAAATCGCGGAGCAGATCGACCGCGTAGCGCATCGGCGAGAGCTTCGAGAGGATGTCCAGGAACCAGGGGAGCTTCTGGATCGGATTAAAGATGCCGGCCAGAAAGAACTGGGGAAGCATCACGAACGGAAAGATCTGGTTTGCGGCGCGCTGGTTCGGCAGCCTCGACAGGATCAGCACGCCGAAGGCGCCGCCGAACACGGCCACGACCAGGATGATCGGGACCACCGCGAGGAGCAGCGGAACCGAGAGCGGCACCCCCAGGATGAACCCGAACGCGATGATCGCAACCGCCTGCGGCAGGGCGACCAGCGACTCGCCCAGGATCTTGCCGAAGACGATCGAATAGCGCGAGATCGGCGAGACGAAGATCTCCTGGCTGAAGTCCTGCTCGCGGTCGGCGACGAGCGAGATGACGCCCAGCGCCGACGACTGCCAGACCGTCTGCGCGAGCACCCCGGTGAAGACGAAGGTCAGCAGGTTGAGGCCGTTGGGTGAGCCGAAGCCCGCCTGCAGGCTGCTTCCCAGGATGCCGATGAAGATGAGGGGGAACGCGAAGTCGGTGATCAGCCGGGTGCGATCGCGCAGCAGCTTGATGAAGTCACGGTGCGCGATGACGAGCACCGCCGAAACCTCACTCATCGGCCTGTCCCACGATCTCGAGGTAGGCGTCCTCGAGGCTGGGCGTGTGGGTCTGGACCACGGTCAGCGGCGTGTCGATCGCCTTGAGGACCGCGTGCACGCCGCGCCCGTCGAGCTCGATCCTGAACGGACCGTCGCCGGCGTGCGCCACGCTGAGTCGCGCAAGCTCGGCCTTGAGCCCGGGACGGTCCGCCGTATCGACCAGGACATACTCCTCGACCAGGTCCGCCTTGATCTCGTCGGGCGTTCCGTTCGAGACCACGTGCCCAGCGTCGATGATGCAGATCCGGTCAGCCTGCTCCGCCTCCTCCAGATAGTGCGTGGTCAGGAAGACGGTGGTCCCCATCTCGCGCCGAACGCCCTCGAGGTACGCCCACAGCGTCCGGCGGGTCGGAACGTCGAGCCCGGCGGTCGGCTCGTCGAGGAAGAGCACCTTGGGCCGATGCATCAGGCTCCGCATGATCTCGAGCTTGCGGCGCGTCCCGCCCGAGTAGGTCCGGACCGGCTGGAAGATGTCCCGCTGCACGCCAAGAAGGGTGCTCAGCTCTTCCACCTGGCGCCGATAGGCCGGATCCATCAGCATCCAGGCGGGTGCATACGGGAAGAGACCGTAGAGCACGGCGTGGAAGCGGACGTTCTCCTCGCCGGTCAGGTTCACGTCGAGGCTCGGACTCTGGAAGATGATCCCGACCTCGCGACGGACCGCGCTGGCATCCGCGGCGATGTCGTGGCCGTCGATGGTCACTCGTCCGCTGGTCGGGGCCAGCGTGGTGGTGAGTATCGAGATGGTGGTCGTCTTGCCCGCGCCGTTAGGCCCGAGGAGGGCGAAGAAGTCGCCCGCGGCCACGTCGAACGAGACGCCATCGACGGCGTTGCGCGTCGCCTTGTGGTAGCGCTTGACGAGGTTCTCGACGTGAATCATCGGCTGCCAACGTTACGACACTCGGCATGTGGCCCGGCTGGGTCCCGGAGGCGATCGCGCCTGCTAGTGTCGGCCGATGCTCACGGTCTCTCGCCTGTCGGTGACGCCGGTTCGGGGTCTCGCGCTGCTGCATCCCGACTCGGTGCGGCTCGAGCAGATCGGGGTGCTCGACGACCGGCGCTACAGCCTGCTCACCCCGGATCGCCGGCTATTCGACGGCACCAAGGACGGGACCCTCGTCCAGATTCGGGCAGAGCTGGAGCACGAGCCGGAGCGGCTGAGCCTCAGTTTCCCGGGTGGCAGCATGGTGGCTGGCGAGGTCGCGCTCGGCGAGATCGAGGAGGTCGAGGTGCATGAGCGTGCGCTCGCGGTCAGGCCGGTCATCGGCCCGTGGGCAGAGGCGATATCGGGCTTCGTCGGTCGCCAGCTACGGCTGGTTCGCGCTGAACGGAGCGGCACCAAGCCAGACCGGAGCCCGGTCTCGATTGTTTCGGAGGCCTCCGTCGACGAGCTCTCGCGCCAGTCAGGGCTCGAGCATCGGCTCGACAGTCGTCGCTTCCGGATGCTGATCGAGGTCGCCGGGGCTCGGCCGCACGAAGAGGATGAGTGGCAGGGGCGGCTCGTGCGGATCGGCGGGTCGATCATCCGCGTCACCCGCCCGGACCCACGCTGCGTGATCACCACCCAGAACCCGAGCACCGGCGTACGGGACTTTCCCACCCTGCACGCGATCAAGGCCTATCGTGGCCTGCGCGAGGCCCGGCACCTCGATTTCGGGGTCTACGCCGACGTCGTGCGGCCAGGCCAGCTGCAAGCCGGCGCTATTGTCACGCTCCTGCCCGCTCCCTAGCCCGAAGTCTGTCTTCGCGCAATGTGCGCAATAATACTTGCAATGCAGGACCGATCACGCGCACTGCACCGCCTCCCCGATGGGCCTGACCAGGGCGCGCATCGCGCGGTCAACGCGCACCACCTGACTGCGCTGCTCGCACGCTGGAAGAACGGAAGCGACGAGGCGGCCGCTGCATACCTGGGGATGAGCCGGCACACCCTGAAGAACCTGCTCTACGACCTGCGCACCCAGATCGGAGCGCGAGACACGACGCAGGCCACCTACCTCCTGCGTGACGCCCTGATCCGCCTCGACGAGGCCCCCGAGGGCGCCTGAAGCACGGCTCGGCGTTTGGAGCGGGAGACGAGACTCGAACTCGCGACATCCACCTTGGGAAGGTGGCGCTCTACCAACTGAGCTACTCCCGCGACGCGGGTTCGCATTCTAGCGACCACGCCCCGCGGCGGTCGAAACCGGCTCGCGGTTCCCATCCGGCCGATCGACTGCGCGGAGTGGCACAAACGAAAGTACCGGCTCCTTTTTCCCTGATAGCCGTCTTGGCCTAGTCGCCTCGCCGACGTTAAATCCGCTGGAGGCACCCAAGGAGCCTCTGGCCGCCGAGCTGCTACTCGGCCGATCGAGGCTCAATTCGATGAAACGGACTATCACTGCGGTTCTCGGGGGGCTGCTCGCTTTCAGCCTGGTGTATGGCCTGGCCGCAAGCCTCAACCTCACGTCTGACAGCCTGGGTGCCGGAACGGCGACGGTCGCCTCCTGCCAGGCCGCGGCGTTGAATGCCACGTACACCAGCACGTATTCCGCGACCGCGCCGGGATACACGGTCGGCACCGTGACCGTGACCGGCCTTGCGGCAACCTGTTACAGCAAGCCATACAAGATCACGCTCTCCGGCGCCGCCAGCGTCTCGCTCGGCGAGGCGACCGGGACCACTCCCTCATCGGGCACCAGCTTTGCCGCCACCTTCGCGCCGGCGCTGAGCGCAGCCTTCGTGACCGGGGTCAGCGTCGTGATCAGCGGCTAGCCGCCGCGCGATCGGGACCGGCGGCGGCGCGCCGCCGGTCCACCAGCAGAAGGACAGGCACATGTGGCTACGAATGGCCGGCCTCGTCGTGGTGACGCTGGCCGGCGCGGTCGTCGGACTGGCAAGCTCCGTCGCTGTCTCGTCCAACTCCATCGGCGCGGCGACGGTCGCCGTTCCACGCTGCACCAATGCGGGGCTCACAGTCTTCCAGAACCTGTCGGCCGCAACCGTGGCCAGCGTCACGGTGGCGGGCATCCCGGCGGCGTGCGGCGGAGGGACGCTGCAGGCGACCGTGAACAACGGCGTGACATCGGCGAGTGGCTCCGCCGCGGTGCCGGGGGGCGGAGGCTCGGTGACGGTGAGCTTCGCCGTTCCACCGGCAGTCACCGGCTCCGAGCAGACTGACGCCATCCTGGTGGGGCCATGAGGCGCGGGCGATGGCGTCCGATGGCCGCTCTTGCCGGTCTGCTCATCGGCGGCGTCGTGGTCCACGGTTCGGCCGCGAGCCTGAGCTTCACCTCCCAGACCTTCACGCCGATTCGGACCTGCACGATCACGGCGACGCCCGCTGCGACGACCGGCATGATCGACGCCACCGTGCGCCAGGGCTCGGCGACCTCCAACTTCGGAACAGTGACCACTTCGACCGTGGCGTCGGGCAGCGGCGTGAATCAGCGCGTGTACGTCAAGTTCGACCTGACCACCTGCAGCCCGGCCATTCCGGCGACCGCAATCGTGCGGCTCGCCACGCTGCGTCTTTACATGACGGCCGTGGCGGCGGTATGCCGGACCATCGACCTGTTCAAGGTCGCCGCCTCGTGGACCGAGATTGGTATCACCTGGAACAACCAGCCATTTGGAGCGACCATCAACAACCCCGCGAGCGGCTCGCGTAGCGGCTCGTTCGCGGTCGGCACGCCGGTCGGCTGCCAGAACCAGGCGACGGGCGTCTACGTGACCGGCGGCACGCTCACCACCGACGTCGCCAGCTTCGTCGCCGGCGGCAGCACCAACTTCGGCTGGATGCTGCGCGATGACGTCGAAGGCTCGGCGACCACGCGGACGACCACCTTCTCGACCAAGGAGCTTGGGGCGGTTGCCCAGGACCCGCAGCTCGTCGTCAGCTACGTGAACGTGCCGTGATCCGACGCATCGCCAGCCAGCTGTTGCGGGGCGTCCTCATTCTCTTCGTCGCCGTGTGGCTGGTGGCGCTGCGCCCCCAGTCGCTGGGCGGGTCCGCGCTCTACGTCGTGGTGCGCGGGGACTCGATGCTGCCCACCTACCAGTCCGGCGATCTCGTGGTGGCGCGTTCGGAGAGCAGCTATGCGCCCGGGGATATCGTCGCCTACCGCGTTCCATCCGACGAGTTCGGGGCAGGCCGGATCGTCATTCACCGGATCAGCGGGACGGGCACGGGAAATGGATTCGTGGTCCAGGGCGATCACAATCCCAGCCCCGATCCGTGGTCGCCCCGGGCGTCCGACATCGCGGGCCGCGCATGGCTGGTCGCGCCGGGCCTCGGTCGCGCAGTCGCGTTCATTCATCAGCCGGTTGTCGCCGGCAGCCTCGCGGCGGGGTTGGCGGTCATGGTGCTGCTGGGGCGCAGGCCGCGCACGCGCGTCAGCGCCGCGCGATCAAAGGGCAGCCACCGCCGCCTCGAGCTGTGATGTCGCCGTGTTTGCATCGGTCCCTGCGGTGAAATAGATCGGGTCGCCGAAGAGGAGCTCGACGTCGCCCCTGAGCGGCGCACCGGCCGCATCGATGCGTGACATGCGGTGGATCTTCACCTTCATGGGCACCACCGGGGTGGCACCTTCGACCGCGATCAGGCCCGCGCCCGCCTTGAAGGGCTGCATCGGTCCACCAACGGTGAGCTTGCCCTCTGGGTAGATGAGGACCGAGAAGTTGCGGTCGAGGCGGGCGCCGAGCAGCTCGAGGCTGCGGCGGATGGCGCCCTCCCGGGCGAGCGGGAACGCGTTGCCGATCACTGCTGCACCGAGCCCGCGGATCGGATTGCCGAAGATGTCGTCGGCCGCCGCTGCCACGCTCAGGTTCCAGCGCCAGCGGAAGGGGAGGCTGGTCAGGATGATCGCGTTGTCGGTGTGCAGGCAGTGGTTGGGCAGGAAGATGACCGGCCCCTCGAGGCCGACGAGCTTCTCCTCGCCGGTGACCCGGACCCGGTAAAAGAGACCCACCGTCGGCGCGATCAGGAGCTCCTGGATGCCGAGGCCGAGGACGCGCACGAGCGGGTTCAGCGGCCATCCGAAGATCCCGGTCTCGCGCTTCGCGTCGCGAGCCGCCTCGACCATCGCGGCCAGCTCGGCGACGGTCGCCTCGGGATCAAGCGCTGAGTCATCGATGTAGGCGCCCTGTTCCTCCTCGATCACCCCCAGGAGCTCAACCCGTGCCAGCGAGTCCATCCCAAGGTCGGAGCTCAGGCGCGACGTTTGGCTGACGGCGTCGGCTGGCAGGTTGGCGACCGATGCCACGAGGGCGGCGAACC
>JBDUDC010000133.1:0-4029 GCA_040003165.1 Chloroflexota bacterium
GACGATGCCGGCAAGCGAGGGCGGCGCGGCGTCGCGCGCGGCGGCGATCGAGCCCGGACGCTGCGGGCACGCATCTCCGGCGAGGATCGGCCGGGCATCGGCGGGCGGCTGATGCTGGCGCTGGGAGCGGCCGTCGGCGGTGCGCTCGCGGCATTCGTGCTCGACCCCGAGCGCGGCCGTGCCCGACGCGCGCGGCTGACGGATGAGGCCGCTGCCACCGCGCGTCGCGCAGGGGCCGAGCTTGGACGGGTGACTCGCCGCGCCGGCTCGCTCGCCAGCGGCAAGCTGCAAGCGCTCCGCAATCACGGCTCAGCGGAGCCGATGCCGAACGACGCCACCATCGCCAACAAGGTGGAGAGCGAGCTCTTCAGCGACCCGCAGGTCCCGAAGGGCCAGATCAGCATCAACGTCGAGCAAGGCATCGTCGTCCTGCGTGGCGAGCTCTCGAGCCAGGAGGAGATCGACCAGATCGAGGCGCGCGTTCGACGCGTTCCCGGCGTGTGGGAGGTGCGGAACCTGATGCACACCGTCGGCACGCCCGCGCCGACCGCTCGCGCTTCGCGCTGACCGGCCCGCGCCTCAGGGGGGCGGCGCCGCCGCCCCGAGCAGGACGTGATCGCGGCCGAGGCCGCGCTGCCAGTCGCTGGCCGGCATCGCCTGCCGTCCCTCCGGCTGCACCCATTCGAGCACGAGGGCGCCAACGCCGCAGGCAACCCGCGGTGGATCGCCGGGTAGGAGCGCGCCGACAGGGAGGCCGTCGATGCCCGGCGCAGCGCTTGCCCGACGGATGTGGAGGCGGCGCCCGTCGACCGTGGTCCACGCTCCGGGCCACGGCTGGAAGGCACGGACCTGGCGGTCGATCTCCACCGCCGGTCGCTGCCAGCGGATCCAGCCGTCGGCGCGTGTGAACGGCCGAACCAGGCTCGCCAGCCGTTCGTCCTGCGGTCGAGGCTCGATGGCGCCCTCAGCCCAGCGGCTGAGCTCGCGGGGAACCTCCTCGGCCGCCAGCTCGCCGAGTCGCGCCTCCAGCTCGGGGGTCTCCTCGCGCCCGGTCAGCGGAACCGCCCACTGGGCGACGATCGGGCCAGCGTCGAGCTGCTCGACCATCACCATCAGGCTGAGGCCGCCTGTCGCGTCGCCGGCCAGGATCGTGGCGGCCACCGGCGCGGCGCCGCGGTGTCGCGGCAGGAGCGACGGATGCACGTTGAGTGGCGGCCGCGGCGCGATGGTGAGGAGATCAGCCGGCACGAGCTGACCGTAGGCTACCAGCAGCAGGCCGTCCGGGCCGAAGTCGGTGATGATCGACCTTGCCTCATCGGAGCGCAGGCGGCGCGGCGTCTCGAGCGGCAGACCCGCCGAACGGGCGTGCGCCGCGACGGGCGAAGGTCGGAGGGCAAGGCCGCGCCCGGCGGGCCGGTCCGGTTGGCTGACCACCAGCAGGTCGCTGGCAAGCTCCGGCAGGCGTGCCAGCAGCGGGACGCCCAGGGCGCCCGTACCGAGAAAGGCGACGCGACCGATGCCGCCCACTAGATCCCGGCGGCCGTCTCTTCCTGCACCTCGCTCGGCCGCTCGCTCACCCGCACCAGCTCTTCGAGCGACTCGAGGTAGTCGATGTAGAGGCCGCCATTGAGGTGGTCGATCTCGTGCTGGAGCGCCCGCGCGAAGAGCTCCTCCCCCTTGACCCGGAACTCTTTGCCGCGCCGATCCTTCGCCTTGACGGTGACCTTCGCGTGTCGCGTCACCTCCGCCACGAAGCCGGGAATCGAGAGGCAGCCCTCCCAGTCGACGATCTCACCCGATGCCTTGACGATCTGCGGATTCACGAGCTCGGTGATCTTCTCCTCCAGCTCGATGACCGCGACCTGCAGCGGCACCCCGACCTGGTTTGCCGCCAGCCCCACCCCCGGCGCGTCGCGCATCGTCTCGAGCAGGTCGTCCAGGAGCCGCCCGAGGCTGGCATCGAAGGTCGTCACCTTCTTCGCGCGCTCGCGCAGGATCGGTTCCTCGGCGGTGAGGATGCGGCGGATCACCATCGGCGCATTGTACCGATGCCGGCCGGGCCTACAGGAGCGACTCCGGGTCGACGTCGATCGCCACCCCCGACGGGACCCGCGCGAGCGCAGCAGCCCGGGTCGCGAGGTCCGGCGCTCGGACCACCACCTGGAAGCGCCATCGGTTGGCGCGACGGGCGACATAGGCGGGCAGCGGGCCGAGCGCCTCGACCCCGGAACCGGCGACCGCATCGGCGGCTCGGCGCCCACGAGTCTCAGCCCGCGCGCGGTCGGCATCGGTGATCAGCAGCCGTGCGAGCAGGCTGAAGGGCGGGTAGCCCAGCAGCCTGCGGCGACCGAGCTCCTCATCGGCAAAGCCGTCCACGTCGAGCCGGGCGGCCGCGCGCACCGCGTAGTGATCCGCCGCGTAGGTCTGGATGATGACCCGCCCGGGCATCGGCCCTCGACCCGCCCGCCCCGCGACCTGGGCCAGCAGCTGGAAGGTGCGCTCCGGCGCCCGGTAGTCGGGGAGGTTCAGGGTAACGTCCGCGGCCACCACCCCCGCCAGCGTGACCGACGGCAGGTCGAGGCCCTTCGCGGCGAGCTGGGTGCCCACCAGGAGGTCGATCCGGCCCTCCCGGAAGTCGTCGTAGACGGTCTCGAAACCGCGCCGCTCGGCGAGCGCATCGGAGTCGAGGCGGGCCACCCGCAGGTGCGGGAATCGCGCGAGGACCTCTGCCTCGACGCGCTGCGTGCCGGCGCCGAAGTATCGAATCCGCGTGCTGCCGCAGTGCGGGCAGCGGTCGGGACGCACCCCCGAGCGGCCGCAATGGTGGCAGCGCAGCGATGCACCGGAAAGATGGAAGACGAACGGAAGGTCGCAGTCGGGGCAGCGCAGCGATTCGCCACAGTCGCGGCACAGGATGAAGGTGGCTGCGCCTCGTCGGTTGATGAGCAGGATCCCCTGCTCGCGGCCCGGCTTGATGCCGGCCAGGGCATCGGCCAGGGCTCGGGAGAAGATCGATCGGTTCCCGGCCGCCAGCTCGGCGCGGAGGTCCACCAGCTCCACGGCGGGGGCCCTGCCCACGCGCCGCTCGGCCAGGATGGCGCGTTCGGCGTGCCCGCCGCGCACCGCGGCCAGGGTCACGAGGTCCGGCGTGGCGCTGCCGAGGACGAGCCGCGCCCCGGTCAGCTCGGCTCGTCGTCGCGCGACCCAGCGCGCGTCGTAGCGCGGCGTGCGATCGGACTTGTATCCTCCGTCGTGCTCCTCGTCGACGACGATGAGCCCCAGCGACGAGAGGGGCGCGAAGATCGCCATCCGCGTCCCGAGCACCACCCGCGCCTCGCCGCGCAGGATCCGCCACCACTGGTCGTGCCGCTCCCCGGCGGAGAGTCCCGAGTGGAGGACCGCAAGCTCGTCGCCGACCAGGGCGGCTACCCGATCGGCGAGCTGCGGCACGAGCGAGATCTCCGGCACCAGAACGATGCTGCCGCGTCCCACCTCCAGCTCCGCGCCCACCGCCGCCAGGTACACGTCGCTCTTCCCCGACGCGGCCACGCCTTCGAGCAGCAGCTCGCCGCCGGGCGGAAGCTGCGCGATGGTTTCCAGCGCCTCTCGCTGCTCGGCGGCCAGTGCGTGAAGCAGCGGCCGAGCGCGCTCACGATGGGCGAGCGGATCGCGCTCAACCGCCCGCTCCGCCATCTCGACCAGCCCGCGCTCCGCCAGCCGCCGCGCCGGCGCCAGCAGCGTGCTCGGCTCGACGTCCAGCTCGGCGGCGAGCTCCGGGACCGTGCGCTCAGCGTCGCCCAGCGCAGCCAGCAGAGCCCGCTGCCGGGACGCGCCACGCGTCGGCTCGCCATCCGCCAGGCGCCGCAGCGTGCGGACTGTGCGGGGCCGCAGCTCGGGGGCGCGCAGGGACCAGAGCGGGCGCAGCGCACCGGCGCGCCGCAGGCTCTCGACCCAGCGCTGTCCTTCGCCCCTTGGCGCCATCCGGCGCAGGGCCGCGTCAGGGATCGGTCCGTCAACATCGGGGAGGGC
>JBDUDC010000029.1:0-13641 GCA_040003165.1 Chloroflexota bacterium
TACAACGTGATGTTCCCGATGGGCTTCGACAGCTTCGGGCTGCCGGCCGAGAACGCGGCCATCGACCGCGGCGTCGACCCGGCCAGCTGGACGGCGGCCAATATCGACACCATGCGGTCCCAGTTCCGAACCATGGGCTGCATGTTCGACTGGTCGCGCGAGCTGGCCGTCAGCGACCCGGCCTACTACCGCTGGACCCAGTGGCTGTTCGTGCAGTTCTTCAAGGCCGGGCTGGCGTATCGGGCCATGGGTGCCGTCGATTGGTGCCCGAAGGACCAGGTGGTCCTGGCCCGCGAGCAGGTGGAAGGCGCGGAGCGGCGCTGCTGGCGCTGCGGCACCCCGGTCATCAAGCGCGACCTCGAGCAGTGGTTCTTCCGGATCACCAACTACGCGGACGAGCTGCTCGACTTCCGCGGCATCGACTACCCGGAGCCGATTCGCCTCATGCAGACGAACTGGATCGGCCGATCCGAGGGAGCGGAGATCGACTTCCCGGTCGAGGCCGGAGGCGATCAGCGGATCCGCGTCTTCACCACCCGGCCGGATACCGTCTTCGGCGCCACGTTCATGGTGCTCGCGCCTGAGCACCCGCTGGTATCGGTCCTGGCCACCGACGAGCAGCGGGCCGATGTCGAGGCCTACGTCGCGCAGGCCGGCCGCGAGACCGAGATCGACCGCCTCTCGACCGAGCGGGAGAAGACCGGCGTCTTCATCGGCTCGTATGCGACCAACCCGATGACCCAGGAGCGGATCCCAATCTGGATCGCGGACTACGTGCTGCCCGGCTATGGCACGGGCGCGATCATGGCGGTCCCCGCCCACGACGAGCGTGACTTCGCCTTCGCGCGCAAGTACGACCTGTCCGTGCGCTACGTGGTGGTGCCCGCCAGCGGCGAGGTCGCCTCCGACCAGGCGTTCGTGGCCCACACCGCGGACGAGGTGCTGGCCGATTCGGGCGAGTTCAGCGGCATGCCGGCGGCCGAGGCCATCACCGCCATCACCCGCCGCCTCGCGGACATGGGCCTGGGCGGCCCGGCGGTCAGCTACCGGATCCGCGATTGGCTGGTGAGCCGGCAGCGCTACTGGGGCGCGCCCATCCCGATCGTCTACTGCCCGCAGCACGGACCGCAGCCGGTCCCGGAGGACGAACTGCCGGTGAAGCTGCCGGAGGACGTCGACTTCGCACCGACCGGGGTGAGCCCGCTGCAGAGCCACGAGGGCTTCTTGAAGGCGACCTGCCCGATCTGCGGCGAGCCCGCGCGGCGCGAGACGGACACGATGGACACCTTCATGGACAGCAGCTGGTATTTCCTGCGCTACTGCTCGCCCAATAACGACACGGCGGCGTGGGATCCCGAGCAGGTGGCGGCGTGGATGCCCATCGACCTGTACACCGGCGGCGCGGAGCACGCGGTCATGCACCTGCTCTACTTCCGCTTCTTCATCAAGGCCCTCCGCGACATGGGGCTGCTGGCCTTCGACGAGCCGACCCTGATGCTGCGCAACCAGGGCCAGATCCTGGGCGCCGACCACCAGCGCATGAGCAAGTCCCGCGGCAACGTGCAGAACCCCGATGAGCTGACGCGTCGCTACGGGTCCGACGCGGTGCGCGCCTTCTTGATGTTCGTGGGGCCGTGGGACCAGGGCGGCCCGTGGAATCCGAGTGGGATCGAGGGGCTGCACCGTTTCCTGGGCCGCGTCTGGAACGTGGCCCATCCCGCCTCGAGCGGCGGCCCGAAATCCGCGGCCGACTCAGAGCTGCTGCAGGCACTGCGCCGAGCGACGCACACTACCATCGCCGGCGTAACGAAGGACTACGAGCGCCTCCATTTCAACACCGCCATCTCGAAGCTGATGGAGCTCACCAACGCCCTTGCTCATGAGCGCCACAGCGGCCTCTCCGGGACCGATGCCTACGCCGAATCGGTCGACACGCTGCTGCTCCTGCTGGCGCCCGTCGCGCCGCACATCACCGAAGAGCTGTGGGCACAGCGCGGGCGGCCGTACAGCATCCACCAGCAGGCGTGGCCCACCTATGATCCGGCGCTGGCCACCGCCGATACGATCGAGCTGCCGGTGCAGGTCGACGGCAGGCTGCGCGACCGCCTGGTCGTGACGCCCGACACCCCGGCCGATGAGATCGAGCGCATGGCGCTCGAGTCGGAGCACGTCCAGCGCTACCTGGATGGGCGACCGCCCGCGCGCGTGATCCAGGTCCCCGGCAAGCTCGTCAACGTCGTCACGCCGAAGGGTTGAGCCTCCAGTAAGCCACCGGTAACCGGTCGTCACCTAGGCTGCGCATCTGCTTCCGAGGCCCGGCGTCGAGTGCCCGGGCGCCGGGTTTCGGACGCAGGACTCTCACCCATCGCTCGCCTCCCGGAGGTGCGACGATGGCTCGGTCCGAACGTCTCATGCTGGCCGCTGGTGCCTGTGCGCTGGCAATGGTTGCCCTCGGCGCCTGGCTGCTGCTGGGACCCTCGGGCGAGCCGGCCGCCGACGCCTCGCTGCTGGCCGATGTCGCCGCGAGCTCGGTTCTCGCACCATCGCCGTCCGAGGCTTCATCGGAGGTGGTGGTCGACGTGGAAGGTGCCGTCGCTCAGCCCGGCCTGCGGTCGTTGCCTGCAGGCTCCCGCCTGGCCGATGCGATCAGCGCCGCGGGCGGCTACGGACCCGATGTCGATCTACCCGCCGCGGCTCAGAAGCTCAACCTGGCAACGCCGTTGGCCGACGGCCAGCAGATCTACGTCCCCAGGCTCGGCGATGCGACCGCGGCCGTACCCGCGGCGAGTGGTGGCGGCGGTGGGGCGCCGAGCGGAGGCGGGCTCGTTGATCTCAACAGCGCGACGCCGGAGGAGCTCGACGCCCTGCCGGGGATCGGGCCGGTGACCGTCCAGAAGATCGTTGCCGCCAGGCAGGAAAAGCCGTTCGCATCACTGGACGATGCGGTCCAGCGCGGCGTCCTCAACAGCGGCCAGCTCGAGAAGATCCGCGACCTGGCGACCGCCGGCTGAGCGGTGCGCGCCCCCGCGCTGGTCCTGCCCGCCGCCCTCGGCGGGGTGACGCTCGGCGTCCTCTTAGCGGACCTCGGCTTGGCGCCGGCTGCGGCGGTGCCCGCGGCACTGGGCGCGGTAGCCTTGGCAGTGCTCGTCGTCGCGCTGCGACCGGCGCTGCGTGGCGCCACCCTCCTGCTCGCGGTTGCCGCGCTCGCGGCCTGTCTGGGTGTCTGGCGAGGCGCGGCCACCGCTCTCCCCAGCGGACCGGATAGCGTCTCGGCCCTGGCCGGGCACGACTGGACGTGGGTGGGAACGCTCATCGACGACCCCCGGCCGCGCGAGGACCGCCAGCAGCTGGTCTTGGATGACCTGCTCGTGGAGGACAAGGGTCGGTCGCGGGCGGTGCGTGGGCGGATCCTGGTCTGGTTGCCCCGGTCCATCGAGCTCGGAGTCGGCGACCGAGTCCGCGTCGGCGCCCGCCTCGAGGAGCCACAGGACTTCGGCGGGTTCGCGTACCGCGCATATCTCGCGCGTCAGGGCATCGGAGCGATCGGTGGGGCCTTCGAGGTCAGGCTGGTCGGACATCGGAACAACTGGCTGGTCACCATCACCGCATCGGCCCGGCATTGGTTGTTGGCTGGCCTCAACGACGTCGTTCCCGAGCCGGAAGCCGCGCTTGGCGCCGGGATCCTGCTAGGAGTACGGGCTGGCATCGCCCCCGAGGTGGCCAACGCGTTCGCCGCCGCCGGCCTCACGCACGTGGTGGCCATCTCGGGCTGGAATATCGCGATCGTGGCTGCTCTGATTGCCGCGCTCCTGCGGCGGCCGATGGCGAGGCGCCCCGGTGGTCGCTGGCTGGCGAGCGCCGCAACGGTCGCCGCGATCTCCGGTTACGTGCTGCTCACCGGCGCCGGTCCATCGGTGGTGCGAGCGGCACTGATGGCAGGCGCGATTCTCGTCGCGCGGCTGGGCGGCGCGCCCGCTCATGCAGCGGCGGCTCTCATGCTCGCGGCGCTGGGCATGCTGCTGGTCGCGCCTCCGGTCCTGTGGGACGTGGGGTTCCAGCTCTCCTTGTTGGCGACCGCGGGCCTGATCCTGTTCGCCAGGCCGATTGAGCAGCGTCTGGCCGCCTGGCCTCCACTGCTGCGCGAGCCAATGGCGCTGACCGCAGCGGCGCAGCTCGCGACGCTTCCGGTGATCCTCGGCAACTTCGAGCGTCTCTCGCTGGTCGCGCCACTCGCCAACGTCGTCGTCACGCCCATCGTCCCGCTCGCCATGCTGGCATCCGCGATCGCATCGGTCGTCGGAGCGCTCGACGCCGTCGTCCACGTTCGGCTGCTTGGTGACGCGGCGACGTGGCTGGCAGGCGGCTGGGCCTGGCTGACCCTCCGCGCGATGATCGTGGCCGGCAGCACAGCAGCCGCGCTGCCGTTCGCATCGGTCCCCTGGCAACCGCCTGCCTGGCTCCTTGCGGCGTGGTATCCGATGCTGGCCGGAGCGTGGCTCTTCCTTCGGCGTCGTTCCGCGTCCGCGCCTGAGCCGAAGCTGGCCCTGGCGCCGGCGCCGTCAGCGAGGAGGGTTCGACTGCCGGTCGAATTCCTGCGCCGGTTTGCCCGCCCGAGGTGGCTCATCGCCGCAAGCGTCCTGCTGCTCGCCGCCATCAGCCTCGCGAGCCTGCCGGATGGGCGGCTGCACCTGACCGCGCTCGACATCGGCCAGGGCGACGCCATCCTGATCGAGTCCCCCACCGGCCGCACCGTCCTCATCGACGGTGGGCCCGACCCCGAGCGCACGCTGCGACGGCTGGGCGCGGACCTGCCGTTCTTTCAGCGCCGGATCGATGTCGTGCTCCTCACCCACCCGCACCAGGATCACATCGCCGGCCTGATCGAGGTGATGTCCCGCTTCAGGGTCGGAATGCTCGTGCACGCGGGGATTCCCTTCGACAATCCCGCCTACCAGCGACTACTGACCGATGCGCGCCAAGAACCCGGGCTCCGCCTCGTGCTCGGTCGAGCGGGCCAACGGCTCCGGATCGATGGGACGACGGAGCTCGACATCATCTATCCGACCGCGGCGGATGCCGACGGCCCGTTGCCCGACGGCGACATCAATAACGGGTCGATCGTGGCGGTCCTGCGCTATCGCCGATTCGTCGCGCTCCTCACCGGCGACGCGGAGGCGCCAATCGAGGCTCGTCTCGCCGAACGCGGGCTGCTCGGCCGGATCGATGTGCTGAAGGTCGGACACCATGGCTCGCGGTCGGGGACGACGCCCGGCCTGCTCGAGCTGACGCATCCGGCCACGGCACTCATCTCGGTGGGAACCGGCAATGACTATGGGCACCCGGCGCCCGTCACGCTTGCGACACTCGCTCAGCAACACGGGTTGGCGGTGCATCGGACCGATCTCGAGGGCGACCTCGAGGTCGTCACCGACGGCACGTCATTCAGCCTCCGAACGCAGGTCGGAGTCGATCCGCCCCGCCTCGTTCAGGGATTGGGCGCGGCGAGGGTGCTGGCGATCAGGATGCCGTTCGCCCAGTAGCTGCCTTCGACGCCAGACGCCAGCAGGTCGAACGTCGCTCCGCCCGCGTACGCGACCAGATCTGCCGAGACGACCGTCGCGCCGTCAACGAGGTCCCCCGGGCGCAGATCGCCGAGGCGACGCCCATCCGGCAGCGGATGGCCCGGTGAGACGTCAAGCGTTCGTCCGTCGTCGAGTGTCAGGTGAACGACGCGGTGGGTCTCGGGCACCGGCGTGGAGCCGACCTCCAGGACCTGGCCGAGGATTCGCTCGCCGGCGGCGTTGGTGGTCCAGACAGCCATGCCGACCGTTATGTCCTCCACCGCGACGTCACCGGACGGCATCGCGATGCGGGTGCCCCGCGCAAGACAGATCGGGCACGGCGGCTGACCAGACGGGTCTTTGGTCTCGAGCTTGATGGTCCCGTCCGCCTCGATCGTCCCGGTCACGTGCCAGCCGTCGGTGGCACCGGGTTTGGCGGCCGCGACGTAATCGAAGTGTCGGGCGCTATTCGTCGGCGTCAGGGCGATGGCATTGAGCATCTTCCATTCGCGGTAGACGGCGAGAATCTCGTCGGCGCTGGGAAACGCCGGATCGATCTTGAGACGGGCTGTGATCGCGGCATACGTTGCGGCATCGGCGCGGATCACCGGGAAATGCTCCTTGGCGAGCTGTGCCTCGTCCGCCCGCGCAACCGGATAGAAGTCGGGATCGCAGAAGAGCGGCCGGCCGAGCTCGTCGACCAGCCGGTACCGAATCGCTACGACGGGCAATGCCTCGCCCGACGGCGATGGGCTAGGGCTCGCGCCGCCAGAGCCACTCGGGATCGGGCTGGGGGTCGGCCCGCGGATCCCGCTCGCGGCGCAGCTGACCAAGGCGGTCACAACAACGGCAGCAACGATGGCAGCGCGCATGGTGGGCATCATCCTTCGGACGCTCGCGGCTGGCATCTGGTTCCCGCAGAGCGGTTGACCGTCGAGCAGGTAGCATCGGTCTGTGGCTGTTCCTGATCTCGACCGCGCCGAGGAGATCCTTGCGTCATACGACCTGCCCGACGGGATCGTCCGACACTCGGAGGGGGTCCGGCGCGTGGCCGCGGAGGCAGCCCGGCTGCTCAGGGCTGCAGATGTGCCCGTTGACGTCGGCCTGGTCGAGGCTGCGGCATTGCTCCACGACATCGACAAGCTGCGGATCCGCGAGTCGGGTGGCGAGCACGGGATCGTCGGCGCCGCGGAGCTCGAGAAGATGGGATACCCCGAGCTCGCCATGCCGGTCGCCTCGCACCCGGTCAGCTGCCTGCTCGACGACGACCGCTTCCCGCGCGGCTGGCCATCGGTGCTGGTGGCGATCGCGGACCGCCACGTGGCGCAGGAGTTCATGACGATCGACGAGCGGCTGGACGACATGGCAGGTCGATATCCGGAGCATCGGGCGGGCATCGAGGCGGCGCGACGGCCGGCGCATGCCCTCGAGCGCGAGTTGGCCGAGACCCTGGGCATCCGCAGCGACGAGCTGGTCGAGCGCCTGCGCGGCGCCTGGGAGGGCACATGAGCGCACAGCTGCTGCTTGTCCACGGGGACGATGGGTTCCGCATCGAGCTGGAGCTGCGCTCGTTTGCCGAGGCGGTGGGCGCCGTCGACCGGGTTGACCTGGTCCCGGCCGGCATGCCGGACGAGGCGGTGCTCGACCGCGCCCGGCTGGAGGCGGCCTCGGTCGGGCTGTTCGGGCCGCACCTGGCCGTGCTGCGCCAGCCGCTGCGCGCTGCCGGGCGCTCCAACACCGCGACCGACAAGCTGCTGGCGCTCGCCGCGGAGCTGCCGGATGGAGGCGCCCTGGCCCTCGCCGAGGAGCGGCCCTCGCGCGACCTGGCCAAGCCTCCCGCCCTGCTGAAGCGGCTGGCTGACGCCGTTCGCGCGCGCGGCGGGATCGTCGTCGAGCACAACGCCCCGCGGCGCAACGAGCTGCGCGGCTGGATCGCGGAGCGGGCACGGACGATCGGGGTGGCAATCGAGCCGCCCGCCGCCAGCCTGTTGGCAGAGCGCATCGGCGGCGCCATCTGGGAGACCGATATCGAGCGCGGCGAGCAGACGCGTGTCGCCGACTCGGAGCTGCGCAAGCTCGGCACCTACGCCGAGGACCGCGCCATCACCGTCACCGATGTCGACGCGCTGGTGGCCGATACGCGACCGGCATCGGTCTTTGCGGTGACCAATGCCCTCGATCAGCGAGATGGCCGAAAGGCGGCCGAGGCCCTGCGCCGCGCGCTGGCCGAGGGGCAGCCGGTACTGCGGATCATGGCGTCGCTGTCGGGGCGGGTGTCGGACTTGCTGGTGGCTCGCGACCTCGCCGCACGACGCACGCCTCCGCAGGAGATCACCAAGCGGGTGGGGCGCGGCAACGCGAGGGTCGCCGAGCGGCTGGTCGAGGCGGCGCGCCGCTATCGGCAGGACGAGCTGGAGGCGATGCTGCGCGGCCTGTTCGAGGCCGATCTCGTGATCAAGGCCAACGACGTCGCACCGGAGTCCGCGCTGGTGGCCTGGCTGGGCGAGTTCCTGCTGGGAACGGAGCGTTCCGGGGTGGCTGCCCATCGGTGAAGCAGCGCCAGGGGGAGCGAGCTAGGCGGCGCCGGCCCGCATGACGCGGTCGCTCTCGATGGCGAAGGTGCAGCGCGCCTCGCCGAGGCCCAGGATGCCGATCAGCTGCTGGTCGACATACAGCTGGCGGCAGGGCACGCACAGCGCGCCGGGGATCGCGAAGAAGAGGCGCTCCTCGGCTTCGGGATCGCGGAAGGCGGTGTCGAAGACGCTCGTCATCAGCGACCCGCCGCAGAAGCGGCAAGCCTCGATCTCGCGAGTGGGTCGAACGCGCTGAGCCATGCGCTGAGGATGCGCAGCGCACGCCTCACGCTCAATGGGACCTCCGGCGCAGCCGGAGATAGTACTGATGTGGTCCGGGACCCTCGCCTCAGACGATCCGTACCACCGGAGCCGCCCCGCTCCAGAGGCGCTCGAGGCCGTAGTACTCGCGCTCCTGCGGCGTGAAGAGATGGACGACCACGCTCGCAAAGTCGACGAGGACCCAGCGACCCGAGCTCAGACCCTCGACGCCGAGCGGGCGGATCCCCTGCTCGCGCAGCTGGTCGATGATCGCGCGCGCCAGCGCCTGCACCTGGCGATCGCTGCGTCCCGAGCAGATCACGAAGAAGTCCGCCATCGAGGTCACCTCGGCGGTGCGCAGCATCACGATGTCGTTCGCCTTCTTGTCTGTGGCGATCTCGACGATCAGGTGCGCCAGCTCGGACGGATCCATCTCCGTCTCCCCGCCGGCCAGGCGGGCCGCCCGTTCCTCCAGCTGAGTCTTCCTCGTTGCGGGGTTCAACGTCCGCGCGGCCGATAGAGCCGCCGGCTGGCGATCAGCTCCTCGACCACCCGCGGCACAAGGTAGCGGATGGCGTGGCCGCTGGCCACCCGCTCCCGGATCTGGGTCGAGCTGACGTCGAGCGCCGGACCTTCGAGCAGGTGGATCCGGCCGGCGGCGGCACCGAACCGCTCAGCCAAGGCGTCCGCACGCGGCATCTCCACCCCAGGCCGTGGGCCAACCCCCCACTCGACGAGCGAGAGGAGCCGTTCGGGCTCGCGCCAGGTGTCGATCGAGCGCAGCGAATCGGCGGCCATCAGCAGGAAGAGCTGCGCGTCCGGATAGTGAGCCTGCAGCTCCTCGACGCTGTCGACCGTGTACGACGGCCCCGGCCGCTCCATCTCGATCATGGTCAGCCCGAAGCGCGCCTCTCCCTGGATAGCGAGCCGCGTCATCAGCAGCCGGTCGGTGGCTCGTGTCAGGCGCTTCTGCCGCTTGTTCGGGGGCTGGGCGGCCGGCATGAAGAGGATCCGATCGAGGGTCAGGGCATCGGCAGCCAGAGTTGCCAGCCAGAGATGGCCGATGTGGGGCGGATCGAACGTCCCGCCCAGGATCCCGATCCGGCCCGCAGCCCCTTCGGGAGCCGGCATCGGCTCCTCCTGGATTTTGGCCTCCATGCGTCGAACCGTGCGGGGCGGCTCGAGGAGGAGGGAGGAGGGGCTCATTCCTCGTCGCCCCACTCGAGCTCCGACTGGCCGATGCGCACCATGGTGCCGCCCTCCGCGCCCAGGCGCCGCAGCTCGGCGTCGATGCCCAGCCGCTCGAGCAGTCGCTGGAACCGATCCCGCGACTCCTCGTTGGTGAAGTCGGTCCGGTTGGCTGCGGTCTCGACCCGGCGGCCACGCACGCGCAGCGCGTCGCCCTCTTGCGCCACCTGCCAACCCTCGTCCAGCGGATCGAAGCGATGCACCAGCATCTCGTGCGGCTCGGGCTCGAGGGCGACCCGCTCGTCTGCCTCGTCGAGCGCCCGCCCCAGCTCGACGCGCAGCTGGTCGAGCCCCGTCCCGTCGTGGGCCGAGACCCCGATCGGCGCCCCCCACGCGGTTCCGAGTCTGTCAAGCAGCTCAGGCCAGCGGGCGGCCACTTCCGGCAGGTCGAGCTTGGTGACGACCAGGCGCATCGGCCGTTCCAGGAGGGCCGGGTCGTGGAGGCGCAGCTCCTCGGCCACGGCCTGCCAGCCGTCCAGCGCGCGCTCGTCGGCGCCGTCGACCACGCCAACCAGGACGCGGGTGCGGTCGACATGGCGCAGGAACTCGTGGCCCAGGCCATGCCCTTCGCTGGCCCCTTCGATCAGGCCCGGCACGTCGGCGATGACCGCGGTGCGCTCCTCGTCGAGCTCGACCACACCGAGATTCGGGCTGGTGGTCGTGAACGGATAGCTGCCGATGCGCGGCGTTGCCGCCGTCAGCGCGGCAAGCAGCGTCGACTTTCCGGCATTCGGCGGGCCGACCAGGCCGATCGCGGCGATGAGCTTGAGCTCGAGCTCGATCCAGCGCTCCTCGCCTAGGTCGCCCTTCTCGAAATGGCGTGGCGCCTGGTGCGTCGCGCTCGCGAACCGCGCGTTGCCGCGGCCTCCGCGTCCGCCGCGGGCAACGACCAGCTCCTGTCCCGGTTCGAGGAGCTCGCCGATCCACTCGCCATCCGCGCCACGTACAACCGTGCCGGGTGGTACCGCCAGGCGGATTGCGGGAGCGCTGCGGCCGTGGGCGCGACGACCTGCTCCCCGGCCGCCGTGAGCGGCGCGGTAATGCCGTTTGCGGCGAAATTCGATGAGGGTGGTCATCCCGGCCTCGGAGACCAGCAGCACGTCGCCGCCGCTGCCGCCGTCGCCGCCGTCCGGGCCTCCGCGTGGGACATGCGCCTCCCGTCGGAAGGAAGAGGCCCCGTCGCCGCCAGAGCCGGCGGCAATGTAGATGCGCGCGCGGTCAGCGAACATGAGCGGCGAGAGATTCAGCCAGGCGGCGGGGCGCCGGGCGGCGATCTACAGGTAGCGCAGCGGGTTGACCAGCACGCCGCCCACGACCACCTCGAAGTGAACGTGCGGTCCGGTGCAGATCCCGGTGCAGCCCACCGCCGCGATTCCCTGGCCGCGAGCGACCTTTTGACCGGCGCCGACCCAGATCGAGCCGAGATGGTTGTAGACCGTTGAGATCCCGTTGGGATGGGCAACCTCGACGACCAGGCCTCCCCCGTTGGTTCTCCAGCCGGCGGAAGTCACCACGCCCGCAGCGGCCGCGACGACGGTGCTGCCCGCGGGCGCCGCGATGTCGATGGCAAGATGACCCGCGGAGAAGTACTGGCTGATCACGCCGCCGGCGACCGGCCAGGACAGCGTGCCGCCAGAGTCAGGAGGCGGCGGGCCGACCGGCGCAGCGGGCCCGACCTCCTGCGCGGTCTGCTGCACGAACCCGATCTGCGGAGCCGGGGTCGGAGCGGGAAGCGGCGCGGCCTTCTTCAGGGGGACCGGTGTCGGCTTTGGCGTGGGGGCCAGCTGCGGCTGCGGCATGCGCAGCGGATCGGGGTCTGGCTGGGTGCGACCAACCTGCGGAGCGAATTCATACGCATAGGCGGTCGGCGGTGAGATCGCGGTGCTGGCCCCACGGACCTGGGAAACCAGCTTGAAGCCCAGCTCCCCGGATCCATTCGACTGGCCATGAGCGGCCGCGATTCCGATTGCCGAGGTGAAGGCAACCAGGCCGATGACGGCGAGGTGGGCGATGGCTCGAGTTACGAGCCGGGCATCGGTCAGGCGGCCAAGCTTCGGCCGGTGCTCAGGCAATAGTCAACGCTCCGCATCAGGGCACTGTGTTTGGGGCACGACCGCTGCCGCGGGTCCGGTCGCGATTGCCCGGGCCGATGTCGCACCGGGGCACTCTACCAGCGAGGCCCCCGACGGGTCAACCAGAATCGGCCGCCGTTTGGCCGCGGCGGGCAGGACTATGGTGTCGAGCTGGCGACCTGCAGGGGCGGCGAACCCATGTCGGCGAACGTCGGCGTGCGGCCGTCGCCGAGGGTGATCCAGGCGACCTGACGGCCACCGGCGGGAACTGTCAGCAGGATCTGCAGCTCGACCGATTCGCCGGGCGCGAGCGGGGGAACCGGGAGGTCGATGAGGGCCAGCTGTGGAGCGGCTCGCAGGTATGGGCCATCCGATGGCCCCCAGCCCGCCAAGATCCGGAGATTCGCGCCCCACGTCTGGTGCCCCGTGTTCGTCAGCCTGACCGGCAGCCGTGTGACCCCTTGCAGATTCGGTGCCCAGAACGGAGGCCCCGCGCCCGAAACCGGCTGCGGCGGCAGGGCCGTGCCCGGAAACGCGGCATCGATCCGCGCCGCCAGGGGCCGTTGCGCGAGGTAATCGGCGATGCCAGCAAGGAGGCCATCGGCGATGCGCGCCTGCCCGGCGGGCGTGGTGATCAGCGCGTCCTCGGCACGCAGCGAGCCGGAGGCCACCTCGCACAGCACCGACGGCATCAATGCGCCGCGGGTGGGCTGCGCCCAGCGGTTCGGCCGCTCCGCGGTCTCCTTGAGCAGCGGCGGCGCGACCATGTACAGGTTGTGGGCGTTGACGCCTCGATCCTGGCGCGCGTAGCCGACGTCCGCCATGGCGCTCACCACCCCGTGCTGGATCAGCTCCGCGAGCTTGCGGGTGCTCGACGGCCCCCACGAGGTTTCGTCGGTGTAGAAGGTCTCGGTCCGGGCGACAGGGAGCGGCTCGCCGTCAGCACCGGTGATCGCGTCGACGTGGATGCTCAGCAGCAGGTCGGCGCGCGCGACATTGGCAAGGTCGAGGCGCGCCTGCAGCTCATCGCGAGCGAGCGTGTTCATCGGGACATCGGGACCAAAGCCAGCAATCCCGTCGCCATTGACGTCACGCAGCGGTGCTCCCTCGCAGCCGAGCGGCGGATAGAGGTCGCCCGCGAGCGCGTGGTCCGCGGTGCGGATCATCACCACCTCGATCCCCGCCGCCTGCAGCCGATCGCGCAACGCGAGGGCGATGCCGAGGGTGATGGTCTTCTCGGCCTTGGCAGGCACGTTGTCGAACGGGCTCGGCGAGCCCCAGTCCAGGCAGCCGCCGTGGCCGGGATCGATGGCGACCATGATCGCGCCGGGGTTCGGGCCGTAGACCGCGCTATCGGACCCAGGTGCCGGAATGACCTGCCCCAGGGTCGCGGTGGGGAGCGGCGTCGGGACCGGCGTGGCGGCTGAGGGCAGCGGTTCGTTGGCAGAGGGCGCGGGCGGCTGACCGCCGCAGGCGCCGAGCAGCAGCGCGAGGGCGAGCGGGATCCCGAAGCGGGACATGCGACGCGAACCGGATCGGTCTAGCGCTCGGAGGCCTCGACCGACTTGCTGAGTGAGACCAGGAACTCGGCGTTGTTCTTGGTCTTGCCGAGGCGCTGCATGAGCAGCTCGATCCCCTCGTTGGGGCCGAGGGCAGAAAGCATGCGTCGCATGGTCCAGGTCATTCGCAGCGTGTTCTCGTCGAGGAGCAGCTCCTCGCGTCGCGTGCCGGAGCGCAGGACGTCGATGGCCGGGAAGATCCGCTTCTCGGAGAGCTTGCGATCGAGCGCTAGCTCCATGTTGCCGGTCCCCTTGAACTCCTCGTAGATGACGTCATCCATCCGTGAGCCGGTGTCGACCAGGCAGGTGGCAATGATGGTCAGGCTGCCGCCATGCTCGATGTTGCGCGCGGCGCCGAAGAAGCGCT
>JBDUDC010000030.1:0-13577 GCA_040003165.1 Chloroflexota bacterium
TGACGCTCGAGGTGCGGGCCGGCAATGAGGCGGCCCAAGAGCTCTATCGCCGGTTCGGCTTCATCGTCGCCGGACGCCGGCCGAACTATTACACCGATGATGGCGAGGACGCGCTGGTGATGACCACGCCGGCGCTGAACGGACCACGCATGCAGACAATCCTGGCTCGCGAGCGCCAGCTGCTGATGGCCGAGTGAGCGGGCCACTGATCCTCGCAATCGAGTCGTCCTGCGACGAGACGGGAGTGGCGCTGGTCGTCGGCGGCCGGCGGATCCGCTCCAATGCGGTCGCCAGCCAGGTCGCGCTGCACGCCGCCACCGGCGGCATCGTCCCCGAGGTCGCGGCCCGCCAGCAGCTGCGCTGGATCGTGCCCACCCTGCGCGCTGCGCTGGGCGAGGCCGAGGTCGGATGGGGCGACATCGACGCGGTGGCAGTCACCTACGGCCCCGGCCTGATCGGCTCTCTGCTGGTGGGGGTGAACGTGGCCAAGGCCTTGGCGGTCGCCCACGACCTGCCGCTGGTCGGCGTGAACCACATCGAGGGCCATATCTACGCCAACTGGCTGACCGATGCCGCCGCGGCGGAGCCGCTCCGGGCGGAGCCGTCCTTCCCGCTCCTCTGCCTAGTGGTGAGCGGCGGCCATACCCAGCTCATCCTGATGCGCGACCACGGCAGCTACCGGCTGCTGGGCCAGACGGTCGACGATGCCGCCGGCGAGGCCTTCGACAAGGTGGGGCGCCTGCTTGGGCTGCCCTATCCGGGCGGCCCTGCCATCAGCGCCGCGGCGTCCGGCGCGACGCACGCCACCCGCTTCCCGCGGGCCCGAACCGCCGGGCGCTACGACTTCTCGTTCTCCGGGCTGAAGACGGCGGTGCTGCGCGAGGTGGCCGGCTATCGAGATCGCGGCGAGCCGATCCCGGTCGACGGGCTGGCTGCCGCCTTCGAGGAGGCGGTGGTCGATGCCCTGGTGACCAAGACCGTGGCGGCGGCCGAGGAGCATGAGGTCGCGGCGGTGGCGATCGGCGGTGGTGTGGCAGCCAACACGGCGCTGCGCGCCGCGCTCCGCCAGCGGTTGGGCGCGACCCCCCTCCTGATCCCGCGCCCGGAGTGGTGCACGGACAACGGCGCGATGATCGGCGCCGCCGCGGCGTTTCGCTACGACGCTGGCGATCGCGCCGACGCCTCGCTCGAGGCGATCCCGAACCTGGCGCTCTCCTGGTCCGGCCCGGCATGAGCGACCCGCTGGCGGCGGATCGGCTGCAGCCGCCGACCCCCGGCCAGCTACGCCGCCTGCTCGCGGCGGAGCACCTCCGGCCTCGCAAGGCGCTCTCTCAGAACTTCCTGACCGACCCGATGGTGCTCGACGCGATCGTGGCCGCCGCGGATCTGCGCGCCGGCGATCGGGTGGTCGAGATCGGGCCCGGCCTGGGAGTGCTGACTCGTCGCCTGCTGGCAGCCGGCGCCTCGGTCCTGGCGGTCGAGCTGGACCCTCGCCTCGCCGAGTACCTCCGTCGCGAGCTCGGGTCGTTGGGCAGCTTCGAGCTGATCGAGGCCGATGCGCTCTCGTTTCACCCGCGCGAGGCGCTCGGGGGCGAGCCGTTCAAGATGATCGCGAACATCCCGTACCACATAACCAGCCCGCTGCTCCACGCCTTCCTCGAGGGCGACAATCCGCCCGAGCTGAGCGTGCTGCTCGTCCAGCTGGAGGTCGCCCAGCGCGTGGCCGCGCCACCCGGCCGGATGAGCTACCTCTCGGTCTTCGTCCAGAACGTCGCATCAGCGGAGGTGGTCGAGCGCGTGCCCGCAATCGCGTTCGAGCCTGCGCCCGAGGTCGACTCCGCCATCCTGCGGCTGCGCGCGCGGGCGGACCCGGTGGTGGCCATCGATCGCCGCGAACCGTTCTACCGCCTGGTGCAGGCCGGTTTCCGCCATCGGCGCAAGCAGATCCACAACGCCCTCGGCCGCGAGCTGCCGGTGGACGCCGGAACGCTCGCGGCCGCTCTTGCCGCCTGCGGGATCGATGGCGAGAGACGGCCGCAGACCCTCAGCCTCGATGAGTGGGCGTGCCTGGCCGACGGGCTCGCCGGGGCAGTGGCGTGACGCCACTGCGCCTTGCCGCCCCCGCCAAGCTCAACCTGTCGCTCTCCGTTACCGGGCGTCGGCCCGACGGCTACCACGAGCTCGCCAGCGTCTTCGCGCTGCTCGACCTCGAGGATTGGCTGCTGCTCCTTCCTGGTGCTCCGGGGCTCCGGATCGAGGGAGCGGACGAGATCCCGCTGGGCCACGAAAACCTTGCCTGGCGCGGCCTCGTCGCCGGGCTCGAGGCGCAGCCGGACGCCGCCTGTCTCGCGCTCGAGAAGCTGATCCCGGTCGCTGCCGGGATGGGTGGCGGATCGTCCGACGCCGCGGCCGCGTGGCGGCTGGGCCGCCGCTGGCGGGGCGCCGACGAGATCGCGAAGGCGGCATCCCTCGCGGTCATCGGAGCGGACGTGCCGTTCTTCGCCGCCCAGCTTCCGGCGGCCTACGTCACCGGGATCGGCGAGCAGGTCGAGCCACTGCCGGCGCCCGAGGACGCGCCTCACGTCGTCCTCGCGGTGGCGCCCTTCCGCCTCAGCACCGCGGCCGTCTTCGCCGAGCTGCGCCGGTCGGACTGGAGCGTGCCGCCCGCGCGGGCGGCCGAGCCAGGGCGCAACGACCTGCTCGCCCCCGCGCAGCGGCTGCGTCCGGAGATCGACGACCTGGTGCGGCTCATGGCCGCAGCGGGCGCCGAGCCGCATCTCACTGGCAGCGGCCCGACCCTGTTCGCGCTGACAGACGATCTGGAGCGCGCCGAGTCGGTCCGCGCGCGCCTGTCCGCTGAAGGGTTGCGCACCATCGCCACGCGCCTGCGCCGGCAGCCCGCTAGCATCGAGGCGATCGAGGAGGCTGACCGATGAGCGAGCGCAGGGTGGTCCAGACCGATAGCGCCCCCGGGGCGATAGGCCCCTATAGCCAGGCGATCGTCGCCGCCGGACTGGTCTTCGCCGCGGGGCAGGTGGGACTCGACCCGGCAACCCGCCAGCTGCGCGAGGGGGTCGAAGCCCAGGCCGAGCAGGCGGTCGCCAACCTGCGCAGCGTGCTGGAGGCCGCCGGCAGCGGGCTCGAGCGGGTCGTGAAGGCGACCATTTTCCTCTCCGACATGGGCGACTTCGCGGCCATCAACGAGGTCTATGCCCGCGCCATGATCGAGCCGTTTCCGGCCCGCAGCACGGTGGCCGTCAAGCAGCTGCCGGCGGGTGCGCTGGTAGAGATCGAGGTGATCGCCCTCGCCGGCGAGAACGATCTGGCGAGTTGACGCTCCGCTCGGCTCGCCTCTACCATCGGCGCCATTCGCCCGTCGTGAGGAGCTCAACAGACACTTGGTAGCCACCGCAGCGATCGTTCTGGCCGCCGGCCAGGGGACGCGGATGCGGTCGCGCATCCCCAAGGTCCTCCATCCGCTTGCCGGGCGGACGATGCTCGAGCACGTGCTTGACGCCCTCTCCCGCGCCGGCATCGAGCACCGGGTGGTGGTGATCGGCTACGGCGCGGAACAGGTCGACGCCGCGCTCGACCCTCGCATCCCGACCGTCCGACAGGAGCCGCAGCTGGGCACCGCCGACGCCGTTCGCGCCGGCCTCGAGCGGGTGCCTGCCTCCGCGCGGCAGGTCGTCGTCACGATGGGGGATGCGCCGCTCATTCCAGCCGAGCTCTTCACAAGGCTTGTCGCGGACCAGGCCGGCGCCACGGCAGCGGTCGCGCTCCTCTCGGCCCGCATCGCGGATCCGACCGGCTACGGACGGATCGTGCGCGGGCCCGACGGCAGCGGCGTCGCCATCGTGGAGGATGCCGATGCCGACCCGGCGACGCGCGAGATCGACGAGGTCAACGCCGGCACCTACTGCTTCGACGCAGCGTGGCTGCGGGCAAACATCGGGCAGGTGCCCGCCGGCCAGTCGGGCGAGTACTACCTGACGGACCTCGTCGCCATGGCGGCGGGTGCGGGCAGGCGCGTGGCGGTTGTCGAGGCCCCGCGCCCGGAGCTGACCATCGGCATCAACGATCGCGTGGCGCTGGCGGCGGCGGAGCAGCTCATGCGCGAGGCAATCGCCGAGCGGCACATGCGCCACGGCGTGACAATCGTCGATCCGGCGACCACCCGCATCGACGCACTGGTCGAGATCGGCCAGGACGCCCGGATCGAGCCGTGGACCATTCTCGAGGGGAGGACCGTGATCGGTCAGGACGCCATCATCGGCCCCAACAGCCACCTGCGGGAGAGCCGGATCGGCCCGCGCACGCGGGTCTGGGCGAGCGTCGTCGAGGAGTCGGTGGTTGCCGAGGACGCCGAGATCGGCCCGTACAGCCATCTGCGCCCGGGGGCGGTCGTGGGCGCGCACTGCCGCATCGGCAACTTCGCCGAGATCAAGCAGAGCAGGCTCGGGGCGGGCACCCAGCAGCACCATTTCAGCTACATCGGCGACGCCGAGCTGGGGGAGAACGTCAACGTCGGCGCAGGTTCGGTGACCGCCAACTTCGACGGCGAGTCGAAGCACCAGACCGTCGTCGGCGACGGGGTCTCGCTCGGGGTCGACACCATGATGATCGCGCCGGTCACGATCGGCGCCAACGCGAAGACCGGAGCGGGAGCGGTCGTGAACCGCGACGTTGCGCCGGGCAAGACGGTGGTCGGCATGCCGGCGCGGCCGATCGAGATGCGCCGCCGAGCCACCCCGCTCGAGGCGTCCGCGACGCCGAGCGATCCGAAGCTGCAGCCCGGAGGAACCTCGAAGCCCCGCGATGCCTGAAGGCAGCAGTACCACCGGCAACCCGCTCACCGACCTGCTGGTTGTCGCCCTCTTGATCCTGACCTCGAGCTTCTTCGCCGCGTCGGAGATCGCCCTGATCACCGTGAAGCGGCATCGGCTCACTCAGCTTGCCGACGACGGCAATGCCGGGGCGCGGATCGCGAAGCGCCTGACCGAGGATACGAGCCGGTTCCTGGCCACCATCACGATCGGGCTCACCTTCCTCGGCTTCCTCGCCTCGGGCGTCGGGGCGATCTCGCTCTCCGGCCAGGTTGCCGGCCTGATCCGCCAGATACCGTTCATCTCCGGCGCGGCCAATGAGATCGGATTCGTGCTCGTCACGGCACTCATCGCCCTCGCCTCGATCATCATCGGCGAGCTGGTCCCGAAAACGCTGGCGCTCAGCTACCCGGAGCGGCTTGCCCTCCTCGTCGCGCGCCCGATCAGCTGGATCGAGCGACTGCTGGCGCCGGTCGTCTGGGGGGTCTCCCGGATCTCGGGGGTCCTGGTCAGCGCGCTTGGCGGCACCACCAAGCCGCAGGCGGGCTACCTCTCCACCGAGGAGCTGAAGGTGCTCGTCGAGAGCGGCACCGTGCAGGGCGACATCGAGGAGGGCGAGAAGGAGATGATCCACGGGGTCATCGAGCTCGCCGAGACGAAGGTCCACGAGGTGATGGTGCCGCGCATCGGCATCCGTGCGGTCGAGGTCGACGAGCCGATCGACGAGGTGGTCGACATGATCGTGGCGGCCGGCCACTCGCGCGTCCCGATCTACCAGGAGAGCCTCGACAACATCGTGGGGATCCTCTACGTCAAGGATCTGCTGCCCTACCTGAAGCGCAACCGCAACGGGTCGAACGGGATCGACATTCGCACCCTTGCCCGCCCCGCCGTCTACGTCCCCGAGACCAAGGCGGTGGGGGACCTGCTGCATGAGATGCAGGTCCAGAAGGTTCACATCGCGATCGTGGTCGACGAGTACGGCGGCACCGCCGGGCTGATCACGATGGAGGACGTGGTGGAGGAGATCGTCGGCGAGATCCAGGACGAGTACGACACCGAGGAGACGCTCGTCGAGCCGATCCCATCCGAGGACGAGATCGCCTTCCGCCTCGATGGCACGGTCAGCATGGATGACCTGCGCGACCTGTTCGACATGCCCGACGACGACGAGCCCGACGAGGAGGCGTACGACACGGTCGGCGGCTTCATCGTCCATCGCGTGGGCCGGATTCCATTGCCCGGTGCCGAGGTCCCTTTCCGCGACGTGACGCTGCGGGTCGAGGCGGCTGATCCCCGTCGCGTCGCGAAGGTGCTCGCCGTCCGCCCCCGCCGCGCGGAGGAGCTGGCCGGGCAGGTGCCGGAGGGCGCCTGATCGAGCGGGCTAGGCGGCGATCACCGACTCCACCAGCGTCGCGAGCTGACGGCGGCCCTCGGGATCGCACGGAAGTGCGGCCAGGTCGGCAAGCGCCCGGTCGCGGTAGCGCCGCGCCTCCCCCAGCGCATGCTCGCGGGCCCCGCAGCGCTCCAGGATGGTGAGTACCTCGACGACGTGGGTCTGGGAGACCGGCTCGCGAACGGTGCCGGGGCCTTCCCCGGCCGGGGACGCGTAGATCTCCCGGAGGCGATCCGCATCGGACGGCGCGGCGTGCTCCAGAGCCCATACCACGGGCAGCGTCTTCTTGCGCTTGCGAACGTCGCCCGCCTCTTCCTTGCCGGATTCGGCGCTGCTCCAGAAGGTGCCCTTCACGTCATCGGCAATCTGGAAGGCGAGCCCGAGGTTGTAGCCGAAGAGGCGGTAGGACTCGACGACGTCGGCATCGTCGGTGGCCAGGATGGCGCCGGCCTGGACCGATGCCCCCAGCAGCGCGGCGGTCTTCTTGCCGATCATCTCGAGATAGCCCTCGACCGTCACGTGGGCGGCGCGCTCGAACGTGATGTCGAGGAACTGGCCCTCGCAAAGCGCCAGGCAGGTCTCGTCGTAGCGTTTCATCAGCTCGAGCACCCGATGCTCCGGCAGGCCGTTGTCGATCAGTCGGTAGAGGGCCAGGCGCGAGAGGGCAAAGAGGGCGTCACCGGCGTTGATGGCGAGCGGGACGCCCCAGATCGCCCAGAGGGTGGGCCGATGCCGCCGCTCCGCATCGGCGTCCTCGATGTCGTCGTGCACGAGGCTGAAGTTGTGGCCCAGCTCGACCGCGGCGGCACCGGGCAGAACCGGCCGATGGTCGCCGCCGAGCGACTGGTAGGCGAGAAGGCCGAGCAGCGGCCGCAGCCGCTTGCCGCGAGGGCCCGACTCGTCGTCGAGGCCGAGATGATAGGAAAGCATCTCGTAGAGCGGCGTCGCGTGCCCGTGGCGCTCTTCGAGCACGCTCCGCATCTCCGCTTCGATCTCGCCAAGCAGGCCGCCGAACTCGGTGTGGATGTCCACCTGCATCGCCATCGCCACCCCGCCCTCTCATTCGTTGATCTGTTACCGCAAGGTAGCACGTTAAGGCCCAAGCCGATCCGCCCTAGAATCGCGACATGAGCCCGCGTTCGCGCCTGTACAAGACCGAGGCCATCGTCCTCCGCAGCATGGACCTCGGCGAGGCGGATCGGGTGCTCACCCTGCTCACCCCGCGCCTCGGCAAGCTGCGCGTTGTGGCGAAGGGGATTCGCCGCACCCGATCGCGGCTGGGCGGGGGCCTCGAGCCATTCACCGACGTCCAGCTTGTCCTCGCGGTGGGCAGGACCTTCGATGTTGTCACCCAGACCGCGCTGCAGGACGCGCACCTGGGCCTCCGCGACGACCTCCACTCGACAGCCGCGGCCTGGTACCTGGTCGAGCTGGCGGATCGCTTCTGCGAGGGCGCTGCCGAGTCGCACGGCGCGTTCGTGGTGCTCGCCCAGGGCCTCTCCGGGCTCGACGCCGCGCCGGCGGAGGTGTCGCGCGAGGTGGTGGCGCGCTGGTTCGAGCTCCACCTGCTGGCAGCCATGGGCTTTCGCCCCGAGCTGAGCCGCTGCCTGGAGTGCGGTGCGGCGATCGAGCCGGAGGGGAACGCCTATTCGCCCGCCGCGGGCGGAATCCTGTGCTCGACCTGTGGCCACGCCGCGCTCGCGGCACGGTCCTTGAGCGCCGATGCGCTCAAGGTGCTGCGCCACCTGCAGCGCAGCGAGCTGCCGGCCATCCTCCGGCTTCGGCTGGCTGCCTCGCTCCAGCGCGAAGTGGAGCGGCTCCTGCACGCCACCGTTTCGGCCGTGCTCGAGCGTGAGCTGCGCTCGCGCGAGTTCTTCGAGGAGGTTGCCGCACGGGACGGGGCCGTCGCCCAGCGTTCAGGCTAGACTCGCAGGCCCAACACAGGAGCGCCGATTCGCCCGTGCCCGCGCCGAACATGGACCTCATCGTGAGCCTCGCCAAGCGACGAGGCTTCGTCTTCCCGTCGAGCGAGATCTACGGCGGAATGGCCGGCTTCTGGGACTACGGGCCGCTGGGCGTCGAGCTGAAGCGCAACATCGAGGCGGCCTGGTGGCGCCACATGGTGACCCTCCGCGACGACGTCGTCGGGCTCGACGCGGCGATCGTCATGAACCCGAAGGTCTGGGAGGTCTCCGGCCACGTCGCCGGCTTCTCCGACCCGATGGTCGACTGCCGGAACTGCAAGCTGCGCTTCCGCGCCGACGACCTCAAGGGGCCACCGTCAGAGATCGCCTGCCCCAACTGCGGCAGCCGGGGGACGCTCACCGACCCGCGCCAGTTCAACCTCATGTTCCGCACCAGCGTCGGCCCGGTGGAGGAGAGCGCATCGGTCGCGTATCTGCGGCCGGAGACCGCGCAGGCCATGTTCGTCCAGTTCGACAACGTGGCGACGACCCAGCGCCGCAAGCTGCCGTTCGGGATCGCCCAGGTCGGCCGCAGCTTCCGGAACGAGATCACGCCGGGCAACTTCATCTTCCGCGACCGCGAGTTCACGCAGATGGAGATGGAGTTCTTCGTGGAGCCCTCGCAGGAGGACCGCTGGTTCGGGTACTGGGTCGACGAGCGCCTGCGCTGGTGGACCGAGGTGATCGGCATCGGCCGCGAGCGTCTCCGACTGCGCCCGCACGATACCGATGAGCTCTCGCACTATTCGAAGCAGACGACCGATATCGAGTACGCCTTTCCGATGGGCTGGTCCGAGCTGGAGGGAATCGCCGACCGGACCGATTACGACCTCGCCGCGCATGCGGCGGGCTCCGGCAAGCGCCTGGCCGTCTTCGACGAGGCGAGCGGCGAGCACGTGGTGCCGTACGTGATCGAGCCGGCAATGGGCGTCGAGCGGGCCTTCCTCACCGCGCTGATCGACGGGTACGAGGAGCAGCAGGTCGGGCGCGAACGCCGCGTCGTCCTGCACCTCGCGCCGGCGCTGGCCCCGATCAAGGTTGCGGTCCTGCCGCTCCTCCGCAACCGCCCGGAGCTGGTGGAGCGGGCACGCGCGCTGACTACTGCGCTGAAGCCGCTGGTCGCGGCCTCGTACGACGACACCGCGTCGATCGGAAAGCTCTATCGCCGCCAGGACGAGATCGGCACGCCGTATTGCGTGACCGTCGACGTCGACTCCCTGGAGGACGGCGCCGCGACGATCCGTGAGCGCGACTCGATGACCCAGGAGCGCGTCGCCCTGGAGCTGATCCCGCAGCGCATCGCCGACCTGGTGGCGGGGCGGGGGACGTGGGAGGGCGTGGCGCGTGAGCCGGCCTCGACCGAGGCAGGTGGGTGATCGCACTCCGCTCGGCGAGATCGAGAGCGCGCCGCCCGCGATGCCGTCGGGCTCGATCCGGGCGAGATCCGCTACAGCGCGTAGCTGGCGGACGCGCCCAGGATCACGGCGTGTTCCAACCGACCGCCGACGGGCGGAATTCGAGGCTCCGCCGCCTGAATCGCGCGCTCATCGCAACAACGGGCAGCCTCAGCCGAGCTCGACGCCGCTCGGATGCGCGGCAGCGAAGCGGGCGTCGAGAGGCGAGCGCGTCGGTTGGAACACTGGCGGTTCCAGCCGGCGACGTGCGTGACTGATACGAGCTTCTCTGAGTTGCAGGCCGCGCTCGCTCGTGGCGACCACGAGGAAATGCTGCGCCTCACCGATGCCCTCCTGGCCGAGCGACCGGGCGACGACGCCGCGCACGAGCTGCGTGCGCGCGCGCTGCTGGCCCTCGGCCGCCTCTCCGAGGCAGAGGCCCACGCCGCCGACGCGGTACGCCTCGACCCCGACGAGATCCGTTACCGCGAGCTGCTGGCCGACATCCTGTCGCGACGCGGGGCCCACCGGGACGCCGCCGCCGAGTTCGGCCGCCTGGCCCGCGGCGACCCGCGGCAGCCGGCCTGGATCGTGGCGGAGGCCCGCGAGCGGCTCGGCGCGGCCCAGCCCCAGCTGAGCGTGGAGGCAGCACAGCGCGCCGTGAAGCTCGACGCGCGCAACGGCGAGGCTCAGCTGGCACTCGCGAGCGCGCTGCTTCGAACCGGGGACGCGCGCGGCGCGCTGCAGGCCGCGACCGCCGCCAGCGAGGTGCTGCCCGGCGATCCCGCGGCCCGCGAAACGCTCGCCGACGCCTTCTGGCTGGCCGATCGCGACGGTGCCGCGTTCACGGCCTATCGGTCGCTGGCCCGCGAGGTGCAAGGCGACGATCGCGAGCGCATCACCAGGAAGGCGCGGACCCTCTACCGCCAGCGGGCGGGGGTCTTCGGCAGGGCGCTCGCGAGCATCGGTCCGCTCTTCGGACCGGCATTCCGCAACGGCTGGGTCGCCGTCGCGGGGGAGGGGTCGCCGTGAGCATCGTCACCCGCCAGTTCGACGCCGATGGGGACGATCGTGAAGTCGAGCTCGACTCGTCCAGCATCAAGCGCCTGAACGATCGACGGCTGCTCTGGGTCGACGTGTCAGGCGACGATGGCGACGAGGTGCAGACGGTCGCGAAGCTCTTCGACCTCGAGCCACAGTCGCTCCGGAACCTGCTGGAGCCGATCGGCCAGCCGCGGCTCGACGTGCTCGATACGTACTTCGAGGTGAACGTCGTCGCGTTCGCCGAAGATGAGCGGCCGGTCCCGATGGACCTCCTGGCAGGCCCGAACTGGGTCATCACCGCCCACCATGAGAAGGCCGCCTTCCTCGATCCGTTCCGCGAGCAGCTCTCCGGCGACCGGAACCTGGGAAAGATCGAGGCGCCCTCGTTCCTGGCCGCCCTGCTCGATTGGCAGGTGGGCAGCTACTTCAAGCTGGTCGATGACCTGGAGCGCGCCGTTGACGAGCTCGACGAGCGCGGCCTGAAGCGCGGCGACCGCGAGGATCGCACGACCTTGCTCAACGACCTCGTGCGGCTGCGGCACCGGATCGGTCGGATCCGTCGGACGATCGCGCCGCAGCGCGAGGTCTTCGCCGGGCTGGCGCGACCAGGATTCGAGATTCTCGCCACCTCGGATTCCGCCGCGCACTTCCGAGCGCTGCAGGCGCGTGTCGAGCGCGCGATCGACGCCGTCGAGAACGCGCGCGAGCTGCTCATCGGCTCGTTCGACCTGCACATGACCCAGACCGCGCAGCGCACCAACGACGTGATGCGGGTGCTCACCATCGTGAACGTGATCCTGCTGCCCGCGGTCGTGCTGGCCGGGGTCATGGGGATGAACTTCAAGGTCGGCTTCTTCGAGAATGCGAACCTGTTCTGGGTCGTGATCGCGGCGATGGTCGTCATTGCAGCGGCCTCGCTCGGCGTGGCGCGCTGGCGGCGGTGGCTCTGAGCGCGATCGCCGCCCGGCGCGGTCTACAATCGAGCCTCCCATTCTCGATCGCACGAGGACCTCTGCCCCGATGGCCAGGACCGCCAAGAAAGCCGCGGCCGCTCCCGCAGCGACCGGCCAGCTGATCTACACCTTCCGCGAGGGCAACGCCGGGATGCGAAGCCTCCTCGGCGGGAAGGGAGCGGGGCTGGCGGAGATGACGAATGCCGGCCTGCCGGTCCCGTCCGGCTTTACGATCACGACCGAGGCCTGCAACGCGTATTACGCCGCCGGCAAGCAGCTGCCCGACGGGCTGTGGGACGACATCGTCGCTCACATGAGGCAGGTCGAGGCGGAGGCCGAGAAGGGATTCGGGGACCCCGCCAACCCGCTCCTCGTCAGCGTCCGCTCCGGTGCCGCCTTCAGCATGCCCGGCATGATGGACACGGTCCTCAACCTCGGGCTCAACGAGGAGACGCTGCAGGGCCTGATCGACCTGACCGGCAACGACCGATTCGCCTGGGATGCCTGGCGCCGATTCATCGCCATGTTCGGGCGGATCGTCCTCGACATCCCCGGCGCCGAGTTCGACGAGCCACTCGAGCAGCTGAAGACCGACCGCGGGGTGAAGCTCGACACCGACCTGACCGCCGAGGACCTCCGCGGCCTCGCCGGCCGCTATCGAGAGATCGTGCAGGAGCACACCGGTGAGCCCTTCCCGACCGATCCGTACCGGCAGCTCGAGCTCGCGGTACGTGCCGTCTTCGACTCGTGGTTCGGCAAGCGCGCTCACGATTACCGCGAGTTCAACAAGATCCCGCACGACCTCGGCACGGCGGTGAACGTGGTGACCATGGTCTTCGGGAACATGGGCAGCGACTCCGGCACCGGGGTCGCGTTCACCCGCGACCCCAACACCGGCGAGCGCCAGCTCTATGGCGAGTACCTGACCAACGCGCAGGGCGAGGACGTGGTGGCGGGCGTGCGCACCCCGGCCAAGATCAGCCAGATGCGCGACGAGCTGCCCGAGGTCTACGCCCAGTTCGAGGCGATCGCCGAGCGCCTCGAGCGCCACTACCGCGATGCCCAGGATCTCGAGTTCACGATCGAGCGCGGCACCCTTTATATGCTGCAGACCCGATCCGCGAAGCGAACCGCACCGGCCGCGGTGAAGATCGCCGTCGACATGGCGAACGAGGGCCTCCTCTCCCGCGAGGAGGCGATCCAGCGCGTCGATCCCGCCCAGATCGTGCAGCTCCTCCTGCCACGCTTCGACGAGGCGGCGAAGGCCCTGGCCCAGGATCGCTTCCTGGCAAAGGGGCTCAACGCGTCGCCCGGAGCGGCCACCGGCCGCGCGGTTTTCGATCCGGATCGGGCGGTGGCGATGAAGGCGGCCGGGGACCCGGTGATCCTGGTCCGCATCGAGACCAGCCCTGACGACGTGCACGGCATGCTCGCCGCCCGCGGGGTGCTGACGGCGCGCGGCGGCGCCACGTCGCACGCGGCGGTGGTGGCGCGCTCGATGGGGCTGCCGTGCGTGGCGGGCGCCGAGAGTCTCCGCATCGACTATCGGTCGCAGACCATGCGGGCCGGGGAGAAGGTCGTCAGCGAAGGCGACATGATCAGCATCGACGGCACCACTGGGGAGATCTACGCCGGCGAGCTGGCGACCATCGAGGCCCGTTTCGAGGACGAGCAGGACCTGGCGACGCTCCTCGGCTGGGCCGACTCCGCGCGCCGCATGCAGGTCTGGGCCAACGCCGACTATCCGCGCGACGCGGAGCGCGCACGGGCCTTCGGCGCGCAGGGGATCGGACTGTGCCGGACCGAGCACATGTTCTTCGAGGAGGATCGGCTGCCCACGGTGCAGGGCATGATCCTCGCCGCCAACCAGGCGACCGATGCGAAGCGCCGCCATGCCGCCGGCGACGAGCTGTCGGCCGACGACGCCGAGGCGATCACGACCTTCGACACCGCGCTGGCCGAGCTCGAGCGCCTCCAGACCGATGACTTTGCGGGCCTCT
>JBDUDC010000134.1:0-3995 GCA_040003165.1 Chloroflexota bacterium
ATGATGGTCAGGCTGCCGCCATGCTCGATGTTGCGCGCGGCGCCGAAGAAGCGCTTGGGCGGATAAAGGGCGACCGGGTCGACGCCGCCAGACAGGGTCTTGCCCGATGCCGGCAGCGCGAGGTTGTAGGCGCGTGCCAGCCGCGTGATGGAGTCGAGCAGGATCACCACGTCGCGTCCCGCCTCGACCTGGCGCTTGGCGATCTCGAGCGCCATCTCCGCCACGCGCGTGTGGTTCTCGGTCGGCTCGTCGAAGGTCGACGAGAAGATCTCGCCCTTCACGCTGCGCTGCATGTCGGTGACCTCCTCCGGCCGCTCGCCGATGAGGGCGACCATCAGGTAGGCCTCGGGGTGGTTGTCGGTGATCCCCGCCGCGATCTGCTTGAGGACCGTCGTCTTGCCCGCCTTGGCCGGCGAGAGGACCATACCGCGCTGTCCCTTGCCGAGCGGGCTGATCAGGTTGATCAGGCGCTGGGTCAGGTTCTTCTGGTCGGTCTCGAGGTCGAACATGTCGTCGGGGAAGACCGGCACCAGGGTGTCGAAGTTCGGACGCCGCTTCGCGATCTCGGGGTCGACGCCGTTGACGGTGTCGACCCGCAGCAGGCCCCAGTACTTCTCCTGGTCCTTCGGCGGGCGGGTCTGGCCGGTGACGTGATCCCCGGTGCGCAAGCCAAAGCGGCGGACCTGGCTGCTGCTGACGTAGATGTCGTCGTTCGAGGGCATCACGCCGTTGGTGCGGAGGAATGCGAAGCCCTCGTCGACGATCTCGAGGATGCCCTCGGCGATTCCAGGCTGGCCGTTGCTGATATGGGGCGAGGCGGGCGCGAGTGGCACCACGTCGAGCAGCTTCAGGACGAGGTCGGAATGCTCCATCCCGTCGGCGCCGTCGATGCCGTGATCGCTCGCCAGCTCGCGCAGCTCGTCGACCGATTTGGCCTGCAGCTCGGGGAGGTTGAGCTGCTGGCCTTCATCGGCCTCCGTCGGGAACGGGCCGGTGAAGATCGAGGAGTACTGGCCCGACGCGTAGTCGTTGCGTCGTCGGGGCGCGAAGCCGGTGCGCGCGGGTTGACGGCGTGGGCCGCCACCGCCCTCGGGGCGACGGCGCGAGCGGCGCCGCTGTTGCTGCGGACGTGCTTCGTCGTTCATGGCCGCCTTGCCTGCCAGCAGAACTTCATCTAGGAACTGACCTCGGTGATCTTGAGAATGCCGCCCGTGAGCCGGTGGCGTCCCTGGATGGGGCCGGGACCGGGCTACGGCTATACGGCAGTTGGATGGATGCGCCCATGGGAGTCGTCACGCTTGTGCGGTGATCTCTCGCGGTGGGGATGACCAGCGGCCAGGGGGTCAGACCTTGCGGGTCCCGGCACGGGTGGTGATGTTGGGCCCGCCATATCCGCTCATCTCACCGATGAGCCGCGTCCGAATCTGACGCAGGACCGGTCGCCAGTCGAGACGATCATACCCGAGATGAGCAACCACGTCCTCCGCATTCCACTCCTGGCCGCGGCTCCAGGCCCGGCGAAGCGTCTCGCCGGCGGCCGGATCGTGCCACCACGCCTCGCCGTGACGCTGCCTGAGCGCGCCTGACAGGCTCGCCTCGAAGAGCCAACTGCGCAGGTAGGCGGCGGCATAGAGGTGATCGTCGAGATCCGCGACGTACTGCGCCTCGGGGTAGCCGACGCCGGTGATCAGGCTCAGCAGCCCGGCGTAGTAGGCGCGATTCAGCGCGGTCTCGCCGCCGGCGTGCAGGCGAAGCTCGTAGAGCAGCTTGGCAACGTAGCGGCGCGCCATGTAGAGGCGCCAGAAGGCGGTGAAGTCGCCGAAGCCGAGGACCAGGTCCTCGGTCAGCGAGGTGTGCTCGGCGAGCCAGGCGGGCTCAACCAAGAGCATCTCCAGCAGCGCGGCGTAGCCCTCGGTCACGCTGGGATCGCCGAGGAGCCGGTAGGCGGCGGGCAGCTCGGCGTCCACATGGGCGTAGTGCTCGAGGTGCCCGGCTTCGTGGAGCATCGAGCCGAAGTCGTCCCAGCCGCCGCGCGGCTGGATCGAGAGGCGCACGTCGTCCGGGACACGGATGGCGGCGCAGAAGGCTCGCGGGCTTTTGTGCGCCCGCGGCTCGAGGTCGAGGGTGACGTTCTTCTGGGTCGCGAGGTCAATCCCCAGCCCCGCCAGCGTCGCCCGCAGCACCGGCACGGTGCGGCGCGAATCGAACCACGCGTCCCATGACGCGCCACGCAGCAGATAGCTGAGATCGGCATGCGAGGCGTCGCCCTGCTCGATGTCGATCAGGGCCAGGTAGCGCCGCAGGGCGGCGAAGTAGACCGTCTCGGACTCCGCCAGGAAGGCCTGCAGCTCGATCGCGAGCGCCTCGGGGTCGAAGCCTCGGATCGCCGCTGCCAGCTGCAGATAGCTGGCATAGCCAAGGTCGTCCGCGAGCTGGTGCTGGCGGGTCAGCCGCTCCTCGCGCAGCGGGTTGATCTGCTCCACCGCCTCGAGGTATGCGGCGTTCAGGGCGTTGCGCTCGCCGCGGTCCGAGATCTCGGCCACGCGGATCGGAATGGCGCGGTACGGCAGGTGCTCCCCGCGCCAGACCACGATCGCCTGCGCCTCGGCGGTCTCGATCTGCTCGGTGAGCTCCACCGTCTGGGCGTCGAGGTACGACTGCAGCGCGAAGGCGTGCAGCAGCCGAGCCTGGCGTGCCTGATCGTCCTCGCCCTCCGCTGCTCGCCGCAGGCCGTCGACCGTCTTGCGGGTGAAGAGGTCCGGGTGCCGCGCGTAGATCGGCTCGAGCACCATGTCGTCGCGCTGCCCGGACCAGTTCAGGTAGTAGGCCTCGTTGAGATCGGCCAGGAACGCGTCGCACTCAGCCGAATAGGCGTCAAGGTCGACGGCGGCGCGCGCCTTCGTCGAGGTTCGGGTCGCCATGCCTCAGGCGACGCTCGCCTTGCCCGCCACGGTCGCCGGCCGCTTCACCTTGGTCGGATGCTCGACGGCCACCGGCTCGGGCTGCAGGCCCCGGCGCGCGGCGGCGGCGCCCACGAAGTCGCGGAAGAGCGGGTGCGGGCGGTTCGGCCGGCTCTTCAGCTCCGGATGGGCCTGCGTGGCCACGAACCACGGATGATCCTGGAGCTCAACGTACTCCACCAGGCGCCCATCCGGGGACACGCCGCTGAAGAGCATCCCCGCCTCCGCCAGCTGCTCGCGGTACGCGTTGTTCACCTCGAAGCGATGCCGATGCCGCTCGTAGGCGATCTCGTCGCCATACGCATCTCGCACCTTTGAGCCCTCGACCAGGCGCGCCGGGTAGAGCCCGAGCCGCATCGTCCCACCCTTGTCGGTGACATCGGTCTGGTCCGGCATCAGGTCGATGACCGGGTGCTCGGTGAAGACGTTGAACTCGCTGCTGTTCGCGTCCTCGGTGCCGAGCACCTCGCGAGCGAGCTCGATCACCGCGCACTGCAGGCCCAGGCAGAGCCCGAGATACGGGACCCGGTTCTGGCGCGCCCAGCGGATGGCACGCACCTTGCCCTCGACGCCGCGATATCCGAATCCACCCGGGACCAGGACGCCGTCCACCCCATCCAGCTCCGCGGCCACCTGCTCGGGCTCGACGCGCTCGAGGTGCTCCGAGCGGATCCAGCGCACCTTTGCCTCGACCCGGTGGTGCAGACTCGCGTGCTTGAGCGCCTCCGTGACGCTGATATAGGCATCGGGCAGCTCGGTGTACTTGCCGACGATCGCGATCTCGACCTCAGGCCGCCGGGTTCGAATCCGGTTGACGAGCTCCTGCCAGTCGGCGAGGTCGGGTTCGCTGGCCGGGATATTGAGCTCGCGGGTGATGAGCTTGCCGAGGCCCGACCGCTCGAGCTGGATCGGCACCTCGTAGATGCTCTGCGCGGTTCGCAACGGGATGACGGCGTGCACGTCGACGTCGGTGAAAAGGGCGACCTTGTCGAGGATCTCCTCGTCGATCGGCTCATCGCTGCGCAGGATGATGAC
>JBDUDC010000135.1:0-3989 GCA_040003165.1 Chloroflexota bacterium
GGCGAACTCGCGGGAGAGCAGCCCGAAGAGCCCGGTGCCGAAGAGGTAGACATAGGCGATCGCGTTCCAGGAATGCTCGCGGAGCTCCTCCTCGTCGAACCGCAGGGCGTCGATCTGGGTCAGCAGCACGTCGCGGTCGATCGCCTCGTCCGGTGTCATGGTGGCCGAGTCGGCGGCCGCGAGGTCAGCGCGCGCGGCGTCCAGGAAGGCGAGACGCGCGGCGTGGCCGGCAGCGCTCAGGTCGGGCCATTCCCCGTCATGCTCGTGGTTGCCTGCCTCGGTCGCGTGGACCGGGTAGAGGCGAAAGAAATCGGCGAAGAAGGCGTCCTGCGCCTCGGAGAAGGTCATGCGCGCATGGTGCCACGCGCAGGCGCGGCCCCCGCGCTAGCCTTGCACCGATGAGCGACAACATCGCCTACCGCGATGCCTACCTGCGGTCCGTCGATGCGCGCGTGCTCGAGACCGATGCCGACGCCGTGCTCCTGGATCGCACCGCGTTCTATCCCGGTGGCGGAGGCCAGCCCGCCGACAGCGGGCGGCTGGTGGGAGCCGGTGGCGGCGCATGGGGAGTAACCGGCGCCCGGAAACTCGGCGACCACATCTGGCACAGCGTCGAAGGCGAGCCGCCACCGGTCGGCACAGCAGTAAGCGCGACCGTCGACTGGGGTCGGCGCCACGCGCTGATGCGCACCCACTCCGCGCTGCACGTGCTGTGCGGCGTGGTCTGGCGGGACCACCAGGCATCCGTCACCGGCGGCAACATGGAGCCGCTCTCGGGACGCATGGACTTCGAGTTCGAGACGATGCACGCTGAGCTCGTGGCCGAGATCGAGCGGCGCGTGAACGAGGAGATCACCGCGGACCGCGAGATCCGGGTCAATGTGCTGCCGCGTGACGAGGCATTCGCGATCCCCGACTTGATCCGCACCAAGATCAACCTTCTGCCCGATGGCATCAGCGAGGTCCGGACGATCGAGATCGTCGGGCTCGACCTGCAGGCCGATGGTGGGACACACGTGGCCCGCACCTCCGAGATCGGCCGCGTGCGGGTGGTCGGCTACGAGAGCAAGGGCCGCATCAACAAGCGGATCCGGATCGAGGTCACCGACAGCTGATGGAAACCTGGCAGGCAATCAACTCGCTTCGCGCCGTGCGACAGTTCGCCGACCTTGCCCTCGCTCCGGAGCACCTGGATCGGATCCTGAACGCGGGGAGACGAGCCGGCAGCTCGAAGAACGAGCAGCGCTGGGGCTTCGTGGTTCTGCGCGACCGAGAGCACCTCCGCGAGCTGTCGAAGGTCGGGCCATACGCGGGGCACCTTGCAGACGCCCCCCTTGCGATTGCCCTGGTGACGCCCGATCCCAGCGTCTCCGACCGTGGCTTCTCGATCATGTGGGATCTCGGCAGGGCGGCGCAGAACATGGTCCTCGCCGCTTGGGAGCTGGGGATCGGCAGCGTGCCGGCCACGGCCTATGACCACGACCTGGCGCGACGGCTGCTCGGTCTGCCGCAGGAGATGCGCTGCGATTTCCTCCTCTCCTTCGGCTACCCGGCCGATCCATCGCTGCTGACCGCGCCGAATCGTGCGGGCGGCCGCGTCGCGCTCGAGACGCTGCTGCACGAGGAGCGCTGGTAGGCCTAGCGCGCCTTGCGGATTCGGCGCCGGACAATGGGCCGGACGGGGCTGCTCTTGTTGAACTGCCGGCGCGCGACGACCTCGAACCCGGCGTGCTCGAACATCGAGACCGTCCCCCGATAGGCAGAGGCCGCCGGGATGTGCCCGCCTTCGGTATCGGCCGGGTAGGCCTCCAGCAGCGTGGCGCCGTGCTCCCGCGCGTACGCGATCGCCGCGTCGAGCAGGGCACGCGCCACTCCCTTTCCCCGGCTGCGCCGGCCGACCACGAAGCAGACGATCGACCAGACCGGCTTGTCGTCGAGCGGGGCCAGCACCACGGAGTGCTGGACGCGCTCATAGTCGTCGCGCGGCCCCATGCTCACCCAGCCGACCGCCTCGCCGTCCTGGTAGGCAACCAACCCCGGAGCCCGATGCTGCCGGGCGGTGGTGCGCACCGCTGTGGCGAGCACCTCTCGGTTGGACTCCCGGGTGGAGTTGGCCCATGTCATACCTCGTACACGGTTGAACGCGCACCAGCACCACTTCGGATCGCCGCCCTGCCCGAAGAGCGCGGCGAGATGGGCCATGCGGCCGGGCGTGAGCGGGCGTATCTCCAGCTCAGGCGCGTCAGCCGGACTGGGTGCGGCACGCTTCGTCATCGGCCGAATGGTATCGCCCATTCAGGACAAAACCTAGCAGGTTAGGCGGAGGCGACGCCCGCTCGATCGACTGGCGATGCGACCGCCAGTGCGGCCCGCTCCGCGAGCGCGATTGGAAGCCCACCCGACGACGTGATCCCATCGTGGAAGGCGCGAAGCGCATCGGTATCCGATGAGCCACGCCGGGCGAAAAAGGCCTCACGGATGCGGGCGATCTCGAGCGAGCCGGTCAGGTACGAGGATGCCTGGGTCGGCCAGGCGCAGTAGCGCGTTACCTCCGCCTTGGCGGTCGGCTCGGTCAGCGCGGTGTGGTCTGTCATGTAGCGGACCGCCTCGTCCCAGCTCATCTCGCCCATGTGGAGCGAGGTGTCGACGATGATTCGCGCCGCCCGGAAGATGGTCGCCTCGTACTGGAACATCTCGTGCGCGCGATCGGTGAAGAAGCCCTGCTCGCGCATCATCCGCTCCGCGTAGAGCGCCCAGCCCTCGGTGAAGTACGGCGTCTTGAAGACGTGGCGGACCTTCGACGGATTGGCCTTCGACATGACGAGGTGCCAGTGGTGGCCGGGATAGGCCTCGTGCACAGAGGTGGTGGGAATCCCGGCGTAGGCGTTCGAGGCGAGCCGCTTCTGGATCTCGTCCTCGCTCGCGCCATCGGGCGGGAACGGGACGAAGAAGTGGCCCAGCATCCGGTCAGAGAAGGGCGGCGGGCTCATGTACGAGGCGACCGCCAGGACCGGGCGCTGGAACGGCGGGGAAGGAACTACCGCACACTCCTCGCCGGCCGGGAAGCTCACCAGCCGATGCTCGCGCAGGTACTCCCGCGCGCGGTTCGTCCAGTCCTCGTAGCCGACGCGCATCTCCTCCGGCGTCCGGGGATGATCCTCGTTGAGCTCGTCGAGGACCTGCTTCCAGTCGTCGGTGCCCTTCAGCTCACGGGCGCAGCGCGTCAGCTCGCCGGCCAGGCGGTCGTATTCGGCCTGGCCGCGGTCGCGCAGCTCGCGCGCTCCGAAGCCGAGCAGCTCCTTCTCAGTCAGCAGCCGCGTGTAGCGCTCCTCGCCGAGCGCGTAGTCGCCGCTGGCCGCCGAGCGCATCTCCTCAAGAAAGGCGACGTAGCCCTCGTACGCGGTCGCGGTCTGGGCCCCGGCATCGGCGATCTTGCCGCGGAGGGACGAGTCGTCGACCTGCTCCGGCAGGAGGTCGCGCACGTAGCGGGCGCCTGCCCGCGCCTGCTTGGCGGCGCGCTCGAGGAAGATGGCCGGCACCATGTCCGGCCGAAGGTTGGCCCTGCCCGCCTCGAGGTTGTCGCCGATCTGCCGCAGCCGGCTGACCGCGGCATCGACCAGCTCGGCCTCGGGACGCAGACGGTGGAGGAAGAGGGCGAAGATGCCCTGCATCCCCGGGTTCAGATAGGTGTCCGGCTGGCGACGCCACATCTCGAACTCATCGGTGATCTGGCGCCCGCGCAGCGTGCTGAGGATCAGGTCGCGGTCGATCTCTGCGTCGAGGCCGAGCACCTCCGCCGCCTCGCATCGCTTCAGCCAGTCCGCATCGGCAGCTCGCCGGCGCTCGAACGCCATTTCCGACAGGTCGTCGAGCCGGTCGTCGTACTCGGTCAGCCCGAGCCCGCTGGCGCGGACGGGTGACTCCTCGAACTCACGCTGCAGGAATTCCTCGGTCAGGTCGGCGAACGACGGCACGAATCGGCCTCCTCA
>JBDUDC010000136.1:0-3980 GCA_040003165.1 Chloroflexota bacterium
TCTTGTCGTCGCGCAGCCGGATGTTGAAGCGGGGCCGATGCTCCTTGATCAGGTTGTTCTCGAGCAGGAACGCCTCGCTGACCGTGTCGGTCAGGATGTAGTCGATGTCCGCCACCTCGCGCGTCATCCGCGCGATGCGCGCATCCGGCACGTCCTTGCTTCCGAAGTAGCTGCGGACCCGGCTGCGGAGGCTGTCCGCCTTGCCGACGTACAGCACGCGGCCGCCGGCGTCTTTCATGAGGTACACGCCCGGCGAGCTCGGAAGCTGGCGCAGGATCGCGCGAACGTGCGCGTCGCGCTGGTCGGCGGGGATCATCGATCGATTCTAGGGACTCGGCGAGGGACCCTTCTGAATCGGCTCCGCCAGGCGCTCGCGGATGTAGGCCTTCAGCGGCTCGTAGTCGATCGGCGTGCTCCGGCCGACGACGACCAGCACGTACTGGCCGAGGGTATTGGTGGTCGCCTCGAGGATCTGGCCCTCACTGAGCTCTATGCGCCGGTCGGATCCGAGATGCCCGGACAGCAGATAGAGGTCGACCGCCGAAAGATCGGTACGCACCCGGCCCTGCAACGCGTCCATCAGCCGCAGGCCCGGGCCGAGCGAGCCGATGCCGCCCTCTCCGAGCTTCTGCTTCAGGGCGGCGAGCACACGCGACTGGCGCACGGATCTCGCGAAGTCGCTGGCCTCCTCCTGAACGTTCGTGTAGCGCGCGCGGGTGTACGCCAGCGCCTGTGCCCCGTTGAGCTCGAGCCTTCCCTTGTTGAACGACCCGGTCTTGAAGAGGCCGCGCCGGTAGAGGTCCTCATCGGTCGTGTAGGCGAATGCTCGCGGGTTGTCGACCGTGACCCCGCCGACGGCATCGACCATCTCCTGGAATCCGATGAAGTCAATCGCGATCCAGTGATGGATCGTCAACCCGGTCACGTGTGAGAGCACCTCGGCGGCGGCGCGGCCGCCCTCGTCGGCCCCGCCGCGCAGGTAGCCGGCCGCGAAGACCTCGTTCACCTTGCCGTTGTCGGGCAGGGCCGGGTCGCCCTCGATCCACAGGTCGCGCGGAATCGGGATGGTGGTGGTCGTGTTCGTTTTCGGGTCGATCGAGAGGATGTTGATCGAGTCGCTCAGGTACGTGCCGTCATGTGACGCGCCGCTGTACCCGAGCATGAGGACGTTGACCCGATCCGAGCCGTTCAGGGGGCCGAGGAGGGATGATGAGAACGCCGGCGCCGTCGAGACCTTGTCGTTGAATGCGGTGACGCGACCCCATAGCAGGCCTGCGGCGACGACCACGACGGCGAGGACTACAAGCAAAGTGAGAAGCACGCGGCGCCGGAATCGACCACGCTGGCGGCGCGCAGGCGCGGCGACCGCATCGCGATAGCGGCGGTCAGCGGGGTTCAGGGTTGGCTCATCGGCTCTGGCTCGGCGCATCGTGGCGAGGTCAGGATAGTGGGTCGCGCACACGACGGTCGCCGCGGTCTCAGCTCGGATCGCGACGTGACATCCGGTCGGCGCCGCCCATCAAGCTTGAGGGCGGCGCCACAAGCCGGCTACCCGCTCACGAGATACGTGAAGCCGTACGTCTCCACCGGCACCATCAGGCTCCCGGTGCCGCTCACGGTCTCGACCAGGCGGCCCTGGGCGTCGTAGGCGTACGCGGTCATGCCCGTCGCTCCGGCGTCGACCGTCGCGACGCGACGCTGTGTCGCCCAGCTCCGGAGCAGGCCCTGCCTGCCACCTTCGCCCGCGAGCATCAGGCGCTCGATCTCCGGCTGCAACAGCAGGGCGTCGAGCCGCACCGGACGACCGTCCCCGACATAGGCCGATTCGATCGCGACCGGGGCATTGGCGAGCGCGCGGTCCGATCCGACGTTGCCGATGTCGAGGTAGCCCGACGTCGGCGAGACGCCGGGGGCGCCGGCGCCACCCTGCCACGCGATCCCGAGCGGCACGGTGCCGAATCGATGGCGGGTGCCGATCGATCGGAGCGGAGCCTCCTGGCGATCGAAGATCGGCAGCAGCCGGTAACGCCCCGCCTCGGGCGGCGTGGCTGTGACCGTCACGCGGCCGCCGGGGAGCAGCTCGACGTACCGACCGCTGCTCCACAGGCTCTCCCCGGTCCACGCGCTCGGCGGCGTGACGACCGCCGCGGGCCCGCGCAGGGTCCCAGCCTCGGCTTCAAGCAGGGTCCAGCTCAGCTGCTCGACGCGCGTGTTCCGCGCAGTGGCCGCAGCCGCCACATCCGGTCGGGCGTCGAGCGCCATCATCGAGAGCAGGCCGTGGATCGTGCTCTCGGCGCCGCTGTTGCGGTTGACCCGGCCGTCCGCTTCCAGCCCATCGAAGGTGCGACCGGTTGCGGGGTCGTACATCTGCACGCCCGACCGGTTGTTGCCGAAGTACCAGGCGCCCTGGATGGCGGCCAGCTGGCGGAAGCCATCGAGCCCGCTGGCGTCGGCCGTGCGCAGCAGGTTCTGCAGCGTGGCGTCCGCGCCGTAGGCGATCTGCGCCCGCTCGGCCGGCGCGGGCAACCAGCCCTGCTCCGCCCCTCCCTGCGCGAGCAAGTGCGGTGTGAAGCTCGCCACCTCGGAGACGGCGACCTTCACGAAGGCCCGGTCGCCCAGGGCGGCACCGGCAGTGGCGAGCGCGCCGGCCATCTGGTCCCCCCAGGCATGCCACACGGATCGGGAGCCGGCCCATGGCAGGATCGCCCCGAACGGCCAGGTCGACGTGTCGGCGGAGATGCGCATCTGCGCCAGGCCATCGGCCAGCTGCGCCAGGTCGTCGTGAGCGCGGGCGTCGCCGGTGGCGCGGAAGTATGCCGACAGTCCATAGACGGCCTCTGAGCTGGCATCGGCGCCGTCGACGATCAGCCACGCCGGGACTTGTGCTCCGTCGAGAAGCCGGTGCGATCCATAGCGGACAAGCACCTGGCGATCCAGGGCGTCGAGGGCCAGGTTCAAGCGCTGGCGCAGGAACGCGGCGAAGGCCGGATCGGCAGCGCGGAAGGCCTCGTAGCCCTCACCCAGCGCCCAGATGCCGCGCGCGAGCCAGTACGACGGGCCCGAGTCGGAAGGGTGGGGGCTCTCCTCGGGGATCGCACTCCGATTGAGTTCCCCGTTCGGCTGCATCCAGAGCACGAAGTTGCCGTTACGCGCGTCGTCGCTCACCGTCTGCATATAGGTCACCGCGCGAAGCAAGCCATAGGCGGCGTCGCGACTGTGAATGTCGCCAAACAAACGCCAATGGCGGAGGTACACCACCGCCGCTCTAGTGAGGTCGTCGGTATTGAAGGCGCCCTGGCCGTAGGTGTTCGTCGCAGGGTTGTAAGTGCCACCGCCGAGGCGCTTGTAGCCTCCGCTGCCGTCCGGCTCGGCGTATGTCCACAGGACGCGCAAGCTCGGCTCTTCCGCCAGGCGGTACGTCGTGTGGCCGGCCTGCGAGGGCGGCGTGACCGTGTCGCCCAGGAAGTCGAGGTGACTCAGGTTTGTGAGCGGCGGGACTGGATCCGCCCGGACCGCCCCGGCGGAGACGAGCGTGGCCAGGAGCGAGAGCGCAACGAGTGCGGGCACCAATCCCGATGGCCGGCGGCGCCGCCTGGTGTCGAACGATTGATGCATCACGCAAATCTCCTCAGCTGTAGCTGTTCGGGTTCCTGGACATGGCCGCTGTCAGCGGCATGCTGGGCGGCGAGCGCCGTGGCGAGGCTCGCGCAGGCAGCGATCGCATCGACCCTCGGTGGCCGCCCGCGGCGCGCCGCCTCGACCAGGTCAACGACACCCGCGCGGACCGACTCACGATAGACCCGCAATTTCGCGGCTTCGCCGCCGAGCGTGGCGTGCACCCGCACGCGACGGGACACCTGGCGCTCTTCACCACGCCCGTGCCACATTCCTGCGTTCGCGACCTCGCTGATCTCCACATCGATACGCTCCTCCCCTGAGGGCCGGACGTGCGGGACGCTCATCGCCGCGACCGGGTCAGC
>JBDUDC010000137.1:0-3926 GCA_040003165.1 Chloroflexota bacterium
GGGTCCGCTGCCGCCGCCGCCGCTCGCCCCGGGAGTGCCGCCGCCGCCCTGGCAGGCGCTGAGCACAAGCACGCCGATCGACAGGCCGGCAATCAAGCCAAACCGATGCTTCCGCATGGAATCTCCTTAACCCTCCGTCGTGGGGTGTCCGCATCGACGCGGCTCCGTCGCGCCGGGGCTCGAGGGAATGCCCGCGCGTGGTCTGCGGCATGATACTTCGCGGCCGCGCAACTGCTCAATCCTTTTCTTCGACGCGGGGCCGCATGGCGGCGGCCGCTTATGATCGCCGCCGTGGGAGACCTTCCGCCGGTCATCCGGCTCGTGATCTTCGACCTCGATGGCGTGATCTACCGTGGCGATCGCGCGATCGAAGGTGCGGCCGAGCTGGTCGCCGACCTCAAGTCAGCCGGCGTAGGGGTCCGCTTCGCGACGAACAACTCGACCGTCGACCGGGCGGCATACGTCGCCCGCCTCGGCAGGCTCGGCATCACCGCCACCCGGGACGAGGTGGTGACCTCGACCAGCGCGACGATCCAGCATCTCGCCCGCCACGCGGCCGACGTGCGGCGCGTACTGGCGGTCGGCGGGCGCGGGATCGCTGACGAGCTCTCGGCGGCGGGGTACGAGGCGGTGGCCGCCGCCGATGCCGTCGGTGAGGGCTACGACGGCGGGAGCCTCGACCGTCGCTACGATGCGGTGGTGGTCGGCCTCGATACCGCCTTCGATTACCGGCGCCTCGCCGCCGCAATCGGCGCGATCCTGGCCGGGGCGCGCTTTATCGCCACCAACGCGGACCATCTCTATCCGACCGCGGACGGCTTTCTGCCCGGGGCGGGGACGATGGTCGCCGCGGTCGCCGCCGGGACCGGGATCGAGCCCGAGGTGATCGGCAAGCCGCAGCCGGCGATGTTCCTGTCCGCCCTCGAGGCGAGCGGCGTGGCGCCGGAGGAGGCCGTCGTGGTCGGCGACAACCCGGATGCCGACGTGGTGGCGGCCCATCGGGCCGGCATCCGCTCGATCCTGGTGCTGACCGGCGTGGCCGACGCGCGTCTTGCCGGGACACTCACCGGGGAGCGGCGTCCGGACGCGGTCGCCGCCGGACCGGCGGAGGTTCGAAGGCTGCTCCTCGGGTCGCTCAGCTGATCGGGCTCTCGTCGACCCACGAGCGCCACGCCGATGCGGCCTCCGCGCGCCGGGGAGCGATCATCTGCCGTGGGGCAAAGGCTCGATCGAATGCATTGAGGGCGATGGCGGCCAGCTCGGCGCGGCTCAGCCCGAGGGCGGTGGCCGTCGCGGCGAGCTCCCCGCTGAGCGTGGTCGCAGCGATGGTCGGATCGTCAGTCGAGATCGTCACGCTCACGCCGGCCCGGTGGAGCGCGGCGAGCGGGTGCTCCGCGAGCTCCGGCACGACGCCGGTCTGGACGTTGCTGGTGGGGCACAGGTCGAGGGTGACGTCGCGCTGGCGGAGGAGCGCCATCAGCTCGGCATCCTCGATCGCGGTCACACCGTGCGCAACGCGCTCGGCGCCCAGCTCGAGCGCCTCGCGGACATGTGCCGGCCCCGGCACCTCGCCGGCGTGGACGGTGAGATGCAGGCCGCCCTCCTCGGCCGCCCGGAATGCCGCCGCGTGCGGTGGAGCGGGATACTCCGCCTCCAGGCCGGCGAGATCGAAGCCGACCAGCGGAGCGCCGAAGGCCGCGGCGGTGCGCGCGAGCTCGACGTTTGCGGCCGGAGGGTGTGAGCGCATCGCGACCACCACGAGGCCAATCAGCGGAGTCCCCGGGCCGAGCTTCGCCGCGGCGCGGCTGATTCCACGCGAGACGGCGTCGATCACCTCCGCGACCGCGAGGCCTTCCTGCAGGTGCAGCCGCGGCGCCCAGCGGATCTCGGCATACGCCACGCCGTCCGAGGCGAGATCGGCGATCAGCTCGGCGGTGACGCGCTCGAGGGCATCGGCCGTCTGGAGCAGGGTGATCGGCAGGTCGAAGTACGTGAGCAGCGCGGCCTGGTCGACGCCATGGCGCGGTGCGATCATCCGGCGTCGTGCCTCATCGAGGTCGAGCGCGATCCCGGCCGCCGTGGCGAGGTCGACTGCGGTCTCGGGGCGGAGCGCACCGTCGAGGTGGAGATGCAGCTCGGCCTTCGGAAGGCGACCGATCGTCGCGGCGAGCTCCATCGCTCCATGATAGGGGCTGGAATGCAGCCATCCACCCAGCGGCTGGCGCGGCCGGCGAGCGTCGTCGGAGCGCTGGCGATCCTCACCTCCGGCCTGCTGTTCGTTGGTCGGTCCGCAGACCCGGCGCGTGCCGACCCATCGGTCGACGCGGTCCGCTCGGGTACGGTGCGCGACGCCGGCCTGGCGGCGACGATCGCGCTCGATCGGCTCCATACCGCCCTCGAGGCGTCCCTGTCCGCCGGCCGCCAGGGGACGGCGGCGACGGTGGACGGGGAGAGCGATCCGGCGCCCGCGCTGGGGAGCGCCGCCGACCTGCTCGACGCCGCCGGGGGATCCGCCGACGCGGCGATGCTGGCGGTCGATCGGGTCTCAGGCGTCGCCAACGGCGAGGGGCTCGCCATGACGCGCCTGCACCTGAACCCTGGCCTGCCAGCCATCGCCGCCCAGCTTCGTGGCGCGGTCGAGCCGGCATCGACCTTTGCGTCGATGCGGCGCCGAACCGAGCGAGTCGTCACGCAGCTCGGTGCCGCGCTCACCGCCCTCGACCGGGGCGACCTCGCGGCCGCGGTGGAGGCGGTCGGCGGCGCTGACGCTGACCTGGCTGCCATCCGCGCGTGGCAGCCCGGCCTCGTGACCCTTCCCCTCTGGATCAAGACGGCAGGCCGCCTCCTGGATGCGCTGCGCAGCGGTAGCGATGCGCTCACCTCCGGAGACACGGACGCGCTGGCCAGGGCGCGGCGCGACTTCGCGGCCGCCGCGCCCGAGGCCCATCGCGCGGACCTGGCGCTGGGGATCGCCATGGCGGAGGGGGGCTCCGCGATCGCGGATCCCGCCCTGCGCGGGCTCGCCCGGGCCATCGACGACGTCGAGGGGAGCGCGCGCGGCGTGGCATCGGTCCTGCGCGCGCTGAACTCGCCATGAGCGATCAGCAGAAGCCGCCGCTGGCGGCCGAGGCCCCCGCAGGACCGGATCCGACCATCGGGCTGCTGCTGGCCGATCGGTACCGGATCACCGGCCTCGTGGGCCGGGGCGGCATGGCACGCGTCTATCGCGCCGACGACGAGCGCCTCGGCCGCGAGGTCGCGATCAAGATCCTCGGCCCGCCGTATGCCGAGCGCGAACCCTTCATCGATCGCTTCCTGGAAGAGGCTCGGGCGGCGGCGGGCATCTCGCACCCGAACCTCGTTCATGTCTACGACTCGGGGAGCGACGGCGGCCTGCACTTCATCGTGATGGAGCTGCTCGAGCGCTATCGCTCCGTGCGCGAGCGGCTTAGCGGTGGCGGCCCGCTGGCGGTCGACGAGGCGCTCGACCTCGGCGCCCAGCTGCTCGACGGGCTGGAGGCCGTCCACGCCCGGGGGCTGGTCCACTGCGACGTGAAGGCCGGCAACGTGCTGGTCGGCCCCGGACCGCTCAAGCTCATCGATTTCGGAATCGCCCGAGTCAGCGACGACCGGTTCGACGGTGAGAGCAGCATCGGGTCCCTGGCCTACATGTCGCCGGAGCAGCTGCGCGGAGACGCGCTCACGCCGGCGAGCGACCTGTTCGCGGTCGGCGTGGTCCTCTACGAGGCGCTCACCGGGGAGCTGCCGTTCCGCGGCTCGAATCCTGACGAGATGCTGGCGGCACATCGTGGCGGGCCTCCCGCGCGGCCGTCGCAGCTTCGACCGGAAGTCCCGCCTCGCCTCGACGACGCCATCCTGCAGGCGCTCCAGCCGGCACCCGAGCAACGGTTCGGCAGCGCGTCCGC
>JBDUDC010000031.1:0-13208 GCA_040003165.1 Chloroflexota bacterium
GCGGTGGTCGGCATCGTCTTCAACGACCGGTCGGAGAATGCGCGAGACTTCATGGCCCAGATGCGGGCGGCGTGGCCGGCAGCGATGGACCCGAACGGCGAGGTGGCGGGACGGTACGGCATCATCGGTCCGCCGGAGAGCTTCTTCGTCGATCGCAACGGGATCGTGGTGGGGCACCAGATTGGCGAGCTGACCGCAGGTGACCTGGCGGCGCAGCTGGCCATCCTTCTCGGCAAGGAGTGAGCATGAGCACGAACCTTCCGGCGACGAGCGACGACTCATCTGCCCTGGTCGCGCTTCCCGAGGAGCAGCCCTCCGAGCCGAGGCAGAACCTCGCGGTCGCGCTGTTGCCCCTCGCGCTGATCGCATTTCTGGTCCTCTCCTTCGTCGCCGCGGCCTGGACCTTCCTGGCGGCAAGCTGACGCGGCCGGCCTCCCGAATGGCCGATTCAGAGCTCGCCATCCGGGTGCGTGGGCTCAAGAAGGCGTATGGCGAGATCGAGGCGGTGCGCGAGCTCGACCTCGATGTCGCGCGCGGCGAGGTCTTCGCCCTGCTTGGCCCGAACGGAGCCGGCAAGACGACCACGGTCGAGATCCTGGAGGGGTACCGCTCCCGCGACGGTGGCGAGGTCTCGGTGCTCGGGATCGACCCCGCCCGGCAGGCGAGCCGGCTGAAAGAGCAGATCGGGATCGTCCTGCAGTCGACCGGGCTCTCCGGCTACCTGACCGTGGCTGAGGCCGTCGAGATGTACGCCGGCTACTACGCCCGGCCGCGCGACGTCGACGAGGTGGTGGCGCTGGTGGGCCTCACCGACGCGCGCAATCGACGCATCAACCAGCTCTCCGGCGGGCAGCGACGTCGCGTCGACCTCGCGCTGGCCCTCGTCGGCGACCCGGATCTGCTCTTCCTCGACGAGCCGACGACCGGCTTTGACCCATCGGCCCGTCGCCAGGCGTGGGATGTGGTCCGCGACCTGGCGGGCCTGGGCAAGACGATCCTGCTGACCACTCACTACATGGACGAGGCCCAGTCGCTGGCCGGCCGCGTTGCGATCATCGCGGACGGCCGGATCGTGGCGCAGGGAACGCCGGAGAGCCTGGGCGGACGCGACACCGGCAAGACCGCGATCAGCTTCTCGCTGCCCGAGGGCCATTCCCTGCCGGAGAGCTTCGCGGCGCAGCAGGCGGGATCGGTATACGAGATCCGAACAGAGGCTCCTACCCGCCTCCTCCACGAGCTGACCGACTGGGCACTCTCCGCCGATATCGAGCTGGCGGGAATCGAGGTCGCGAGGCCGTCGCTCGAGGATGTCTACCTGCGGCTCACCGGCTCGGGGGAGGCGGCGTGAGCGGCATCGGCCTGGCGGTCCGCCAGGTGCGCTTCGAGAACCGCGCCTTCTGGCGAAATCCCGCGGCGGCCTTCTTCACCTTCGTCTTTCCGCTCATGTTCATGGTCATCTTCAACGTCCTGATCGGGCGCGGCAGCGGCGACGCGTCGCGCTTCTACACGCCGGCGATCATCGTCTTCGCGGTCATCACCGCGACGTACACCAACCTGGCGATGAGCGTGGCCATGGCCCGCGACGAAGGGATCCTGAAGCGGATGCGGGGCACTCCGCTTCCCGCCTGGTCGTACCTCGCCGGCCGGATCATCCACGCGGTGGTGATTGCCGTGCTGCTGGTGGTCATCGTGGCCGCCTTCGGCGCGCTCTTCTACAACGTCGCCGTGCCCTGGGCGCACCTGCCCGAGTTGGCGGTGACCCTGGTGCTCGGTGCGGCGAGCTTCTGTGCGCTCGGCCTGGCCCTGACCGCCTTCATCCCGAACGCCGATGCCGCGCCGGCGGTCGTCAACGCCACGATCCTGCCGCTCCTCTTCATCTCGAACGTGTTCATCCGCCTCGACGGTGCGCCCGCCTGGATCGACACGCTCTCGAGCGTCTTCCCGGTGCGGCATTTCGCGAACGCGATGCTCGCGATCTACGCGGGCACCCCGCTGGCATGGTCGGACCTGGCCGTGATCGCGGCGTGGGGCGCTGCGGGAGTGCTGCTCGCGCTCCGCTTCTTCAGCTGGGAGCCGCGCCGCTGACCGTGGCGTACCGCTGCTCGACGTATTCGTCGAGCAGGGCCAGGAAGCGGGGCACGATGTCGTCTCCGCGCAGTGTCGTGCGCAGCGCGCCGTCCACGAAGACGGGCGCGACCGGCTCCTCAAACGTGCCGGGCAGGCTGATCCCGATGTCGGCGTGCTTCGACTCGCCCGGCCCGTTCACGACGCAGCCCATCACGGCGACCTTCATCTCCTCGACGCCCGGGTGGGCCTCGCGCCAGATCGGCATCTGGGCGCGCAGGTACTCGGTGATGTCGCGCGCCATCTCCTGGAAGAAGGTCGACGTCGTGCGGCCGCAGCCGGGGCAGGCGCTGACCTGCGGCGCAAAGCTGCGCAGGCCCAGCGACTGGAGGACCTGCTGGGCGATCTGGACCTCCTCGGTCCGGTCGCCGCCGGGCTGGGGCGTGAGCGAGACCCGAATCGTGTCGCCGATCCCCCGCTGCAGCAGGATCGAGAGTCCGGCGGTCGAGGCGATGATCCCCTTCGACCCCATGCCCGCTTCGGTGAGGCCCAGGTGGAGGGGGTAGTCACAGCGGGCCGCCAGCCGGGCGTAGACCTCGACCAGGTCCTGCACGCCGGAGACCTTGGCCGAGAGGATGATCCGGTCGTGACCGAGGCCCGTCTCCTCGGCCAGCCGAGCCGAGCGCACGGCCGACTCGACCATCGCCTCGATCATCACCTCACGGCTCTCCTGCGGCTCGGCCAGGGCAGCGTTGGCGTCCATCATCTCGGTCAGCAGCTGCTGGTCGAGCGAGCCCCAGTTGACACCGATGCGCACCGGCTTGCCGTTGGCGATCGCCACCTCCACGATCTGGGCGAACTGCTCGTCGTGGCGCTTGGTCCCGACGTTGCCCGGGTTGATGCGGTATTTCGCCAGGGCGGCCGCGGCCTCCGGGTACTTCGTGAGCAGCAGGTGGCCGTTGTAGTGGAAGTCGCCGATCAGCGGCACCCCGACGCCGAGTCCGTCGAGCTTCTGGCGGATCAGCGGCACCGCCTGCGCGGCGGCATCGTTGTTGACGGTGACACGCACCAGCTCCGAGCCCGCGTGCGCCAGCTGGGCGACCTGGATGGCGGTCGCATCCGCGTCGGCGGTGTCGGTGTTGGTCATCGACTGCACGACGATAGGGTGATCGCCGCCGACCCAGACGCCGCCCACGTCGACGGCCACGCTCCGTCGTCGCGCAATACTGCTCATTGGCTCATGGTACGAGTTGAGCAGCCGATCGGCTCACCCTGGGTTTGGCCGGGCGGCACGTGTAATGCAGAATCGCCGCAAATGACGACCTTCCGTGAGGCTGCGGTGCCCTGGTCCGCGACCCGCCCCGAGCCGCACTCCGACCGGGTCTGGGTCGTGGACGACGAGCCCGCGGCAGCGGACCTCGCCGTCGAGATGTGCGAGCTCGCGGGGCTCGAGGCGATCGCCTTCGGGACCGCCGGCTCCTACCTCGACGTGCTGCGCGGCGCGAGTTCGCCGGCGATGGTGATCCTCGACTGGCGGCTCGAGCACGAGCTGAGTGCCGCCCTCTTCATGGCGACTCGTCAGCGCTATCCGACACTGCCGGTCCTCTTCTGGACCGGGAGCGAGCGCGGTTCGCTGCCGCTCATGGTCCACCATGACCCCCACGTTCGCATCCTGGCCAAGGCCGGCGGCAGTGCGGAATTCAGCGCGGCGCTGGCCTGGGCGCTCACCGATGGAGCCGCACCGAGCGCTCCCGCGGACTGACGCGCTGGCGGGCCGGAGCGGCGTTCGCGTTAGACTGAGCGTGCATGACGGCCACGATTCCGCCCGAAACCTCCACCCAGCCGCAGACCGATGAGCGCCACCGCAAGGTCGCCATCATCGGCTCGGGACCGGCCGGGCTGACCGCCGCTCTGTACGCCGCCCGAGCCAACCTGCAGCCCATCGTCTTGGGTGGCAACGTGCCGCTGGGTCAGCTCATGATCACCAGCGACGTCGAGAATTACCCCGGCTTTCCCGGCGGGATCCAGGGCCCCGAGCTGATGCAGCTCTTCCGCGACCAGGCCGAGCGGTTCGGAACGAAGATCGTCGAGCGGGATGTCACCCGGGTCGACTTCAGCGCGCGTCCCTTCGGGCTGTGGGTCGGCGAGGACGAGTACCGCGCCGAATCGGTCATCGTGGCGACGGGAGCATCGGCACTCTGGCTGGGACTCCCCTCCGAGGAGCACTTCCGCGGCCGGGGCGTCTCGGCCTGTGCGACCTGCGATGGCTTCTTCTTCCGCGAGCGGGAGATCGCCGTGGTGGGGGGCGGCGACACCGCGCTCGAGGAGGCGCTCTTCCTGACTCGATTCGCGTCGAAGGTCAGCATCCTGGTGCGGCGCGATCAGTTCCGCGGCAGCAAGATCATGCAGGACCGCGCGATCGCCCATCCCAAGATCGAGGTGCTCTGGAACAAGGAGCTCACCGAGGTCCACGGCGACCAGACGGTGAACGCGGTCACGATCAAGGACACCCAGAGCGGCGAGGAATCGCGCCTCGACCTGCAGGGCGTCTTCGTCGCCATCGGCTACAAGCCGAACACCGAGCTGTTCAAGGGCCAGCTGGATCTCGACGAGCGCGGCTATTGCATCGTGAGCGCCGAGACCGGGACGCGCATCGAGGGCATCTTCGTGGCCGGAGACGTGCACGACCATCGCTATCGCCAGGCGGTCACCGCGGCAGGGGACGGCTGCAAGGCGGCGATCGACGCCGAGCGCTGGCTCGAGTCGGTCGGCGAGACGGAGCGCTCGACCGCGACCAATTGGTGAGCCTTCCGGGCCTGCGTGGCCCCGTCAGAATTCAGCGCGGCTCCCCAGACTGGGGCGCTCAGCGCGACCGTCCGCAGCAGGAGACCGATTGACCGATGCCTCGTGCGCCCCGACCGGAGGACCTCTACCAGCTCCGCGTTCCGACCGACCTCGCACTCTCGCCCGACGCCCGCTGGGTGGCCTTCGCGGTGAAGAGCGTGGCCCCCAACAAGGATGGCTACCGCTCCTCGCTCTGGGTCGTGCCCGTCGACGGCTCGGCGCCGGCGCGGCAGATCACGGTGGGGGCCAAGACCGATGGCGGGCCGCGCTGGAGCCCTGACGGGCGAACCATCGCCTTCCTCTCGGACCGCGGCGCCGTGCTGCAAGCCGGCGGCGGTGGCCTGCAAGCCGGCAAGGCAGAGGCGCCGAAGATGGGCGCCACCCAGGTCTGGCTCCTTCCCTTCGCCGACGGCGGGGAGGCGCGGCAGCTCACCAACCTGCCGCGCGACGTGGAGGCGATCGCGTGGAGCCCGGACGGCAGGCGGCTGTGCGTGGTGAGCGCCGCCGCGCGCGCGGACGCCCCGCGCAAGGCGGAACGGGCGCCCGGCGAGCCCCCGGAGCCGGACACCCGGCTGATCGACCGGCTGCGCTACCAGTTCAACGGGATCGGCTTCGTGGAGGACCGCTTCCAGAACCTCTGGCTGATCGATGTCGCGAGCGGATCCGCTGAGCGCCTCACGAGCGGCGCGAGCCACGACCTCAGCCCTGCCTGGAGCCCCGACGGCAAGCGAGTTGCCTTCGCATCGGACGGCCGCGGCGATGCCGACCTGACCTGGCGGCAGGACATCTACCTCCTTGACCTCGCCAGCCGGGCGACCACGCGCCTCTCGCCGGGTCGCGGCAGCCAGTACTGGTCGGCGCCGGCATGGAGCCCGGACGGGCGCTGGATCGCGGCGGTCGGAAGGCCCGCCAAGGCGCCGCGTGGCACCAGGCAGGAGTCGGTCTGGCGCTTCCGCGTCCGCGACGGCGCGGGCGACGACCTGACCGGCGAGACCGGTCTCGAGGCCAATGCCGCGATGAACAGCGACCTGTTCGGCGGCGGCGAGGCGCGGCTGCACTGGGAGGCGGATGAGGGCGGGATCATCTTCTCTGCGCCGGTCGAGGGCAGCTTCGAGCTGTGGCGCGTCAATCCGGAGTCGAAAGCAGTCGAGCGGCTGACCCGAGACCGCCACTACCTCGGTCGCCAAAACGCTGCGGTCGCCGGACGCGGTCGGACCCGCATCGCGGCGGTGCGGGTGAGCGGCAACGAGACGCCGGACGTGGTCGTGGGCGAGCTGGGGCGAGGCAAGGTCCCCGCAGGCGGCATCGCGATGCGGCGGGTGACGAACCTGATGAAGGACGCATGGGCCGACATCGCGCTCGTCGGGCCGGTGGAGCGCTGGCACGAGGTCGACGGCCGTCGGGTGCAGGGCTGGTTCATCAAAGCCCCGGCGGGCAGCAAGAGCCGGCCCGCACCGGTCGTGGTGGAGATCCACGGCGGGCCGGCGACCCTCTACGGCTGGAGCCTGAACTGGGAGTGGCAGGTCCTCGCCGCGTCGGGGGTCAGCGTCTACGCGTGCAACCCGCGCGGGTCGCAGGGCTACGGCCAGGAGTTCCTGAGCGCGAACTACCAGGACTGGGGCGACGGGCCGATGCGCGACGTGCTGGCGGGGCTCGATGGGCTCATCGAGGACGGACTGGCCGATCCGGCGCGGACCGGCGTGACCGGTGGCTCCTACGGCGGTTACCTGACGAGCTGGATCGTGGGCCACACCGACCGGTTCAAGGCGGCGGTGACCTGCCGCAGCGTCAACGATATGACCTCGCAGATGCTGTCGGGCGACATCGGTGGCCCGGTCTTCGGGCGATACGAGTACGGCGTCAACCCCTGGGAGGACTGGAACCTCTACCGGGACCACTCACCGCTCACCTACGCAAAGCAGATCACCACGCCGCTCCTGATCCAGCACTCGGAGAAGGACCTGCGCTGTCCGATCACCCAGGCCGAGGAGCTCTTCTCCGCGCTGCGCTCGCTGCGCAGGCCGGTGCGCCTGATGCGAGTCCCCGAGGAGTCGCACGAGCTGACGCGATCCGGCACCCCGTTTCGCCGGGTCGACAACCTGCGCCTGATCAGCGAGTGGTTTGTGCACTACCTGGTCGACGGCAAGCGCGGACTGCCGCGCGTCAATCCCGGGCGCGGCTGATGCAGTACTCGGGCTCATGGCCGACCTGAAATCGGCGCTCGAGGCCGGCTACAGGTTCGAGGGCCCGGGACTCGTCTTCGGTGCTGCGATGGACGGCGAGAGCAGCCTCCCCGAGGTCCAGGTACGCGTGCCGCTCAGCATGCTGAATCGGCATGGGCTGGTTGCGGGCGCCACCGGGACCGGCAAGACGAAGACGCTGCAGGTGCTCGCCGAGCAGCTGTCCTTGGCCGGCGTGCCGGTCTTCATCAGCGATATCAAGGGCGACATCAGCGGGCTTGCGGCGCCCGCCCAGCCGAACGACAAGCTCACGACGCGGGCGGAGCAGACCGGCTTCACCGATTTCGCTGCGCACGCCTACCCGGTCGAGTTCTTCACCTTGGTCCGCGAGAAGCCCGGGGTGCGGTTGCGTGCATCGGTCCATTCGTTCGGGCCGATCCTGCTGGCCAAGGTGCTCGACCTCAACGAGACCCAGCAGTCGGTCCTGGCCGTTGCCTTCAAGTACGCCGATGACAAGAAGCTCCCGCTCATCAACCTCGAGGACCTGCGCGCCCTCCTGAACCACCTCGACTCGGACGCCGGCAAGGCCGAGATGGAGGAGTACGGCGGGGTCGCGACCGCGACTGTGGGCGTCATGATCCGCAAGATGGTCGAGCTCGAGCAGCAGGGTGCCGACGCCTTCTTCGGCGCCCCGGAGTTCGACGTCAACGATCTCCTGCGCCAGAACGATGCCGGTCAGGGCATCGTGAGCATCCTCGAGCTGGCCGACATGCAGGATCGGCCGGCCCTCTTCTCGACTTTCATGATGTGGCTGCTGGCCAAGCTGTACGAGAGCCTGCCGGAGATCGGGGATCCGGAGAAGCCGAAGCTCGTCTTTTTCTTCGACGAGGCGCACCTCCTCTTCCGCGACGCGAACAAGACGTTCCTGCAGCAGGTCGAGCTGGTGGCGCGGCTGATCCGGTCGAAAGGGATCGGCGTTTTCTTCGTCACCCACGCGCCATCCGACGTGCCGGGGGCGGTGCTCACCCAGCTCGGCAACCGGGTGCAGCACGCGCTCCGGGCGTTCACCCCCGACGACCTGAAGGTGGTGCACGCCACCGCCGACACGTTCCCGAGCACCGAGTTCTACGATGTCGAGAAGGAGCTCACGGCGCTCGGGATCGGCGAGGCGCTCATCACCGCGCTGAACCCGAAGGGGATACCGATGCCCACCGCACGCACGATGATGCGGCCACCGACCTCGCTGATGGCCCAGATCACGCCCGACCAGTACGCCCATGTCGTCAGCGCCTCCAAGATCGCGGGCGAGTACGCGAGCGATGAGGATCCTGCGTCCGCCAAGGAGATGCTCGCCGACCGCATGGCCAAGGCCGAGCCGCCGGCGGATGCGCCCGCCCCCGGCGGACCGGCCGGCGGAGGGCCCCGCTACCGATCGACGAAGCCTCCCGAGCACGAGGTCGACTGGGGCGGGCTGGCGCACGAGGGCGGGCGGTTCGTGCGCAGCGGCACCTTCAACACGATCCTGCGCGGCGTCTTCGCCGTGCTCCGGAGCTCCGGCCGCCGCTGAGCAGCGTGCGCGTCAGCGGGGGAGCGCTCGGCGGGCGACCTCTGGCACGTCGGTGACGAAGCCCCACAGTCCCGCTGCCGCGAGCTGCTGCATGCGATCCGGTTCGTTGACCACGTAGCAGCCGACCCGGACGCCGTACGCGGTGGCCTGGCTGATCAGTGGCGTCGGATCGACGCCGAGATCACCGTCCCACGGGTGGACCGCCGCATGTCCGTGCTCGGTCACCCAGACCAGACCGCGCTCGACGCTGTCGGACGGGACGAGCAGGAGGCCGGTCGACAGCTCGGTGTCGAGCTCGCGCGAACGCTGGATCGACTGCTCGTCGAAGCTGATCACGCTGGCCCGGCTGCGCGCCTCCGGGTTGTCGCCGAGCAGGCGGACCACCTCGTCGACGGCGGCCCTCGCCTTGATCTCGATCACCAGCCCCACCTCGGCCGGCAGCCACGCGATCACGTCGGGGAGGGTCGGCACGCGCAGACCACGCCCGCGGTGGGGGAAGGATCCGTCGTCGCCGGCGAATGTCGCCCCGGCGTCGAAGCCCCGAATCTCGTCCATGCTGAGTGCCGCCACGGGGCCATGCCCGTCGGTGGTGCGGTCCAGTGTCTCGTCGTGAATGACGGCCAGCTGGCCGTCAGCGGTGAGGTGGACGTCGAGCTCGATCGCATCGGCCCCCTGCTCGACTGCGAGACGGTACGCCTCGATGGTGTTCTCCGGCGCCACGCTCGACGCGCCGCGATGCGCAACCACCACCGTCATCGGTTCACTCCCTCTGGCACGCGCCGAACTATCAGGTAGCCGACCAGCAGCAGCGCCAGCAGGCTGAGGATCGCAGCCTGGTAGGCAATCTTGCCGAGCGGTGGCAGCAGGACCAGCACGATGACACCGTAGAGCACCGGGCCGATCACCGCGCTGAACTTTCCGACCAGGCCGTACAACCCGAACATCTCACCGATGCGCTCCGGCGGCGCGAGCCGCAGCAGGAGCAGCCGATCGGTGACCGCGACCCCGCCCAGCCCGGCTCCCAGCAGCGCGCCGGCGACGTAGAAGGGGACTCGCTCTAAGCTCAGGCCCAGCAGCAGCAGCCCGATCGCCCACACGCCGAGTACGAGGAGCAGGGTCCGTTTGGCGCCCCAATGGTCGACGAGGAGGCCCCAGCCGAACGATGCCAGCACCGCGACCACGGTCAGCAGCAGGAGGATGCTGAGCGCCTCGCTCGCGGTGAAGCCGATGGCCTGCGTCGCGAAGGCGCTCATGATCGCGATCGCGGTGTTCACCGGATCGGTATAGAAGAAGCGCCCGAGCAGGAAGCGCAGGAGGCCGGGCGACTCCCGCGCGTGGGCCAGCGTCGAGCGCAGCTGCGACCACGATCGGATCGCGTCGAGCACGCGGAAGGGGGCGCCCGCGGTCCGCCGCTCCTGCACGGCGAGGAAGAGCGGCGCCGCGAAGAGGGCGAAGAGCGAGCCGACCAACAGGAAGCTGGCCGCGGTCGTCTCCCCGTTGTCAAAGGTGAGTCGCAGGAGCAGGCCCGACACGATCGTCCCGAGGTATCCGAGCGCGACCCCGATTCCGCTCAGCCGTCCCCGTGTCTCCGGCCTTGCGACGTCCGGTAGCAGCGCGTCGTAGTAGATCAGCGCAGCCTGGTAGGCGAAGTTCGCGAGCCCGAAGAAGAGCAGTCCCAGGCCGATGTCGACCGTCCCGATCAGGGTGGTCGGCACAATCGCCAGCACGGTGAAGACGAGCAGGAATCCCTTCCGCCGGCCGGCGCGATCGCTCATGGCGCCCAGCACCGGCGACACGATTGCGTTGACCAGGACCGAGACCGATACCGCCACCGTGAACCAGAACTGGCCGCCCGCCTCGCCCAGGAAGCGGATCGCCCAGAGGCTCATCGCGAAGCTCACGATGGCGAACGAGAAGATCGTGTTGGCGAAGTCATAGAGCGCCCAGGCGAGCCCCTCGACTGCGCTGCCGGAGCGCGTCAGGCTGCCGAGGCCCCGCCACCACGTCGCCGGCGCCAGCATCGTCACCGGCGGATCATACCGACGGCCGTGCTCGGTGGACGATCGCTCGCGCGCGCCCTACAGTGGCCCCGGCCAGACCCCGACACGACTGCGCACATCATCGGAGGGACCTCGGTGTTCGCCGCTCTCGGCAGGTTCGACTACCGCTTCCGACGCTGGCTGCCACTCGTCGCCCTGGCGCTCGTCATCGGCCTGAACATCTGGGTCACGTTCGGCGGCGGGAAGCTGATCCAGGGCGGCTGGAACGTGCCCGGATCAGAGGCACTGCGGGCCGAGGAGCTGCTTGCCGATCGCTTCGGCGTGCAGGCGACGGCGATGATCGTCGTGTACCGCGATCCGGCCAGGGACGCGGGCTCGGCCGCGTTCCAGAAGACGGTCGCCGACAGCGTGAGCCGCGTGGCGCACGATCCGGTGGTCGACGGCGTCCTGACCTACGCGACGACGCAGGATACGAAGTTCCTGAGCCGCGACAGGAGCGCCACCTTTGCACTGATCCGGCTCAACGAGCAGGACGAGAAGGCGGTCGACGACGCCGAGCGCCTCTCCGGCCTGGTGCAGCCGCCTCCCGGCGTGCAGACCTACGTCACCGGCGTCCCCCAGCTGTACCACGAGTTCAACGACAAGATCGAGTCCGATCTCGTGCGGGCAGAGATGATCAGCCTGCCGATCGCCCTCATCATCCTGTTGGCCGTCTTCGGGACGCTGGTCGGCGCGTCGCTGCCGATGCTGATGGCCGCGCTGGCGCTGCCGAGCGCGTTCGCGGTGATCGGCCTGCTGGCGAGCGTGACCGAGATGTCGATCTTCGTGACGAACATCGCCAGCATGATCGGCCTCGCGCTGGCGATCGACTACTCGCTCTTCATGGTGAGCCGCTTCCGCGAGGAGCTGCGCCACCACCCGGTCGACGTGGCGGTCGAGCGCATGATGGCCACCGTCGGCAAGGCGGTGGCGGTTTCCGGGATCGCGGTCGCGATCGGTCTCTCGGCGCTGGCCGTGTTCGAGTCGCCCGCCCTGCGCAGCATGGGCATCGCCGGCGTGGTGACCGTCGTTTCGACGCTCGTGTTCGCGCTGACCGTGCTGCCTGCCCTGCTCGGCATGCTCGGCCATCGGGTCAATCGCCTGCGCGTGCCGCTCCCGCGCGCCCTGCGGCTGGTCGAGGACGACACGGCTGCCGCCGACCGGCGCCAGGGCCACGGCGTGTGGGCCTGGGTCGCGTCGCGCGTGATGCGCCGGCCCCTGCTCATCGGCCTGCCCGTCCTAGGCCTGCTGCTGGTGGCCGGCTCGCCGTTCCTCAGCCTGCAGCTGTCCACCGGCGGAAACCTCGATGATCTGCCGCCCTCGCCCGCCCGTACCGGCTTCGAGGTCCTGGCGGCCGAGTTTCCCGGCGGCGACACCGATCCGATCGTGGCCGCGGTGACCTACCCGACGAAGGTTGCCACCGACGGCCTGACCGCCGATCAGCTGAGCGGCCTGCGCGCGTACGCCGAGCGCCTGCGCCGCTTCCCCGGCGTCAAGGAGGTCGACAGCCTGCTCGACCCCCCGAAGGGAATGCAGGCCGCCGCCTACGACCAGCTGTTGCAGCTGCCCGCCACGCAGCGCCCGGCGCAGCTGCAGCCATGGTTCGCGCAGTGGGTCGCCGGCGACACGCTCAAGGTCCAGGTCTTCAGCGATCGGCTGCCCGACTCCGACGCCGGCCGAGCCCTGGTCGACGAGATCCGCGCCGCCCCGCCGCCGCCGACCAGCTCGGTGCTGACCGCCGGCCTCTCTTCGCGGTCGCGGGACTTCATCGGCAGCTTCGACCGCTCCGTGCCGTTTGCGGTGCTGATCGTGGTCGGCGTGACTGCGCTCGTGCTGCTGCTCACCTTCGGGTCGATCCTGCTGCCGATCAAGGCGGTGCTGATGTCGCTCCTCTCGGTGAGCGCAAGCTTTGGGGCGCTGGTCTGGATCTTCCAGCAGGGCCACCTCTCCGGGCTGCTCGGGTTCACTCCCTCGGGGACGCTGGTGGCCAGCACGCCGGTCATCATGTTCGCGATCCTGTTCGGACTCTCGATGGACTACGAGGTCCTGCTCCTCTCGCGCATCCGCGAGCGCTACGTGGCCACCGGCAACAACACGCTGGCCGTGGCGGAGGGGATCGGCCTGACCGGCGGGATCATCACCGGCGCCGCGCTGGTCATGGTTGCCGTCTTCGGTGCGTTCGCGCTCAGTTCGGTGACGTTCATCAAGGCGATCGGCCTGAGCCAGGCGCTGGCGGTCCTGATCGACGCCACCGTCGTGCGCGGCATCCTGGTGCCCGCCTTCATGCGGGTCATGGGCCGCGCCAACTGGTGGGCGCCGGGTTGGCTACAGCGTGCGATCGCGCGGGTCGGCCTGTACGAGGGTCAGGCGCCGGCCGATCTCGAGCATCCGGCCACCCATGAGCCGGAGGCCGCCCCGGCCGGCTGAATGACCGCGGCTCGGGCACTGACGTGAACGATGCGCGCAAGGAGAGGCTCGAGCGCCTCACCCGCCGGTGGCGATCGCGCCACGATG
>JBDUDC010000138.1:0-3816 GCA_040003165.1 Chloroflexota bacterium
GAGAGCATCGGCACCATGAACGGGCTGACCCGCTGCGGTCCGCCCTCGAGGTAGGTCTGCTCGGCGAGTGCCACGTCCCCGATCCCACCGCCGCCGGTGTTGACCACCACCGCGATGTCGTCCCGGTTGGCGTCGGTGATGGCGAGCCCCGACTGCGCGATGGCCTGGGCCGCTGCGGCGACCGCCAGCTGGCTGAAGCGGCTCATTCGGCGCGCGGCCTTGAAGTCGATCCAGTCGCGCGGGTCGAAGCCCTTCACCTCGGCCGCGATGCGGACCTCCTCGTTGGCCGCGTCGTAGGCCGCGATCGGGGCCACGCCGCTCACACCTGCTGTGAGGTTGCGCCAATAGGTCTCGGCGTCGTTCCCGATGGGCGTCACAGCACCCACGCCGGTCACGACCGCGCGTCGCCCGGGGTCAGCCCTCACGAACGGTGTTCTGGGCGACGGAAGATGACGGTCGAGTTGTGCCCGCCGAGGCCCATCGAGTTGCTGAGGGCGACGCGGACATCGGCCGCGCGCGCCTCGTTGGGGACGTAGTCGAGCGTGAGCTCGGGATCGGGGTGCCGAAGGTTGATGGTGGGCGGGATGCAGCCGCTGTCAATGACCTTGACGCACACGAACGCCTCGAATGCGCCGGCCGCGCCCATCATGTGGCCGGTCATCGACTTCGTGCTGCTGATCGCCATCTTGGGCGCATGCTCGCCGAAGACCGCCTCGATCGAGATCGTCTCGTAGCGGTCGTTCAGCGGCGTGCTGGTGCCGTGCGGGTTGATGTAGTCGACCTCCTCGGGGCCGATCCCGGCGCGTTCGAGGGCCGCGCGCATGGCGCGCTGGTTTCCCTCGCCGCGCTCCGCCGGGGCGACCATGTGGTACGCGTCCGCGGCGGACCCGTAGCCGATCACCTCGGCGATCGGTCGCGCGCCGCGCGCCACCGCGTGCGACAGCTCCTCGAGGACGAGGACGGCGCAGCCCTCCGACAGGACGAAGCCGTTGCGGGTGACGTCGAAGGGTCGCGAGGCCTGCGTCGGGTCGTACTCGCCGGTGTCCGGGTTGACGGGCGTGCCGAGCGCCTTCATCTGGGAGAAGCCGGCCAGCGCGAGCGGCACGACGACCGCCTCGGTCCCTGCCCCGAGCATCAGGTCGGCCTGGCCGCGGACGATCGCCTCCATTGCCTCGCCGATGGCGTGGCCGCCGGTGGCGCAGGCACTCACCACGGCCATGTTCGGGCCGCGCAGCCCGTATTCGATGGCTACCTGGCCGGATGCCGAATCGGGCAGCATGTGCGCCAGCATGAAGGGCGAGATACGGCTAGGCCCGCGCTCGAGCAGCGTCTTGACGCCGTCGCTGACCATCCCGATGCCGCCGATGCCGGTGCCCATCACCATGCCGAAGCGGTCCGGGTCCGCATCGGTCAGGTGGTTGTCGTCGGTCAGCAGGCCTGCGTGGCGCAGCGCCTCGCCGGTGGCGGCCACCGCGAAATGGGTGTTGCGATCGTGCCGCCGCACGTCACGAGCGTCCATGTAGCGCGTCGCGTCGAAGTCCTTGACCTCGCCGGCCACGTGGATCTCGTAGTCGGTGGTATCGAACAGGGTGATATCGGCGACGCCCGAGCGGCCGCCCACCAGCGCATCCCACGAGGCGTCGACGCCGATGCCGACCGGTGAGACGGTGCCGAGGCCGGTGACCACGACGCGGCGCTCGCTCATTGCGCCCCCTCGGCGAGCGGCAGCCAGAGTGGCTCGGCGCCGTCCATCGGATGGGTGCTGGCGTCGGGGCTGATGCGCCGGATCAGGCCGCTCAGGACGCGGCCGGGACCCACCTCGACGAAGTCCGTGACGCCCTCGTGCACCATGCGCCGCACCGTGGCGGTCCACTGCACGCCGTGGATCAGGTGCTCGGCCAGCTCGGTGCGCAGCTCGCCGGCGGTGTGGATCACGCTGGCGTGGACGTTGCCGAGCATCGGAACGGCGGGCTCGCGGAAGGGAACGCGCGCCAGGATCTGGCTGAACTCGTCCCGAGCGCGACGCATGAGCGGGGAGTGGCTGGCCACGCTCACCGCCAGGCGCACGGCTCGGCGCGCCCCGACCGTCTTGCTCAGCTCGAGCGCGAAGGCGAGCGCCGGGATCACGCCCGAGAGGACAATCTGGCCGGGCGCATTCGAGTTCGCGACGCTGATCTCCCCGTGCTGGCGAGCCTCGGCCACGATCTCGTGCACCTGCTCATCCGATAGGCCGATGACCGCGCCCATACCACCCGCGATACCGCGCTCCTGCATGATCCGGCCGCGCTCGCGCACCAGGGGGAGCGCATCGGCGAAATCGATGGCGTCAGCGGCCACCGCGGCGGCGTACTGCCCGGCTGAATGGCCGGCGAGGATCCGCGGCACGAGCTCGACCCCCGCTTCGCGCGCCTGCTCGCGCATCGCCTCGAGGTAGGCCACGCTGGTGGCGAGGATCGCAGGTTGGGCGTTGACGGTCATGTCCAGCTCCTCGGCCGGCCCCTCGAGGATGAGGCGGGAGAGCGGGAAGCCGAGCGCGGCATCCGCGCGCTCGAGGACGGCGGCGGCGGTCGGCGAGCTGGTCACCAGGTCGCCCGCCATGCCAACGTATTGAGAGCCCTGGCCCGGGAAAACGAACGCGTGTACACGCGGCTGCGGGGCGTCGGCCGCCGCAGGAGAATCGGTCTTTTTGGTCATTCGCTGATCAGCTGCGTGAACGTGGAGCGAGTATAGCGGAGCGTGCTCGTCGGGCCGGGCGCGCCGCGCTCGCGGCTAGTGCGCCACGTAGCGCTCGACCACCTCGTACAGGACCGGCAGCCCGAACGCGATGGCGCTCACCGGCACCCGCTCGTCATGGCCGTGGAAGAGCGACAGGAACGGCACGTCGGCATCCAGGCGCAGCGGCGCGAAGCCGTAGCACGGAATACCCAGCCGGGAGAGGGCCTTCGCGTCGGTTCCGGGGGTGATCATCATCGGCGCCGCGACCGCTTCGGGGTCGGCGCGGACCAGCGCCTCGCGGATCAGCGACACGATCTCCGCGTCCTCCGGCCACTCGACCGCGGGCAGGCTGACGACCGCCTCGACCACGCCGTCGTCGCCGACGACCTCCTGCAGGTGAGCGAGCAGCGCATCCTGGTCCGTGCCCGGCAGCGTCCGCACGTCGATCTCCGCCTCCCCTGAGCCGGGCATCACGTTCACCTTCTTGCCAGCGTGCAGCACGTTGGGGGTGACCGTGTCGCGGAGCATGGCGTCGAACGAGGCGCGCAGCACCGGGTCCTCGACGGCGGCTTTGAGAGCGGCCGCCGCGGCCGCGGGATCCGACTCCGCGAGCCTCGCCACCTCGCCCAGGCCAAGTGCCGAGAGGAAGCGCTCGACGACCGGGACCAGGCGTGCCGCACGCTCCTCGCCGGCGATCCGAGCGACCGCCCGCGCCAGCTTGATGGCGGCATTGTCCGGGTGCGGCATCGAGCCGTGGCCGGGCGTGCCGGTCGTGCGGAGGCGGGTCCAGATGATCCCCTTCTCCGCCACCTGGATGGCGTAGTGGCGCCGCCCCTGGAGCGTCATCGAGTAGCCGCCCACCTCGTTCAGGGCGGCGGCCGCAAAGCCGGACTCGGAGCGGAAGAGATCCGGCCGCTGGTCGACCAGCGCCTGCGCGCCGTGGCTGCCCCCCGCCTCCTCGTCCGCGACCGCGGCGAAGATCACGTCGCGCCGGAGCTCGACCCCGCGGCGTCGCAGCTCGAGCATCACGCCGAGCTCCATCGCAACCATGTCCTTCATGTCGACCGCGCCCCGGCCCCACACCACGCCGTCGATCAGCTC
>JBDUDC010000139.1:0-3807 GCA_040003165.1 Chloroflexota bacterium
TCGCGAGTACACTCGACGCCGTGAAACGCAGGCGGATCCGTCAGCGTGACGAGCTGGAGGCCCGGGAATCGGCCGAGCGCAGGCGTGAGGGCCTGCTCGCTCAGCTGAGGGCTCGCGAGGCGGCGGCACGCGAACCGGCCGATGGAGAGACGGCCGCCAGCGAACCTGAGCCCGAGCCAATCGAGCTCCCACCCAAGGAGGCACCGGATGGTTGACAAGACCCCAAAGCGGCCCCCAAAGAAGAAGCAGCCGAAGAAGCCGAAGGCCTAGGGCCTGGCCCTTCCGACTGAAAGTCGCTCTCGTGGAAGGCAACCGAAGTCGCTAGCGGTGCGTTCCGTCACCGGGCGAAGTTGACGACCGACGGGCGATGGATCATCCTCCCGGAGCGCACTATGCGCTCGCGGCGCCGAAGCGCTGCCGCGCGAACCAATGTCCTCGCGTCCTGACGTTCGACGTGTCGAGTCCGAGGCGGTGGTTCGCCACGTGGCCGCGTCGCACCCTGAACGACCCGCTGATAGGGAGGACCTGATTTTGAGAACCAGGAGACCGTTTGCGGCGATGCTCACCGGATCGCTGCTTCTGAGCACGATCCTGGCCGCCGGGTTTGGCGCCACTGCTGCTGGAGGCACCCGATCGGCAGTCGCTGGGACTAAGCCGTCGTGGGCGACATCGAACGGGCTCGTGCGGCACGCGGACCCGAAGGGATCCGTCGGCTTCCGACTGTACCTCGGTTGGCGCGACGCCGATGCTGCTGCTGCGCTCGCGCGCGCGGTGTCGGATCCGCGGAGCCCATCGTACCGGCAGTACCTGACCGCCGAACAGTTCCGAAGCCGATTTGCACCGAGCGCGAGCGACGTTGGAGCCGTCCAAAAGTGGCTCCGGGCAAGCGGATTCAGCCTGGATTACACGCCGGCGAACCATCACTTCGTCGCCGCCAACGGGACCGTGGCCCAGATCGAGGCCGCGTTTGGTACGACTCTCAATATCTACAAGGTCGACGGCAAGCAGCTGCGGTCACCCTCGACGAACATCAGCGTGCCGACGTCGATCGCCGGCCTCATCAGCGGTGTCGTGGGGATTGATGAGAGCTCCGACCTCATCCATTCGAACACCCGGGTCGACAAGAACGCGCCTCCCGGTGCGGGCTTCCGCAATGCGCCACCGCTGTCCGGCTATTGGGCACAGCTCGTCTCTCCATATGCGTACCCAACCGGGTTCACCGGGGTAACGTCGCCGGCGACGGCCTCCTGGACGGTGCGTGGCTATACGCCGGCACAGATCAAGGGCGCCTACGGCATCAGCGGCCTTGATGGAGCGGGCCAGACGGTCGCCATCATCGATGCGTACGCCTCGCCCACCATCCTGGCCGACGTCAATCAGTGGTCCACGAACCGCGGCCTTCCAACGATGACCGCGGGCCAGTTCAGCCAGGTGGTGCCGCCGGGCATCTTCGGTCGACCGCAGAACCCGTCTCAGGATCCACAGGGGTGGTACGGCGAAGAGACGCTCGACGTGGAGGCGGTGCACGGGATGGCACCGGCTGCGAAGATCGTCTATGTCGGAGCACCGAATAATTACCGGGATCTCGATGCGGCGATGAACCACGTCGTCGATCGGCACCTCGCACAGATCGTCACGAACTCGTATGGGTACGCGACTGAGCTGCTGCCCCCGGGTTTTGTCATCCCGCAGGAGCAGACGTTCATCCAGGCTGCGATCGAGGGGATCGGGGTCTACTTCTCATCCGGCGACAGCGGCGACGAAAGCTCGCGCTTCGGGTTCGCCACCACGGAATGGCCGAGCTCGAGCCCGTGGGTCACTGCGGTCGGCGGCACCAGCCTTGGCGTGAGCCAATCCAACACCCGCGCACTTGAGACCGGATGGGGCACTTCGTCCTATGCATGCAACAAGACCACGCACGTCTGCACGCGTTCGGGCTGGCTCTACGGCGCTGGTGGAGGGGTGAGCAGGCTCTTTGCCAAGCCCTCGTACCAGTCCGGGCTCACTGCCTCTGGTCGTTCCGTTCCGGACGTCGCGGCCCTTGGCGATCCCCAGACCGGTTTCCTGGTCGGGCAGACACAAACCTTCCCGAACGGGACGTATTACGACGAGTACCGCCTTGGCGGGACGAGCCTCTCCAGCCCGATCTTCGCGGGTCTGATGGCGCTCGCCGATCAGGCCGCGGGCGCGCCCCACGGCTTTGCCAATCCGCTCTTCTACGCGCACGCCGGGGCCTTCTATGACGTGAGGTCGGTGAAGACCGCGGTCGCGCGGCGGAACTTCAACAACAGGGTCGACGCAAGCGCCGGGACGTCCGACTTCCTGCGGACGTTCGACGACTACTCGGGCTCTCCGTCTCAGTCGACCCATGCGGGTTGGGATAACGTGACCGGCCTCGGTACGCCGGGATCGAGCTTCCTCTCCACGTTCGGGCAATGACCCGGCGGTAGATCCCGGGTCCATTCCCTTCAGGGGCCGCCAGGATCGTCTGGCGGCCCCTGAACATGCGCGACGCCAAGCGCGGCATGACTTGCGCACGGAAAGGTCCTCGGACTTTCGGCTGGGCACCGCTCAGACGCCGATCGCCCGACGCGCCACCGGGATGCGCGCGATCAGGGCGCAGATCGCAAACGAAGCCACCAGGACGACCAGAAAGAGCAGGAACGATCGGCCCAGGTCCACCTTGATCTGCGCATAGGCGAGCCCCGGAATCTTCCAGGCGTAGCGCACCACGAGGAAGTGGATGACGAAGACGCCCAGCGTCAGGTCACCCAGGCGCCGCATCGGGATTGCGAAGTGCGGTCGTGCGAGGCGGGCCCCGGGGTGCATGACGGATCGCGCGATCAGGAAGAGCGCGATGACGCTCGCCGCCACTGGAAGCCCCTGGTAGCCGCCTCCGAGCAGCACGTTGGCGACCGGGTTGCGGGCCCCGACCGCGTAGTGCCAGATCACCAGGAAGTCCGCCATGACGAAGACAGCGAGGGCGACCAGGAGCCAGCGTCGGTTGAGGACGAGATCGCGGAGGGCGTAGCCCAGGATGAAGTAAGCGACGTATGGGATCCACAAGGTGAGGGCCGGGGGCTGCCACGGTGTGCCGGCCCCGCCCGTTATGTGCAGGACCCTCGCGGATGCGGCGACGAGGCACATCCAGCCAACCGCAGCTGCCCCGATGACAAGCACCTGGTTGCGTGTGCGCTCCAACACGATGGCGCGAAGGAGCGGAGTTACCACATAGAGGCCCAGGATGATCCAGAAGAAGTAGAGGTGCGGGTAGACGTTGGCCCGCAGCACGTCGCGGATAACGATCGCCGCGGTCAGGTGCTCGTGCTGAAGCCGGGCCCGCACCGCGAAGTACCCGACATGCGCCACCACCAACGGAATCGCGATCCGATCCAGCCGACGCCGGTAGAAGGTCATCGCCCCCTCGCTTGAACGGGGTGCCAGCACAAGGGCGCCGCTCACCATGATGAAGATCGGGACCGACCACGAGACGCCAAGGTCGAGCGCGGTACCGCCCCACCAGGTGAGTGAGCCGCGAATGGCTGGATTACTGACGATGCCGGCCACCGTGTGGATCAGCACCACCGCGCTCATGGCGGCCACGCGCAGGTACGAGGTGAAGGCCAGCTGCTCGGCGCTGGGCGGGATGGCGGCCGCTTCGTCGGTGACGTCGGGCGGCGGCGACTTAGGCTGTTCATCCGCATGGTCCGGCGGCGCAGTCCGAGGCATGCGGGATCCCATACGGCAATGGTCGCAATAAGCCAGCGCGATGTCGAGGGCTTGGAGTCGGCTAATCGCGGAGCTCGA
>JBDUDC010000140.1:0-3793 GCA_040003165.1 Chloroflexota bacterium
GGACGCGCCGGCTCGTCGACCTGCGCCGAGCTGACCGCCGTCGGGGTCGCATCGATCCTGGTTCCCTACCCGTACGCCGGCGCCCATCAGCGCCTCAACGCCGAGTGGCTGGCGGAGCAGGGCGCCGCCGTCACCGTTCCGGACGAGGAGCTCGACGGGACGCGGCTGGTGGCCGAGGCGACGGCCCTGCGCGACGATGGCCGCCGCGCGCAGATCGCGGCCGCCGCCGGCAAGCTCGGGCGGCCCGACGCCGCCCGCCGCCTGGCCGAGGAGCTGCTGGCCCTGGCGGCCCCCCGATGAGCCTCGGGGCCGCGCCGGCCGCGCTCGGCCGCCTCGACGCACTCGCCGCCGAGCGCGGCATCGCGCTCGAGCACGACCCTCCGATCGGCCCGTACACGACCCTTCGCGTCGGCGGCCCCGCGGACAGGCTCGTCACCGCCCGCACGCGGGATGAGCTGCTGGCCGGGCTGGCGCTGGCGCGCGAGGCGGAGGCCCCGTTCTTCGTGCTCGGAAATGGCAGCGACCTCGTCGTCGCCGATTCTGGGATCCGCGGGCTCGTCATCCGCAACCGGGCCCGATCGGTTGAGACCGAGGGCACGACACTGCGCGCCGACGGCGGTGCCGCCATGGCGATGCTCGTCAAGCGCTGCACGAGCGAAGGGCTCGCCGGCCTCGAGTTCGGGATCAGCATCCCGGGGTCGCTCGGCGGCGCGGTCTGGGCCAACGCCGGTGCGCACGGCGGCGAGATGGCCGGCGTGCTGCGCGCGGCAGAGACCTGGGACCCGGCCGACGGCTCGGTGGGTCGCCTGACCGTCGCGGAGTGCGCCTTCGGCTACCGCGACTCGCGATTCAAGCACTCGAGCGAGGTGATCCTGTCGGCCACCCTCGAGCTGGAGGCGGGCGACCCCACGCGGATCGGGGCCGCGGTCGAGGAGCACCAGGCGGTCCGGCGCGCGACCCAGCCGCTCGCAGACCAGAACGCGGGCAGTGTCTTCCGCAACCCGGCGGGCGACCACGCCGGCCGGCTGATCGAGGCGGCCGGGCTGAAGGGGGCTCGGAGCGGCAGTGCGCAGGTGAGCACCCTGCACGCGAACTTCATCGTCACCGACCGGGGCGGATCCGCGGCCGACGTGCGAGCCCTGAGCGAGCACGTTCGCAGCACGGTCGCCCGGCGATTCGCGGTCGACCTGGAATACGAGATCGAATTCGTCGGCGACTGGCAGCCCGTGGAGGCGCGGTCATGAGCCGCCTGCGCGTGGGGATCGTGGCCGGTGGGCGCTCCGCCGAGCACGAGGTGAGCGTCGCGTCGGCGGAATCGGTCCTGCACGCCATCGACCGCAGGCGCTATGAGCCGTACCTGATCTACATCGACCGCGAGGGGCGCTGGCGGCTGCCGGAGGGCCCGGCCAAGGAGCTCGGCGCGCGGAGCCTGGCCAGCCTGCTCGGCGCCGAGACGCCGGGCGAGCACACCGAGCGACTGCGCCTCGGCGGAGCCGACCACGCGGTCCTGGTGGCGGACGCCGCCGAAGGCCTCCAGGCCCGAACCGCCCTGCGCTCGCTGGCCGACGTGATCGACGTCGCATTCCTGGTGGTCCACGGGCCGTTCGGCGAGGACGGCACGCTGCAGGGCTTCCTCGAACTGGCCGGGATCCCCTATACCGGGGCCGGCGTGCTGGCCAGCGCGGTCGCGATGGACAAGGTGGTCTTCAAGGACCTGATGCGCGGCCACGGGCTGCCGGTGCTCGACTACACCTCGTTCCGTCGCTCGACCTGGCGAGCGGAGCCCGAGCACGTCCAGCGCGAGGTCGCCTCCCGGATCGGCGATGCCAGCGTCGTCAAGCCGGCACGCCTCGGGAGCAGCGTCGGGATGAGCCTGGTGCATGCCGCCGCCGAGCTGCCCGCTGCTCTCGACGAGGCGTTCCGATGGGACAGCAAGGCGATCGTGGAGACCTATCTGCCGGGCGCTCGGGAGCTCGAGTGCGGTGTGCTCGGTAACGACGAGCCGATCGTCTTCGAACCAGGCGAGGTGGTCAGCAGCCACGAGTTCTACGACTACGAGTCGAAGTACGTTCCCGGGCTGGCCCAGGTGATCCCGCGCGCGGAGATTGAGCCGGACGTTGCGGCCCGGCTCAAGGAGGTTGCCCTCGCCGCATATCGCGCGGTCGACGCGGCGGGGATGGCGCGCGTCGACTTCCTGGCCGCCGGCGGCGACCTGTACCTCAGCGAGATGAACACGCTGCCGGGGTTCACCGCCACCAGCATGTACCCCAAGCAGGCCGAGCTCGCCGGCATCCCGTTCGAGGAGCTGATCGGACGGCTGATCGAGCTCGGGCTCGCGGCGGCCGGCGAAGGGCGCCAGGCGTGAGCCCGATCCGCTCCAGCCAGCGCCGCCGGCCCACCGCGGCGGCTCGCCCTGCCCGGCGCGCGCCCGGCCGCCAGGCGCGACGCCCGCGCTCGTTGCGGCGCCGGACCCTGCCGCGAATGGCATCTCTCGGCCGGATCGCGGCCGGCCTGCTCGCCGTCCTCCTCGCCGCAGGGCTGGTGGTGATGCTCAACGGACCGTGGGTACGCGTCACCGAGCTGGCGTGGGCCGGCGAGAAGTTCACCGCCGGCGACGAGCTCGCTCGCCTCATGGAGCCGGAGCGCGGCCGAAACCTGCTCGCCCTCGACACCGCAGCGCTCGTTGCCCGGGTCGAGCGATTGCCGGCCGTGGAGCGCGCCGCGGTCAACGCTCAGCTGCCCGGGCGCCTCGCGCTCTCGGTCACCGAGAAGGCGCCGAGCTTCATCTGGCAGACGCGGACGGTGCGGCTCATCGGCGCCGCGGACGGCGCGATCATCGAAGCGCTGCCCCTCCTCGATCCGCTGCCGCCCACCCTCGGGAAGCTGCCGTTCATCGCGGATCAGCGTGTATCGGCCCGCCTCACCGCCGTAGGCGACGTGATCCCCGGACCGATGTTGGAGGTCGCGCGCCAGCTCAGCGGCCTCGACCCGGCGCTGCTCGGCTCGAAGGCGACGCGTCTCTCGATCCGGCTCGACGACGAGTTCGGCTTCATCGTGGTCTCCACCGACCCCGCCTGGCAGGCGGCCTTCGGCTTCTACGGTCTCGAGCCGGCGGAGCGTGGGCAGAGCCTCGGCGACCGGATCGGGCGGCAGGTGGCGGCGATCCGCACCCTCTTCGCGTCGCAGCCGGAGACCGGGGTGAGCTGGGTCGATGCCCGCAATCCGGGCAAGGTATATTTCCGTGCGAACAGTTGATCGCGCAGCGCGCAGGGGATCTCGGCGCGCCGCCGACCACCGCACCGGTATCGTCCCTCATGTGGCTTCCCCTGATCGGGCTGACGCTCGGCGTCGTCCTTGGCCTGCTCTTCAACGTGAGCGTCAGCCCCGAGCTGGCGCGCTACAGCGCGGTTGGCATCCTGGCCGGCCTCGACTCGGTGCTGGGAGCCATCCGCTCCGAGCTCGACGCGCACTACGACAACCGGATCTTCCTCTCCGGGTTCGTGACCAACACCCTGGTCGCGGTGGCGCTCACGTTCGTGGGCGACCGCCTCGGGATCGATCTCTACCTCGTGGCCCTCTTCGCCTTCGGGCTGCGCATCTTCCAGAACGTGGCCCTCATTCGGCGCCACTTCCTGTAGGCTCGAAGCGACCGATGCCGCGCGGACGCGCGGCTCACGAGCGGAGGTAGCTTGGAACGCGAAGCGGTCCTGGTCGGCATCGACGCCGGCACGACCAAGGTGACGACCCTCATCGGTGAGGTGGGTCGCGCCGGGGACGTGAGCATCATCGGCTA
>JBDUDC010000141.1:0-3783 GCA_040003165.1 Chloroflexota bacterium
CGAGCACGGTATGGGCATCCAGTCGGCTCCGCTTGCCGATGACCACCACGTCGACCCCGGCTCGGCGGGCCGCAATCGCAGCCCTCAGGCCGGCAGCGCCGGTCCCGATGACCAGCACGTTGCACGGGCGGGTGCGGATCTCTGGTCTGAGCCTCATGCAGTCGCTACCTCGCCTAGGCCGGCCGGGGCCGGCGCAATCGACTTGTCGCGGTGAATGGCCACCCCAGCGTCAACGTCGGCACGCATCGGCTGGTCATCAGCAACGACGGGCGTGAGGCAGTCGCGAGAGTTGTGAATGGCCTCAGTGGTGTAACAGGCGCCGCCCGGGAGGGCAAGGTGAGGTGCGCGGGAAGGCTGACTCCTGAGGTGGCGAGTGGGGCTGCCCCTGAAGGACTGACCGCAACGCCGACTTGCACCCGCTCCGTAGACTCTGTGGACAGCCGGTCGCCTCTCTTTCCCCCCGAGAGACGGCCGGCTGGGACTCCCCCTAACTCCCCCGGAGCGCACCGGAATGCATGCCACCAGGTGGGTGGGATAAGCGACTGGTAAGCGGTCGCGCGACAGAATCCGAGCGGGCCGGGGGCTCCGTTGCGCCGGAGGGCATCGTGAGAGATGCCGAGCGGGTCAGGCATCGACTAAAGCAGTGGCCCGCTGGTCGACCCGGGACGCGAGACGGCCAAGTTCCTCGCCGTATCTCGCGACGTGCGGCCGTTGCCTCTCTTCAGATCCTGCCTAGTGCATGGTCCGCCAGCCATGCGTCCCCCGATCCGGGGGAGCGTTCCGCGGATGATCGATGGTCGGCGGCCGCCTTGGGCTTGCGAGGCGCGCATGCCTCCAGCGCATCACCGGCTCGGAGCAGGACCTTCGAGCCATTTCCCTCGAACCCCTCGCGATCCCACCATAGTCCACCGAAATGAAGTCCCTCAGCCTCCCAAGGCCCACCGACTCCGTGGCTCCTCCGCTCTGGCGCAGGTTTCCGCCGCTGCCGGTCGCGCTCGCCGTGCTCCCGATGGCAGCGGGTACGGCCGCCGGCTCTGTCGCCCTCGGTGCGGCTGTGGCATCGCTAATCGGCCGTGGCATCGGCGGGCTAGGTCTCATCCACCTGGATTCTGCCGTCGCCTTTGTGTTGCTATCAGCCGCTGTAGTGCTGGCGGCGCGGAAGGCAATTCGCCCGCGACTCGCTCCCAGTGGCCTCGCGGCGGGCGCTGTCCTCGCCGCCTTGGTCGGTCTCGTCAGGCTCACGCTTAGCGGTGCGCCCGAGGCGAACGCGTGGCTGGGCATGTCGCCGCTGACCGCGGTAGCCATCCTCGCCCTGTCCGGCGGGTTGCTTGGAGTGACATGGCCACGCGGCAGGCCCCTGGTGCTGTGGTTCGTCGCGGCTGCCGTGATTCCGGGCTTGCTCACCCTCGTCACGTTCGCGTTCGGTGCCCAGCCACCCGTATTCCTAAGCGACGCCACGACAATGCGGCCGACGTCGGCGGCCATCACGCTGCTGCTTGGCCTGGGGATCACCGCCCTCCTTGCGGAGGCAGGGCCGATACGAATCCTGGTTGGCGATACGCATGCGTCTCGGCTTGCGCGGCGCATGCTGCTTGCGGCGATCAGCATTCCGATCGGCGTCGCCTGGCTGCGGCTACTGGGCGAACGCATTGGCTGGTACGACACCGCATACGGCGTGGCGCTCAGTTTGGTGGCCACGATCGTCCTGCTCACCGTTGTCGTCTTGACGGCCGGCCTCGAGGCACGACGTGCCGAGCAGGCACGCGATGCGGCGCAACAAGAGCGAGACCGCTTCTTCGACTTGAGTCTGGATCTTCTCGCCGTGGCTGACGCGGATGGCCGCTTCGTGCGCCTCAGCCCAAGTTGGGAGACGACGCTGGGCTTCCCGAGCAACGATCTGATGGAACGGCCATTTTTGGACTTCGTCCACCCTGATGACCGTGAGGCGACCATCAATCAAACCAGGAGCATGTTCGAGCACGGTCAGACAACGGTCAGTTTCCAGAATCGCTACCGCGACGCGCGCGGCGGAGATCGCTGGCTGGAATGGACTGCGCAGCCGTCCAGCGACCGCTCGCTGGTGTACGCGGTCGCTCGCGATATCACTACGCGCAAACTCGAGGAGGAGCGCCTGATCCGGCGCGCGGCGGCGCTCGCGCGCAGCAACGAGCGGCTATCCGACCGCGCCACACGCGATCCGCTCACCCGGTTGCACAACCGGCGCTACTTTGACAAGGCGTTCCCCGCGCTCATCACGCGCGCACGATCGCACGATGCGCTCCACCGTCTGCCGGTGTCGATGATCGTCTTCGATCTCGACCACTTTGGACAGTTCAACAAACGCTATGGGCACCAGGCGGGTGACGCCGTACTGCGGTACTTCAGCGATCTTCTTCGCCGTCGGTTCCGGGGAGGCGATCTGGTGGCGCGCTATGGCGGCGAAGAGTTCGCCGTCGTGCTCGACGGATCCGCCCTGGACGACGCCGTAACGGCCGCCGAGTGGGTTCGTGAACGCCTTGCGGCCGAGCCGGTTGCCTTTGATTCGCAGGCACTCCACGTCACGGTGTCGGCGGGCTGCACTGAGCTCCGCGAAGAGATGACCAGTGTCGAACTGCTCGCCGCCGCGGACGTTGCTCTCACCTTCGCCAAACGAGTCGGCCGAAACAGCGTCGTCCCGATCTGACCACTTTGCGGAGAGCCTGACGCTGCGACCGGTCGGCTACTCACCCACGCGTGATGAGTACTCCGGCGGTGCTAGACCCACTGCAGGGCTTCCCGCGTCCCGCCGCGGCGCTGGGGTATCCAGAGGGGTTGGGTGTGGATAAAGCCCGCCATGGGACCTTGGGGCCATCGACATGCCCGAGACGAGGCGGCTAGGTTGGGGACCGCACCGCTCGTAGCGCGTGGCCTCCCAATCCGTTCTGAGGACGGAAGGAATATGCCCGCTCACTCGCGCCTCGCCTTCGCGGCGCTGCTCGCTGCCTCATTGGCGCTAACCGCTGGCAGCGTCTTCGGGGCCGCGGTCAGCAACGTCGAATGCGGGCTGTTTCGGAACTACCTCGCCCCCGATCCGATCGCGGTGACGCCCGGCAGCATCACCTTTGGATTGAGCGGGACTCCGGAAGCGATCGCCGCGGATGCCACCCTGGTGCCTCCCGCCGATACCGCGCTGCCCTCGCTGCAGGGCGGGGTCCCGACCTGCCTGACCGTGACGCGTGACACCGGCGTCATCACCGCCATGGCCTTCGCGCCGTCGGGAATGGTCAGCGGTCCCGTGCTCCTGGTGCCTGACCTGTTCGGGCCTGGGCAGAGCGCCTACGTCATCGCTGACCGCGTGTTTAGCCCGGTCGACGCCGTGACCGCCAATCCCGGCCTGGCGGCGCTGATCAAGACCGCGGCCGACAGCGGCTCAGATCTGTCCATCACCTTCCAGATCGACCTCACCTCCGGCCTGCCGACCGGGTTTGATGCGAGCACGACCCTCTCGGGCGCCGTCGTGCTGCTGCCAGGTGGCGATATCCAGATCGGCGCCGCGACCCTGCCAAGTGCGGTGATCGGAGCCAGCGCGCGTCAGCAGCTCGAACAGGCGGCGGCGCTCGGGGTCCCGGCCACAGTGGCCGTCAGCGGCGTCGGGGTCTTGGACCAAGGCGGTGCGGGCGGAGTGACGGTAGATATCAGGCTCGCGGTCAGCTTTGTGGTGCCAATCTTGGCGACTCCCACGCCAACCCCGACCGCGGCGCCGACCGCCCGGCCCCCGGCCGCGCTGCCGAATACGGCTGCAGT
>JBDUDC010000032.1:0-12638 GCA_040003165.1 Chloroflexota bacterium
AGGCTGAAGATGCGTGGGACCTGCCACGAGCCGGTCTCGATCTCGACCCCGGTGCCCTCGGGCAGCGTACGCGGAATATTTTCGATCCAGCCGCCGCCGGTGAGGTGCGCGAACGCCAGAACGTCACCCCCGTCCGGCCGCAGCGCGGCACGGAGCAGCCGCATCTCGTCGAGGTACGAGCGGTGCGGCCGCAGCAGCTCGTCGCCCACCGTGCCATCGAGACCGGGCATCCCGCGCTTCCACTCATCCTCCGGCAGGATCCGCCGCGCGAGCGAGTAGCCGTTCGTGTGCAGCCCACTCGAGGGCAGCCCGAGCAGCACGTCGCCGGGTCGAACCTGCGTACCGTCGATCAGGTCCGCGCGCGCAACGACCCCCACGATGAACCCGGCAAGGTCGTAGTCATCGTCGCGGTACAGGTCCGGCAGCTCCGCCGTCTCGCCGCCGACCAGCGGAATCCCCACCGCGGCGCAGGCATTGGCGACGCCCGCCACGATCTCGGCGACCACCTCGGCGCGCAGCTTCCCGATGCCCACGTAGTCGAGGAAGAAGAGCGGATCGGCCCCGGTCACCGCGATGTCGTTGACGCAGTGGTTGACGACGTCGATGCCGATCGTGTCGTGCCGTCCGAGGGCGATGGCGACCTTGAGCTTGGTCCCCACGCTGTCGGTGCTTGCCACCAGCACCGGGTCGGGATGGGTCGACGGATCGAAGCGGAAGAGCGAGCCGAAGCCCCCTACCCCGCCGAGGACGGCCGGCGTGCTGGTGGTCGCCGCGGAGCGCGCGATCAGCTGCAGCGCACGCTGCGCCTCCTCGATGTCGACGCCCGCCTCGCGATAGCTGCGTGCCACCTTGCTAGCCGCGCTCCAGCGCGAACTTGTCAACGTCGAGCGGGACGTCGGTCGGGTAGTCGCCGTTGAAGCAGGCGGTGCAGTGGCCACCGCCGCTTCCCTTGCCGACCGCGGTCAGGAGCCCCTCCTCCGACAGGTAGCCGAGGGAGTCGGCGGCGATTGCCTGGCGGATCTCGTCGGTCGTATGCGTCGCGGCGATCAGCTCACTGCGGCGGCCGGTGTCGACTCCCATGTAGCACGGGAAGCGCATCTGCGGCGAGTGGATCCGCACATGGACCTCGGCTGCCCCGGCTCTGCGCAGCATGCCGACGATCGGACCCGTGGTCGTGCCGCGCACGATCGAGTCGTCGACCACTACCACCCGCTTCCCGGCGAGGACCTCGGGGAGCGGGTTGAACTTCATGCGAACTGCCTGGTCGCGGCCGCTCTGCGCGGGCTGGATGAAGGTGCGACCGACGTAGCGCGACTTGATCAGGCCCTCACGGAAGGGGAGCCCCGATTGTTCCGCGTAGCCGATCGCGGCTGGAATCGCCGAGTCGGGCACCGGGATGACGAGGTCTGCCTCGGCCGGATGCTCGATCGCCAGCTGTCGGCCCATGCGCAGCCGGGCCTCGTATAGCAGCCTCCCGTTGATCACGCTGTCGGGCCTGGCCAGGTAGACGTATTCGAAGACGCAGAGCCGCTCGCCGGGGCCCTGCACCGTCGGACGCAGCGAGTGGACGCCGGTCTCGTCGATGGTCAGGATCTCGCCGGCCTCGACGTCCCGAACGAACTGGGCGCCCATCGCATCGAGTCCTGCGCTCTCGGAGGCGACCGCCCAGCCGGCCGGACGCCCATCGGTGTCGTACAGGCGGCCGAGCGCAAGCGGACGAAAGCCGATCGGATCGCGCGCGGCCACCAGGGCCCGCTCGGTGAGCATCGTGAACGTGAAGGCGCCCATGGCCCGGTGAAAGGCGTGCTCGACCCGTTGCGCCCAGCTGCGGCCGGGAGCGTGCGCGATGAGCTTGGCGAGCACCTCCGTGTCGCTGGCCGTGACGAACTCGACGCCCTGCTCGACCATCTCGTCGCGGAGCCAGGTGGCGTTCACCAGGTTCCCGTTGTGCCCCAGCATCAGCTCCCCGAGGTCGCTCTGCGCGTACACCGGCTGCACGTTGGGCAGGGTGTTCGAGCCCGTCGTGCTGTAGCGCGTGTGCCCGATCCCGAGGCGCGCAGCACTGCCCCCCTCCGTCCCCTCCAGCCGGCCGAGCGTCTCCTCGTCAAAGACCTGGGTCACCAGCCCGATGCGCTTGTGCAGCTTGAGCGCGCCGCCGTCGCTCACCGCGATCCCGGCCGACTCCTGGCCGCGGTGCTGGAGCGCGTGAAGGCCGAAGTAGGCGAGGCGTGCCACAGGCAAGCCCGGCGCATAGATGCCGATCACGCCGCACTCCTCGCGCGGACCGTGGGGCTCGTAGAGGGGCAGCTCAGACGGTCGCCGGGGACCGATCACGCGTCGCGTGGCTCGCAAGCGGGCACGTCCGTCAGTCTACAGGCCGGCGTCTGGCCGGGTCTGGCTTCCCGCCCTACAAGCCGGGCGTACTGCCGGAGTACTGCACTGCACCGAACTTTGCGCCAGATGCGCTTCGATCGTGGGTGCGTCCACGCACTGGGTGACGAACAGGCCATGGCCCAACGCCGGGAACGGCCGCATCCTGCAGCCACTTCCTCCAGCCGTCATCGAGATGTCCATGCTCCGCTTCGCCCGCGCGCTCGGGTTCCTCGCTCCCATCGCCGTGGCGCTCTGCCTCTCGGCCGTGATCTCGCTCGTGACACAGGCGACGGTGCGCGAGCGCACCGTCCTGCTGACGCTCGTGGCCATCTCCGCGGTGGCGGGGATGACGACCACCGCTCTCGTCGCGTGGAGCTACTTCGGCTGGCGCCTGAACCGCATCGCCCGCGCCCTGGAGACCACCCTCGAGCTCGACGCCCCCATCCACCTCCGCGAGTCGGGTATCCCCGCCGAGCGGCGCCTCGCGCACGCGTTCAACGCGGCAGCGGGTGCCTTCGTGCAGACCGAGGCGCGCGCGACCCACGACCGCCTGACCGGGATCGCGAACCGAGAGACCCTGCTGACCGCCCTGGCCGCCGAGATCGAACGCGCGACCCGCCACTACAAGCCGCTCTCGGTCGCCTTCATCGACATCGACCGCTTCAAGCCGGTGAACGACACCTATGGCCACAACTCCGGCGACGCCGTCCTGCGACAGGTGGCCGGGCTGATCGCCGACAACATCCGGACCAGCGACATGTGCGGCCGCTACGGCGGCGAGGAGTTCATGCTGATCCTGCCGGAGACGACCTCGGAAGAGGCGGTGGTCCTGGCGGAGGAGCTGCGCGGGATCGTGATGGCCGAGCCGCTGCGCATCGCTGGCGGGCAGCAGCTGGGGGTGACGATCAGCATCGGCATCGCCGGAGGCCGAGGCAGCGAGCTGCAGCTCGATGCCCTCGTCGACCGGGCCGATGCCGCCATGTACGCCGCCAAGTCGCTCGGGCGCAATCGGACCTACCTCTTCCGCGACCTCGACGAGGGTGCGCCCGTACGGCGTGCACCCATCTCGTCCGAGCACCGCGCCGCGGCGAACGCCATCGGGCAGTGGGCGAACGACACCGCGACGCAGGCCCTGGCATCGGTCCTGGCTCCACAGCCGCACCACCGTGGCCGGCCGTCCGACATGATCGCCTCGCTGGCGACCGGCATGGCGCTTGAGCTCGGGCTGCCGCAGGAAGAGATCGAGAGGATTCGCGTCGCGAGCCTCCTCCACGACCTCGGCAAGCTGGCGGTGCCGTCGGAGATCCTCGACAAGCCCTCGACGCTCTCGGACGGCGAGTGGCAGGCGATCGGCGAGCATCCCCGCATCGGCCAGGTGATCCTCGAGCAGGCCTCCGGCCTGCGCGACGCGATCCCGGTCGTCCTCCATCATCACGAGCGCTTCAATGGCGGTGGGTACCCCCACGGCCTGAAGGGGAACGAGATCCCGCTCGGCGCCCGGATCGTGGCGGTTGCGGATGCCTACCATGCCATGGTCCACGAGCGCCCGTACAAAGACGCGGTAAGCCACGAGCAGGCGCTCAAGGAGCTGCGCGACCACGCCGGGACCCAGTTCGACCCGGAGATCGTGAAAGTCTTCTGCAACGCGTACGCCGACGGCGTTCCGGCCGACGGTCTCGAGGAGGTCTACCGCCTGCACGAGCGCGCGCGCGACGGCGTCGAGCGGCTCGAGCCCGTGACGAAGGGCAAGGGCGGCGCTCCCCGAGCCCGTGCGCGAAAGCGGCCAACTGCGATCCGTGAGGCCACGGGCTGATGAGACCGGGCCTCGACCTGCTCACTGCCGTCCTCGCCGTCGGGCTCACCGTTGTGGCCGCGGTCGCCGCGGCGGGCTTCCTGATGCTGCGGGCGTCGCGGCGAAGGGAAGACGCAACGAAGAAGGAAAAGGGGGCGATCGAGGTCATTGGCCATCGGGCTATCAGTCGTGCCCAGCTGCGCATGAGCGACGATCCGATCGTGGCCGGGATGGGGCTCGAACCCCGCCGGAGGCCTCGCGGCCGCAAGCGCTAGAAGGGCGTCCGGTAGGCTTCCTCGAGCGCCACGAGCGAGGTCCGCAGGTCAGCGCCGACGCGAAGCTCTTCGCCGGTCGCCGTTCCGATGCGCAGCATCTCGACGCCGGCCGCAGCGGCGGCGGCGCGCACTGCGGACGCGCTGGAGGCCGGGATGGCCCCGATGGCGCGCCCGGTCCGTTCTCCGAACAGCGCGGCGGTGGCGGGCACGCGATCCGAGAGCTCGATCTCTGCGCCGATCCCCGACGCGATCGCGAGTCGGGCGAGCGCCACCCCCAGCCCGCCAACCGACAGGTCGTGCGCGCCCGACAGCAGGCCATGGGCTGCGAGATTCGGAAGTAGCTCGATCAGCCGAGCGGCCGCCTCGAGGTCGAGTGAGGGACGACCTCCGCGCAGGCCCCGGCGCCATGCGAGCTCGGAGCCTGCCAACGCATCGGGGTCGAAGCCGGAAGGGCCGAGCAGCCAGATCTCGTCGCCGTCGAGCCAGCGCATCGCTACGGCCCTGCTCCGATCCTCGAGCAGGCCGACGGTGCCGATGACGGGGCTCGGCATGATCGGCCCATCGGGCGTCTCGTTGTAGAGCGACACGTTGCCCGACACCACCGGAATGCCGAGTGCCTCGCAGCCGTCTGCGATGCCCGCGACGGTCTCGGAGAGCTGCCAGTAGCCTTCCGGATCCTCGGGTGAGCCGAGGTTGAGGCAATCGGTGATCGCGAGCGGCGTGGCGCCGGAGCAGGCGACGTTGAGTGCGCTCTCGATCACCGCCGCCGCGCCGGCGAGGCGCGGGTCGAGCGCTCCCAGGCGACCGGGGCCGTCGATGCTGAGGGCGAGCGCCCGGGTCGTGCCCTTCACCCGCAGCAGCGCAGCGTCGCCGGCTCCCGGTCCAACGAGCGTATTCGTCCCGTTCATGTGGTCGTACTGGCGCCAGATCGGCTGCCGGCTCCGAACGTTGGGACTCGCCACCAGCTCGAGCAGGGTGCCGAGATCCGCCGCCTCCGTCGCCAGGCCGCCGAGGTCCATCGTGCGCCGCGCCGCCAGCCCGGCGGGAACCGCGGCCGCCGGCGTGTAGCGCGGAGCATCGTCCGCCAGCGCCCGTGCGGGGACCTCGCAGACCAGCTGGCCGCGAGCAGAGCAGCGCACGAGCGGCTCATCGGTCAGGTGGCCGATCGCCTCGGCGTGCAGGTCGTAGCGGGCGAAGACCGCCTGGACCTCGGCCTCGCGACCGCTGCGCACGACGATCAGCATCCGCTCCTGCGACTCGGAGAGGAGCACCTCGTAGGCGCTCATCCCCGATTCGCGCCGGGGCACCAGGTCGAGGTTCACCTCCGCGCCGCTCCCGCCCCGGGATGACAGCTCGGCGAGGGCGCAGGTGAGGCCCGCCGCCCCGAGATCCTGCATGGCGAGCACGGCGTCGGACCGGGCGAGCTCGAGGCACGCCTCCATCAGCAGCTTCTCGAGGAATGGATTGCCGACCTGCACCGCCGGACGCCGCTCCTCCCGATCGTCGCCCAGGGTCGCCGATGCGAAGGACGCGCCCTGGATCCCGTCCCGACCGGTCGAGGCGCCCACCAGCAGCAGGACGTGACCGGCCCCGGTCGCGCGCGCCAGGGTGATCTCGTCGTGACGGGCCAGCCCCACGCACATGGCGTTGACCAGGGGATTGCCGCTGTACGAGTCGTCGAACAAGATCTCGCCGCCGACATCGGGAATCCCGATGCAGTTGCCGTAGCCCGCGATGCCCGCCACCACCCCGCCCATCAGGTAACGGTTGCGCGCCGCAGCCGCCGCGTCGGTCGCGGCGGATGCTTCCAGCGGGCCGAATCGCAGCGAGTTGAGCAGCGCGATCGGCCGCGCGCCCATCGTGAAGATGTCGCGGATGATGCCGCCCACCCCCGTCGCCGCCCCCTGGTAGGGCTCGACCGCGCTCGGGTGATTGTGCGACTCGACCTTGAAGACGGCGGCCCAGCCATCGCCGATGTCGATCGCGCCGGCATTCTCGCCGGGTCCCACGAGCACGCGCTCCCCGCTGGTGGGCAGCCGTCCGAGGAGGGGACGCGAATGCTTGTAGGCGCAGTGCTCGCTCCACATCGCACCGAACATGCCGAGCTCGACCGGGTTCGGGTCGCGGCCGAGCAGCTCCACCACCGCGCCGTACTCGGATTCGGTCAATCCGTGGCGTTCAACCGGAGCGGCGATCGTCATGCCGATTCGTCGACCCCGCGGCGGCGGCCTCGCGTCACGAGGCTATGTCGCGCGGCCGGGGGTCGCCATCGGCCGGTCACCGCCGACCTCGGTCAGCAGGGCGCCGGCGCTGGCGCCGGCCGTTCCAACGAAGAGCAAGAGCGCACCCAGTCCGGCATTTCCAAAGCCGATCCGGTCGAGCGCCACGCCCAGGCCGATGAGCGCGACCGCCAGGATCGCGAGCCGCTGGTGCGGCACCGCAGGGAGGCTCGCCGAGGCGAAGACCGTCGCGGCGATCAGGAGGAGGAGGACGAGGAGGACGATGTCGATCGGGTTCAGGTAGCTGAAGAAAATCACGACCACGCCGAGCGCGGCCACCAGCGCGCCGATGCCGATCAGCCAGCCCGACAGCATGACCGGCCAGGTGATCGGCAGCTCGACGCGAGGAAGCGAAGAGGTCTGCGGGCCGCTGGGCCGCACATCGGCGGGAGGTGGTTCGGCGGGGTGGGCTCGCGTCGCGTCGGGCTCGGCTGGCGCTGGAGCGACGGGCTGAGATGCCGCCGGCTGCTCGGCGATGGGTGGTCCTGCCTCATCCGCGGTGGCGGCTTCGCGCACCTCGTCGAGCGGCTGGCCACAGGTCGGGCAGAAGGCCGCGGTCTCATCGACTTCCGTCCCGCAGTTGGGACAGTAGTGGATCATCGGCTAGGCCTTGGCAAAGCGGGTCAGCGTACCGATCAGCACGATCAGGCCGGCAAGGAAGTAGATGATCCCCGCCGGCGAAAGGTTCCGCAGCATTCCGACCAGGTCGCCATGCCAGCTGCCGCTCACCTCGACGATCACGAACAGGACGATCAGGCCGACCGCCCAGAGCAGCGCGACGAGCAGGCCAATGGTCTGCAGCGCCCGGGGGGCGGCCCGAACGAGACCGCCGATCGCGAGCAGGACGAGGAGCGCGATGAGGACCGGGGCCGGCGCCGCGAACCCGAAGTACGCCTGCTCGGTGAGGCCGCTGCCGGCCGCCGGGTACGCGGACCAGAACGCTGCCCCGTAGCCACTCGTCCCGAAGGCCTGGGTGAAGAGCGACTCGTTGCGAGTGCCGAAGGGAAGCAGGTAACCGGTAGCCATCCCGATCGCCCCAATGAGCAGCACCATCGGTCCGAGGATGGCCGAGCGCCGCTCGCTGCGCGACGTCGCGGCCTGCTCCTCCTCCGCGACTGGCGGCGGCACATAGCCCGCGGCGGTGGGCCGCAGGTTGGCCCCGCAGTTCTGGCAGAAGGCGACGCCGGCGCGGTTATGGGTTCCGCAGCGCGGGCAGCTCTGCGTCCCCTCCGGGGTTCCGGGTCGCTCGACCGTCGCGGCCATCCCGGCGGCGATCAGGCGCTGGCCGCAGTTGCGACAGAATGCGATTCCGGGCCGATTCTCGGTTCCGCAACGCGGGCACTGGGTACTCTCTCCGACCTCGGTCGCCGGCACGCTGTGGGCAGGCGGCGCCGCCTCGGATGCTTCGTCGGGTGGCGTCTCGTCGGGCCAGCCAGCGGCCGGCGCCGCATCGAAGGCCTCTGCCTCACTCGGTGGCGTCGACGGCCATGTGCTGGTCTCGTCGCCGACCGCCGTCGGTTCGGCGGCCGGCTGCTGTCCCGCGACGGGCGGCGCGCTCTCATACTCGGCGGTCGGCCAGGCGCGGCCGCCCTCCTCGGCCAACGCCTCGGCAGTGCGGGCCGGCTCTGCTTCTGGCTCTGCGTGGCTGATCTCGGCTGGGGGAGCCTGCTCGGCGGCTGGCGCCTGGGGCGGCGGCTCGTCGGCCGCAGTGTCGTTCGCGGCCGCTTCATCGACGTGCTGATCGGGGAGCTGTTCGTCGGGGAGTGGCGCCTCTGCCTGGCGATCGTCGGCCGGCGCGCGCTCAGGGTCGTACGGGTCCCGCTCCTCGTCGTGCATCGGTCAGCCTCCCTTGGGGCCGGTGTGGGGCTCGATCGGCTCGATCATAGCCGACGCTCCGGCGCAGCCGGCAGCTCCTGCAGCCAGCGTTCCAGCGAGCGGAAGAGGCGGAGCCCGTCGTCGCCACCCACCTCCCGGTCGGCGGCGCGCTCCGGATGCGGCATCAGGCCCAGCACGTTGCCGCGCTCGTTGACGATACCCGCGATCCCGCGCAGCGACCCGTTCGGGTTGGCCGATGCACCGACGTCGCCCGATGCGTCCGCGTAGCGCAGGACGACCCGGCCCGAGCTCTCGAGCCGGTCGAGCGTGGCTTCGTCGGCGAAGTAGCGGCCTTCGCCGTGGCTGATCGGTAGCCGGATCAGGTCGCCAGCCTCGATTCCGGTCAGCCAGGGCCCGTATCCGGCCTCGCAGCGCAGCCATTGCCAGTCGCAGCGAAACTCGAGGTGGTCGTTGCGCAGCAGCGCGCCGGGCAGCAGGCCGGCCTCGGTCAGGACCTGGAAGCCATTGCACGAGCCGAGCACCGGGCCGCCGGCTGCGGCAAAGGTCTCGACCGCCGCCATGATCGGGCTGAAGCGTGCGAGCGCGCCGGTCCTCAGGTGGTCGCCGTGCGCGAAACCGCCCGGCAGCACGACGGCGTCGGCGCGGCCGAGGTCGGTCTCGGTATGCCATGCGAGACGTGCCTGCCAGCCGAGCTCCTCCGCCACCCAGGCGAAATCGCGCTCGCTCCAGGTACCCGGGAAGACGACCACCACGACGCGCGGTGCCGCGGCGATACTCACGGCAGCGCCTGCTCCGCGTCCTGCTGCTCGTCTGCCCGGAGCTCCCAGGTTGCCGTCTCCATGACGGGGTTGGCGAGCAGACGACGGCACATCTCGCCTACCGCAGCCTCGGCGGCCGCCGGATCGTCGAGCTCGAAGGCGACCCGCAGCAGCTTGCCGGCACGCACCTCGGTGACGCTCTCATATCCCAGCGAACGCAGGCCGGACGCGATCGTCTCGCCCTGCGGATCGGCGATCCCCGGTCGCAACGAGACGTGCACCTCGGCGAGCCAGCGCATTCACGCGGCCTGCGCGAGGAGGCTCAACGCCACGTTCGTCCGGTGAGCCGCTCGTACGCCGTTGCGTACCGGTCCCGCGTACCGCGGATCACCTCCGCGGGGAGGTGTGGTGCCGGCGGTTCCTTGTCCCAGCCAGACGCCGCGACGAAGTCGCGCACGTACTGCTTGTCGAACGACGCGGGCGAGGCGCCGACCTGGTAGGTGGCCGCGTCCCAGAAGCGGGACGAGTCAGGCGTCAGCACCTCGTCGATCAGGGCGAGCTGGCCGTCGATCCAGCCGAACTCGAACTTCGTATCCGCCAGGATCAGCCCGCTCGCGGCGGCTCGCTCCGCTCCGGCCCGGTACAGGGCCAGCGAGCGCGCCTCGAGCTCCTCAGCAAGCTCCACTCCCACCAGCTCCGCCAGCTGCGATCGGCTGATGTTCTCGTCGTGCCCGACCTCGGCCTTGGTCGAGGGCGTGAAGATCGGCTCGGGGAGTCGCGCGGCCTCCTGCAGACCGGCCGGCAGGGGATGGCCGCAGACCGCGCCGCTGCGCTGATACTCGGCCCAGCCGGACCCCGCCAGGTAGCCGCGCACGACGCACTCGGCGTCGACGCGTTCCGCGCGGCGAGCAAGCGTGACGCGGCCGTCGAGCTCCGGCCGGCGAGCGGCCTCGGGCAGGTCACCCGCGTCGACGGACAGGAAGTGGCTCGGACCGAGCGCCGCGAGCTCGCCGAACCACCACGCCGAGAGCTGGGTCAGGATTCGGCCCTTGTCCGGGATCGGCTGCTCGAAGACGACGTCGAATGCCGACAGACGATCGGTCGCGACCAGCAGGAGTCGGTCGGGGCCGACCCCATACGTCTCGCGCACCTTGCCGCGATGGATCAGGCCGAGCTCGGGAATGGTGCTCGTCAGCAGGGTCATGGCAGGTCCTCGCTACTGCCCTCGTCGGGCTCATTGGGCTCCGGCCCATAGGGCGGTGGGACGCGGAACCGCTTTCGGGTGATCTCCTCGACCTGGTCGAGCAGCGACAGGATGACGAGGATCAGGACCGTGCCCGTGATCGCCACCACGAACAGGCCGGCTCCGGCCGCGGTGCCAATTGCCGCAACCGACCAGAGCGATGCGGCGGTGGTCAGGCCTCGAATGTGCCCACGGTACTGGAGGATCGTGCCGGCCCCGATGAAGCCGATCCCCGACACAATCTGTGCGGCGATGCGGGTCGGGTCCACCGTCGAGCCCGCGAAGCCAAAGGCGCTCACTACCGTGAAGAGGGCAGCTCCCAGCGAGACGAGGCTATGGGTCCGGAAGCCGGCCGGCTGGCGGTGCAGCTCGCGCTCGAATCCGATGATCGCCCCAAGCACCAGGCCGACGGTCAGGCGCAGCGCCAGGTTGATCTCGGTCTCGACCGAAAGGCTTGGGTTCACGTGGTCGCCGCTTCCTCCCGGTTCGAGGGCTCCTCCCGCGCATCGGCACCCAGCTCGAGCGACCACCATGCCGCCACAAACGCGTGAAGCGCGCCGCCGACGAGCACGAGGCAGAGCCAGATCGCGACGAAGCCTACCAGCAGCAGGGGGGCCGCCGAGGTGGTCGCGCGCCCATTTGCCAGCGCCTCGCCGATGGGCGCCCACAGGACCCGCAGCAGGAGCAGGCTGACCGCCAGGTAGGCGAGCTGCAGCCCGAGGGAGGCAAGGGCCACGCCGAGCAGGGCGAGCGGCCGATGCGCGAGGTCGCGCAGCGCGCCGGCAAACGCATGCCCGCGGGGAGCGCTGCCGTCACGCGGCGGTCGGCGCGCGACCGCGGCCACAAACGCCTGGCCGGCGACCAACGCCACCAGCAGGGCCACGCCGAGCGGAGCGATGCGAACGGCGACCCGCATCCAGGCGCTGCCGCCGATGTCAGGTGACTGCAGCTCGCCAACCGCCGCCGCGATTCCGGCGGTGAGCAGCGCCAGCAGCACCGCGACGGCCGGCAATGAGCCAACCAGCTGAGCGATCCAGAGGCGGCGGGCCGTCGCCAGGAGGGCGGCCCCGCTCTGCTCGGCTGGGCGACGATCGAGGAGGCGGAGGAGTCCGGCCTCTCCCACGGCGACCAGCGTGTTCGCGATCAGGGCCAGCACCACCAGGCCGGCGGCCAGGCGGATCGCGTTGACGGGCCAATCTCCGCTGGTCGCAAGGCCGGCCCCGAAGACCGTCAGGTCGCCCTCGTTGGGCGGTCGCGCGACCGCCAGCACGAATGGCAGCCAGCCGAGAAACGCGACCCATGCCAGGGCCGCAGGCACCCACAGCTCCCCGTGATCGGCGGCGAGCCGCGCCGCGACTCCCGCCCGCGCGAGCCAGGCGTGCATCAGCTCGCCTCGGCGCCCTCGGCCCGCTCCTCGCCGACGCCGAGCGCGCGATAGCTGGCCCCGATGCCGGCCAGATGATGCTCGAGGTCCATCGCGCGGCGCACCTCGTCGGCACTCAGCCAGGTCTGGTCGCCCTGGAGCAGCTGGTCCGCGAAGCTGACCTCGCCGCTCGACGAGCGCCGCGCGGCCTCCTGGACATGGCGATACGCGTCCTGGCGGTCAGCCCCCTTGGCGATCATGGCCAGCAGCAGCGCCTCCGAATAGATCATCCCGTCGAGCAGTGCGAGGTTCTGCCGCATTCGCTGCGCGTCCACCTCCAGGCCGTCGAGGAGGTCCGCGAGCGTGCGGGTGGCATACGCCGCCACGCCCAGCGCGCGCTCGAAGACGAACCGTTCGGCGCTCGAATGGCTGATGTCGCGCTCATGCCAGAGGGCCATGTTCTCGAGGCCGATCAGCGCGTCGCCGCGCAGCAGCCTGGCCATGCCAGTCACGCGCTCGGCGAGGATCGGGTTGCGCTTGTGCGGCATCGCCGACGACCCCTGCTGGCCGGAGCCGAACGGCTCGAATGCCTCTCCCACCTCGGTGCGCTGCAGGTGACGGATCTCGGTCGCGACGCGTTCGAGCGTGCCGCCGAGGATGGAGAGCGAGGTGAGCAGCTCGGCATGGCGGTCACGGCTGACGACCTGGGTGGCGGCCGG
>JBDUDC010000142.1:0-3737 GCA_040003165.1 Chloroflexota bacterium
TGAAGCTGGGGGCGCTCTGCTGGAACCAGTACGCCGATTGGCCCGCTCTGCGCGCTGCCGGCGTGCGGGCCGACGAGCTCGGCTACGACTCGCTCTGGACGTGGGACCACCTGTACCCGATCGTCGGCTCGCACGAAGGCCCGATCTTCGAAGGCTGGATGACCCTCGCATCGTGGGCCAAGGCGACGAGCCGGGTGCGACTGGGCCTGATGGTGGGCGCCAACACGCTCCGCAATCCGGCCCTCGTCGCCAAGATGGCAACCACCCTGGACCACATCTCGGGTGGCCGGGCCACGCTGGGGATCGGCGGCGCCTGGTTCGAGACGGAGCACAACGCCTACGGCGTCGAGTTCGGCTCCTCGCCCGGCGAGCGGCTGCGGTGGCTCGAGGAGGCAGTCACGATCATGCGCGGGATGCTCCACGGCGAGCGCCCGAGCGGCTCGCGCTACTACGCCGCCCGCGAGGTGCGCAACGATCCGCCGCCCATCCAGGAGCTGCTGCCGATCCTGATCGGAGGCGGGGGCGAGAAGCGCACGCTGCGGATCGTGGCGCAGTACGCGGACGCGAACAACGTGGGCGGCGGCATCGAGCCGGTGCGCCACAAGGAAGAGGTCCTGCAGCAGTGGTGCACGGAGGTCGGGCGCGATGCGTCCGAGATCGAGCGCACCTCCGGCATGGGCGTCACCGTCATCCGGGACGACCCCGCCGAGGCGCGGCGCGTCTTCGACGGCCTCTTCGCGCACAACGGCAACGCAAAGCCCTGGGAGCCGCAGCTGGTCGGGACGCCGGAGCAGGTGGCCGAGAAGATCCGCCAGTACACGGAGCTCGGCTATCGGCACCTGACGCTCGGCTTCCCACACCCCTACGACGCCGAGACGATGGAGCGGATGATCACTGACGTGAAGCCGCTGGTCGAGGCTGCCTAGCCGCGTGAAGCCCGATCGAGTCGCGCTGCTGGCGGGCGGCGTCGGCGGGGCGAAGCTAGCGCACGGCTTTCAGCAGGTCCTGCCGGCCGGCGGCCTGTCGGTCGTCGTCAACGTCGCCGACGACCTCGAGCTGTTCGGCCTGCATGTCAGCCCCGACCTCGACACGGTCCTGTACACCCTGGCCGGCCTCGCCAACCCCGAGACCGGCTGGGGGATCGCCGGCGACACGTTCGCGGCGCTCCCGCTCCTGGAGCGCTACGGCGAGCCCGCCTGGTTTCGAATCGGCGACCGGGACCTCGCAACGCACGTACGCCGCACCCGCCTGCTGCGTGATGGCGCCTCCCTGACCGATGCCACCGCCGCCATGGCGACCGCGCTCGGTATCTCATCACGCATCCTGCCGGCCACCGACGACGCGGTGCGCACCTTTATCGGGACCGATTCGGGGGAGCTCGACTTCCAGACCTACTTCGTGCAGCGCGGCCAGCGCGACGAGGTGCGCTCGGTCCGCCTGGCGGGCATCGACGATGCGCGGCCGAGCGCGGCGGCCCTCGCGGCGCTGGCCGACGCCGATCTCGTGGTGCTGGCGCCCTCCAACCCGATCGTGAGCATTGGCCCGATCCTGGCCCTGCCGGGCATGCGCGAGGCCCTTTCGAATCGACCGAGCGTCGCGGTCAGTCCCATCGTCGCCGGTCAGGCGCTGCGCGGCCCCGCCGACCGGATGCTGGGCTCGCTGGGCCACGAGGTCTCGGCGCTCGGCGTCGCCCGGCTGTACGTCGGGGTAGTGCAGCGCTTCGTCATCGACGAAGCCGACGCGCAGCTCGCACCGGCGATCGAAGCGCTCGGCATGCAAGCCGAGGTGCGCGCCACGGTCATGCGCTCGGATGCGGACCGAGCGCGCCTCGCAGAGGCGATTATTCTCAACCGGTGAGGACCCGCTACATCATCCCGCACCGGGGCCTGGAGGCCGCCAAGACACGCCTCGCCCCGGTCCTGACCGATGACGAACGGGCCAAGCTGGGCGCAACGCTGCTGCGGCACGTGCTTCGCGCCGCGCTGGCCAGTGCCGGCTCCGACGACGACGTGATGGTGATCTCGCCCTCTGCCTCGCTGGCCGAGATCGTCGGCCCGCTGGGTGCCACCCTGGTCATCCAGCGCGGGATGGGTCTCAACTCCGGCCTCGAAGAGGCGCGGGCAGCCGCGGCCGGCGCCTATATCGACACGCTGGTGGTCTTGCACGGCGACCTGCCGAACCTGCGCCCGGCCGACATCGTTGCACTGACCGCTGCCATCCCGTCCGAGGGCGGCGCCGCGATCGCGCCGGATCGATCCGGCACCGGGACCAACGCGCTCGCCCAGCGGCCGATCGACGCGATCCCGTTTCGCTTCGGCCGGGGCAGCTTCGCGGCGCACTGCGATGCCGCGGTCGAGGCGGGCTGGCCGCTGAACGCCGTCAATCGCTCGGGCCTGTCGTTCGACCTCGACACGCCGGCCGACCTGCGGCGCTGGCTGGAGCGGGGGGACGCGGCGTGAGCCGGATCGAGCTGATCCCGATCGATGGCATTGGCGAGGTTCTCCCTGGCGACGACCTCGCCGGCCTGATCGCCGCGGCCGCGGATTCCTCGGGGATCGGCCTGCAGGCGGACGACGTGCTGGTGGTCACCCAGAAAGTGGTGAGCAAGGCAGAGGGCCGGATCGTTGAGCTCGCATCGGTCCAGCCGTCGGCATTCGCGCTCGAATGGGCGGCGCGCTGGGGGAAGGACGCGCGCCAGGTGGAGCTGGTGCTGCGTGAGAGCGCGACGGTGGTGCGGATGGGGCCCGGCGGGCTGATCATCAGCCGTACCCGCCACGGATTCGTGTGCGCCAACGCCGGAGTCGACGTCAGCAACGTCGGGGAGGGGGATGTCGCGACGCTCCTGCCGCTCGATCCCGACGCCTCAGCGGCCGCGCTGCGGGAGCGGCTCGGGGCGCCAGTCGTGATCAGCGACTCGTTCGGACGTCCCTGGCGCAACGGCATCGTGAACGTGGCGATCGGGGTCGCCGGCCTCGAGGCGCTGGTCGACCTGCGCGGCCAGCCGGACACCGAGGGGCGGCTGATGCAGGCCACCGTCATCGCCGTCGCCGACGAGCTGGCTTCCGCCGCGGACCTCGCCGGCGGGAAGGTCGGCCGGCGCCCGGTCGTGGTGGTACGCGGGTACCACTGGGCCCCTTCCGCCGCCGGCGCGGCGCCGCTCATCATGGAACCGGAGCGCGACCTCTTTCCCTAAGAGGTGCGCTTGCAAGCTCGCCCGCCGAGCGAGCGCCCACCCTTTGGAGACAGATGCCCGAACCACAGATCGTCCTCGATCGATACCGGCTCGTCGAGCGCATCGCCGCCGGCGGCAGCGCGGAGGTGTGGCGTGCCCGCGACGAGCACCTCGACCGGGCGGTCGCGGTCAAGCGCCTGCACCCGCACCTGCTTCCCGACGAGCTGTCGCGCCAGCGGCTCGCGGCCGAGGCGCGCGCCGCCGCCGCGCTCTCGCACCCCGGCATCGTCGGGATCTACGACGTCGACACCACCGGTGCCTGGCCCGCCCTAGTCATGGAGCTGGTCGACGGCGAGTCGCTGGCAGCGCGCCTGGCGCGCGAGGGACCGCTCTCGGAGCGCGTTACCGCCGGAATCGGGGCCGACCTGGCGGACGCGCTCTACCACGCCCACAAGCGGGGCGTGATCCATCGCGACCTCAAGCCGGGCAACGTCCTGCTCGATTCGGCTGGCCGTGCCCGGCTCGCCGATTTCGGGATCGCGCGCAGCCTCGCGGAGTCAGCGGA
>JBDUDC010000143.1:0-3724 GCA_040003165.1 Chloroflexota bacterium
CCATGTCCTTCATGTCGACCGCGCCCCGGCCCCACACCACGCCGTCGATCAGCTCGCCGCCGAACGGGTCGCGCGACCAGGCCTCGGCGTCTACCGGCACGACGTCGAGGTGGCTCAGCAGGATCAGCGGCGGCTCGCTCGACCCGGAGCCTGCCGCCAGGCGCGCGAAGCAGCTGCCACGTCCGTCGATTTCGATCACGTCGCTGGGGATCCCCTCGCCCGCGAGCACCGAAGCGCAGTAACGAGCTGCCGCGGTCTCGCCGCCGAGCGAGTCGCGGCCGGCGGCGCCGTCGGGGCTGCCCGGCGGGTTGACCGACGGGATGCGGATCAGCGCGCGCAGGTGCTCGATGCACTGCGCGGTGGCGCGATCCGGGTCGTTCACGGCAGCTCCGCCACGCCGTGGGCCGGCGGCCGATGATCGGCGGCCTGCGAGGCGGCGTCGGTGTGGCGGGAGCGGATCAGCCAGGCGAGCGGCGCCTCGACCAGCAGCATGGCGAGCGAGACACCGAGAAGGACCGGCAGGCGCGTGGCGAGTCCCATCACGAACAGGGCCGCCAGGAAGAAGAGGTGGATCGCCAGCCGCGAGGCAAAGGCCATACGCAGGTCGAGCATCGCGCGGCCGGCACCGTCGGGTCGGGCCCGGTGAGGACCCCACACGCCATATGTCGCGATCCCCGCGAAGGCGACCAGCGTGATGAAGAACATGACCAGGCCGCCGCCGGGCTTCGGATCCACGATCGGCCGCAGGAGGCTGAAGGGCACGAGGCCGACGAGCAGGATCGCGAAGGCGGGCAGCGGCACAAGCAGCTGGAACCACTCGAGCGAGGGGCGACCGACGGCCCGGTGGCGGAGGGATCGGCTGAGGAAGCTGAAACCCAGGGTCACGAATAGCCAGGCGTAGAAGTTGCCGGCGGGGACGCCGAACCAGGCATCGGTCAGGCTGATGCCGCGCCAGGTCCAGAGGCCCATGCGGATGGCGATGGCGTCGAACGCGAGGTCGAGGCTGATGGCCAGCACGCTGTCGACGAACGGGGCGTAGCGGCGCTGGACCCCGAGTGCGTCGGTGATGCGCATGGCGCCGGCGATGATCAGAGCCCAGGTCAGGCCGATCACCAGCGGCGCCCGATCGAGCTGCAGAACCCAGTCGGGCGCGTAGTGATACGTCTGGAAGATGAGCTGATCGCCCTCCTCGAGCAGAAGGCCGAACGTCGCGGCGCTCACCAGCTCCAGGAATGGAAGCCTGCCGCGGCGCAGGGCGAACACGGCGGCCGCCGCGAACAGGCCGGCCGCTCCGAGCTCCAGGAGGAGGTATAGGGGATGCATCGGCTGTGATGGTAGCGGGAGCGTGGAGGCGGCTGTGGAAACGGCGCCTAGAATGCGGAGCATGAGCACCGAGGTTGCCGCCCCCACCGTCCCGATCTATCTCGCCGGCGAGCTCGTCGAAGCAGGCTCACCGCTCGAGGTGCGCAACCCGGCCAACGATGAGCTGGTGGCCACGACCTTTCAGGCAGGGCCTGACGAGCTGGAGCGAGCGACCGCCGCCGCGCTGGATGCCTTCGCCAGGACACGGCGCCTGGCGAGCTACGAGCGTCGCGACGCGCTGGCCCACGTGGCCGCCTGCATCGACCGTGATACCGACGAGCTGGCCGAGCTGCTGACGCGTGAGTCGGGCAAGCCGATCCGTGACGCGCGCGGCGAGGTTGTGCGTGCCGCCCTCACCTTCCGCACCGCGGCGGAGGAGGCGCTGCGCATCACCGGGGAGTGGCTGCCGCTCGACTGGAACGCCGCGAACCGGGGCCGCAGCGGCATCGTGCGGCGCTACCCGATCGGGCCTGTGGCGGGGATCAGCCCCTTTAACTTCCCGCTCAACCTGGCCGCGCACAAGGTGGCGCCGGCGATCGCGGCCGGCTGCAGCATCGTCCTCAAGCCGCCCTCCAAGGACCCGCTGGTCATGCTCCGCGTGGCGCGATACATTGCCGAGACCGACCTGCCTGCCGGGGCGGTCTCGATCCTCCCAATGGACCGGCCGACCGGCGACCGGATGGTGAGCGACGATCGCTTCAAGCTGCTGAGCTTCACCGGCTCGCCATCGGTCGGCTGGAAGATGAAGGCCGATGCCGGCCACAAGAAGGTGGTCCTCGAGCTGGGCGGCAACGCCGGGGCGATCGTCGACGAGACCGCAGACCTCGATTGGGCGGTGAATCGGCTCGTGTTCGGCGCCTTTGCCTACGCCGGGCAGGTCTGCATCAGCGTGCAGCGCATCTACGTCGTGCGGGCGATCTACCCCGAGTTCGAGCGGCGCTTCGTCGAGAAGGTGCGCGCCGTGCAGAGCGGCGATCCGCTCGACCCGGCCACCGATCTCGGACCGATGGTCGACGACAAGGCCGTGGCCCGCACCCACGAATGGGTGCGCGAGGCGCTCGACGGGGGCGCGCGAGCCCTGGCCGGCGGCGAGCCCGAGGGCCGTTTCTACCCGCCCACCGTGCTGGTCGACGTGCCGCGCGACGCTCGGGTCTGCGGCGAGGAGGTCTTCGCCCCCGTGGTGAACCTCTTCGCGGTGGATACCTTCGAGGACGCCGTGCGGGAGATCAACGCCAGCCGCTTCGGGCTGCAGTGCGGCGTCTTCACTTCGTCGCTGGAGCGGACGCTGCTCGCCCACGACGAGCTGGAGGTCGGCGGCGTGATCGTCAACGACGTGCCGACCTGGCGCATCGACCCGATGCCCTACGGCGGCGTGAAGGAATCGGGGCTGGGGCGCGAAGGGCTGCGCTGGTCGATCGAGGACATGACCGAGCCGCGCCTGCTGGCGTTCGCCCGCCCGCTGTAGACGCTGATGGACGGCCTGGCGACGCGCTTCGTGCGCGTGCTGCCCGCCCGTGAGCTGCGCGACGGCGAGCTGATCCCGGTCGAGATCGACGGCACCCCCGTTGTGCTGGTCCGCCACGCGGGCGAGTTCTTCGCGGTGCAGAACAACTGCAGCCATCGCGACTTCCCCCTGACCGAGGCCGGCTTCGATAAGCGCGACGGGCTGCTGGTCTGCGCCTGGCACGGCGGCTGTTTCGACGTGCGCACCGGCGCGGCCGTGATCCCGCCGGCCGCGGAGCCTGTCGAGACGTTCATCACCCGGGTCGGCCCCGACGGCTGGGTCGAGATCGGCCTGACCGGCAGCCTCGCGCCGGCGGGCACGCTGCGGGAGAGCCGCTGAGCGGTGTCGATCGAGGCGCTTCCGTTCGTGAACTGGATCTTCTGGGCCGCCCTCTCCGCGGGGAGCCTCTTCGTGGTCGGCCTCACCGAGCTGCTGGGCGGCACGACGCGCGGCTACCGCCTCTTCATGGCCTGGCTCCTGGTCGTCTGCGCCGCGATCCTGGCGATCAGCGAGGTCAACCTTCCCGCCGCCGCGGCTGCCGCGAGCACTGTCGAGCTGCGACGGCCCCTCGTCTTCGTCTTCCTGGCGGGGAACCTCATCTATCTCGTCGCTCAGCTGCTCGGAACGCGCGTCCCGCTGCCGCGTGGCTGGATCGCGGTCGCGACCTCGCTCGTCGGCTTCGGAGCGCTGCTCGTTCTCGCCCTGGCCGGCGCGACGCACGGCGTCGCCCTGTTCGCCGGACAGCTGATCCTCGCGGCCGTCGCGCTCGGCGCGGTGAGCGCCGCGATGCTGCTCGGGCACTGGTACCTCGTCACGCCGCAGCTGAGCCCGCGCCCCCTGCGACGGATGATGTGGATC
>JBDUDC010000144.1:0-3722 GCA_040003165.1 Chloroflexota bacterium
TGCGCTTCGTGGTGATCGGCGACTGCCTGCTTGACGTCACCGTCGCTCCCTCGGGGCCGATCGCGCCGGCCGCTGATGTGCCCGCTCGCGTGACGCTCGGCCCCGGCGGGCAGGCGGCCAATGTCGCCGTCCGACTCGCGCGCCGCGGCGCCGGCGTCCGCCTGGTGGCGCCGAACGCCGATGATGCTGCCGGTCGCCTCCTGCGCGAGGCGCTCGCCGCCGACGGCATCGAGGTCGTTCCGCTCGCTACGGAGCGCAGCGGTACGGTGGTCGTGCTGCTCGACGGCGCGGAGCGCACGATGCTGAGCCAGCGCGCAGTTTTCCCGCCGCTGGCCGACGCGCTAGTGCAGGTGGCAATCGCCGATGCCGCCTGGATTCATTGCTCCGGCTACGTCTTCCTCGACCCCTGCGGCGCCGCCGTCGCCGCGGTGCTCGCGGAGCGCAACAGCGGGACGGTGCTCAGCGTCGGCGGCTGCACGGTGGCGCCACCTGACAGGGCCAGGTTCCTGGACGCCCTGACCCTGGCCCGCCAGGACCTGCTGATCCTCAACCGCGACGAGGCCACCTCCCTCGGTCCGGGATTCGGCATGGTCGCCACCGACCGCGATGGATCGAGCGCGACGATTGGCGAGCTTGAGATCCGCGAGCCGGCGATCGCCGGCCCGACTGTCGACGCCACTGGCACTGGCGACGCCTACGCCGCAGGGCTGATCGCCCTGCTCGCGGACGGCCCCTGGCCGCCGCGCGAAGCGCCGCTCCGCGAGGCGATGAAGGCCGGCGCCGCACTGGCGCACCTGGTGGCGGGCGTTGCCGGTGCGCAGGCCCCCGTTGCAGGTGAGGCGACCGTCGCGCGCGACCGCACCGCACGCTCCCTCCCTTCGGCAGGTGGCTCCCGTTTCTGAGCCGCTGCGCATCGCGCCCGAGGTCGCCGCGGCGCTGGCCAGCGGCGGGCCGGTGGTCGCCCTCGAATCGAGCCTGATCGCGCAGGGCCTGCCGCCGCCGCACAACCTCGAGACCGCCCGACGCTCAGAAGCGGCGGTCCGCGACGAGGGCGCGACGCCTGCCACCGTCGCGCTCGACCGTGGCGAGCTGGTCGTGGGTGCCGACGACGCCCTGCTCGAGCGCCTCGCCGACGTCGCGAATGAGCCCCTCAAGGCCGCTTCGCGCGATCTCGGCCCGATCCTGGCATCGGGCCGTCTCGCCTCGACCACCGTCAGCGCGACCATCCGCGCCGCGCACCTCGCCGGGATCGCGCTGCTGGCGACCGGGGGAATCGGCGGCGTGCATCGCCGCGCATCGGTCACGTACGACGTGTCGTCCGACATCGACGAGCTGGCTGCCACCCCGGTCGCGGTCGTCTGCTCCGGGCCAAAGTCCATCCTCGACCTGCGCGCCACCTTCGAGCTCCTCGAAACGCGGCGGGTGCCGCTCGTCGGGTACGGCGTGGCCGAGATGCCCGCCTTCTACAGCAGCACCTCCGGGCTGCTGCTGGCGCACCGGGTCGATGATCCCGAACAGGCAGCCGCCGTGCTCGCGGCACACCGCTCGATCGCCGGCAGCGGCGGGCTCGTCTTTCTTCAGCCGCCTCCCGACGAGATGGCTATCCCATCAGAGGACGTGGACGCATGGATCGAGCTGGCGATCCGCGACGCGGATGAGCGGCAGATTGGCGGCGGGTCCGTCACGCCGCACGTCCTGGCCTACCTGGCCCGCGCCTCGCAAGGCCGGAGCCTGCGCGTCAACATCGGTCTGATCGTCAGCAACGCGCGGACCGCGGCACGCATTGCCGTCGCGCTGGCGCACCGCTAGGGCCCCATCGGTCCGGTCGGCTGGACGGCTGGGGTATTCTGCCGACGGGGCAGACGGAGGGTGGCATGCGCATCTACGAGGGGAGCCCGCGCCAGGACTGGGAAGAAGTGCTTCGCAGTATCGGCGCCTACGCGGATCGTGAGCAGCTCAGGGAGCTGCTCCTCCTCGAGTTGGACGGCGGATTCGTGCTGCAGGGCCTTGCCCTGCCGCCGCAGGGGGCCGCGGCCGAGGGCTTTGGCACGCTCGCCAAGCGCACCCACGAGCTGACCGACGAACAGGTCGCCGAGCTGATGGAGCAGGCGGCGGAGCACCGCGGCACAGCCGACGACGATCAGCCGCACCCCAACGTCGAGCACTACTACGAGCTCTCAATGCGGGTTGTGGGCGCCTACATCGACAGCCAGAAGGCGCACGACGTCTTTCTCTTCGAGCAGGACGGCTCGTACGTGCTGCGGCTCTTCGCCAGCGCCGGGACGCGCGTCGCTGGCCACCAGCTTGCAGAGTTCACCCGCGACGAGATCATGGGTATGATCCAGTCGGCACCGGAGAATCGGCAAGCAGCGCCGGCGGCGCAGCCTCCAGGGCCGGAGGCGCAGCGCACGGGCGCGCAAGAGTCCTAGGGAGACCCCTGAATGAAGGCGTTGAAAGTCGTTCTGATAAGCGTGGGTGCGCTCCTCGCGGCGCTGATCGTCATTCCGCTCACCATCCTGGCAGGGCTCTTCGTCTGGCTGAAGCTCACCGAAGAGACCGACGACGAAGAGCTGGAGCTCGACGACACGATCTGATCGTCACCGCTGACCGATCCTCGGCGGGCGTCGCGCGTCCGCGCCGGTCAGCCACCGGTGGCGAGCGCCCAGGCGATCGTCCAGCACACGCCCGCCACCAGCATCGCGGGCCATAGCCGACGCGTGCCGGTCGCGCCGATCGCGACCGCCGCGAGCCCGAGAGCGCCCAGTGCCGCGCTGGCCGGCGACAACCGCCCGCCCAGCGCGAATGCGTACGCCACACCCGCGCCGACACCGAGCGCGAGCCCGACTGCCAGCCAGCGGGTCAGCGCGGGCCCGAGCAGCTGGGCCAGGTTGCGCGACCGGGCCGCGGCGTCGAGCGGGAAGTCGCGCAATGTGTTGGCGAGATGGGCCGCGGCGGCGAACGGCCCGACCAGCGCGATCGCCCCCGCCACGCGATCGATCGACAGCCCGATTCCGCTCGCAATCCACGCCGGCAGCACGCCGAAGCTGACCACGTAGGGGAGGACGGAGAGCGGAGTGCGCGAGAGCACCAGGTCGTACAGGAGTGCCGACCCGACCGCAATCCCGCCCAGCAGCAGCGGCAGTGGCCCGAGCAGCGCGGAGCTGATTAGCTGAGCGGCGAGGCCGGCGATCCCGATTGCCAGCGCGGCGTCAGGACGCAGCTCCCCGGCGGGGATCGGCTTCTCGGGACGCAGGCCCGCGTCGCGCTCGCGATCGGCCCAGTCGTTGAAGGCGCCGGTGGCGACCTGCGATCCGGCGACGCTCAGGATGATGAGCGCCACCGGCCAGCCCAGCGGCCGGCCGGCCTGGCGCGCCAGGATCAGGGCCAGGGCGCCAGACAGCAGGACCACCGCCGCTGCCGGGGCGGGATGGATGAGGCGCAGGGCGGCCGGCACCGAATCTCAGGACGCGACGGGTAGGATCCGGAGAAAGGCCGAGATCAGTAGCCTCCGCCGCCGCTGCCCTGCTTGCAGGCCGCCAGCAGGAGGCAGAGCGCCGGGAGCGCGAATCGGCTGATCCCCGGATCGGCCGCAAGGATCGCCAATCGTCGGTGCATGAAGCCTCGCGCGGGCAGACTGCGTGCCAGCCGGCCCGGCCGCGATGCTAGAATCGGAAAAACCCCGGAGGAATCGAGACCCATGCCGAAGTATGTCTTCGTTACGG
>JBDUDC010000145.1:0-3720 GCA_040003165.1 Chloroflexota bacterium
CCGAAGCCCGGAGCCTTGACGGCCAGCACGCTGATCGTGCCCTTCAGCTTGTTGACGACCAGGGTGGCCAGCGCCTCACCGTCGACGTCCTCGGCGATGATGAGGAGCGGCTTGCCGGTCGTGACGGTCTTCTCGAGGGTCGGCAGGATGTCGACCACCGCGCTGATCTTCTTGTCGGTGACCAGCACATACGGCTGATCGAGGGTCGCCTCCATCTTGCCGCCGTCATTCGAGGTGACCATGTAGGCCGAGAGGTAGCCGCGATCCAGCTGCATCCCCTCGACGTACTCCTTGTCGAGCTTCAGGCCCTGACTCTCCTCGACCGTTACTACGCCGTCCTTGCCGACCCGCTCCATCACCTCGGCGATCATCTCGCCGATCTCGGTGTCGCGGGCGCTGATGGCCGCGATGTGGGCGATATCTTCCTTGGAGTTGACGGGCTTGCTGAGACGCTTAATCTCTTCGACGATCGCCTCGACGCCCTTGGTGATGCCGCGCTTCAGCCCCATCGGGTTGGCGCCGGCGGTGACGTTCTTGAGCCCCTCGTTGATGATCGCCTGGGCCAGCACGATCGAGGTGGTGGTGCCGTCACCGGCCACGTCGTTCGTCTTGGTGGCGACTTCCTCGAGAAGCTGGGCCCCCATGTTCTCGTAGGGATCTTCGAGCTCGATGTCGCGCGCGATCGTGACCCCGTCGTTGGTGATCGTCGGGGCGCCGAACTTCTTGTCGAGCAATGCGTATCGGCCCTTGGGACCGATCGTGACCTTGACCGAGTCGGCCATCTTGTCGACGCCGCGCTTCAGCGCGCGTCGGCCTTCCTCATCGAACAGTAGCTGCTTCGCCAATTTTGATTCTCCTCATGGGCCGCTGCGGAGCGGCGTGATCGGCCTACCGATGAACTGTCTTGCTTACTCGAGGACGGCCAGGATGTCCTTCTGGGAGAGGATCAGCAGGTCCTCTTCGTCCAGCTTGAACTCGGTCCCGGCGTACTTCTGGAAGAGGACCTTCTGGCCGGCGGTGACCTCCATCGGCTCGCGCTTGCCGTCGTCGAGGGTTCGTCCCGGGCCGACCGACAGGATGGTGCCCTCCTGCGGGCGCTCCTTAGCGGTGTCCGGCAGGACGATGCCGCTCTTGGTCATCTCCTCACGGGGAGTGGGCTTGACGACGATCCGATCGCCGAGGGGCTTCAGCTGCGTCGCGGTCGCGGTGAGCGTGCTGGCCATGTGTGCGTGCTGCCTCCTAGATTGCCTAAGCAATGGTTCCGCTCGCGGGAGCTCCAGGGCTGGCCGATGCGACCGGGGCTCTGGCACTCGACCGACGAGAGTGCTAAATGCACGTTAGCACCACGCTTCGGGAGGTGTCAACCAAAAGGGCATTAAGAAAAGGTGGCTCCCGCGAGGGGAGCCACCTTTCGCGTGTCGCAGCCGGCGCTACGCGCGCGTCATCAGCACGGCGCTGGGTCCGGGGGTGGTGGTGCCGCCGTTGTTCGTGCCGCCGTTCTTCGGTGCGAGGAGCAGGAAGTAGACGAGCAGAACGACGATCAGGATCGCGACGATGATCCCGACAATGAATCCGGCGCCGGAGCCGCTGTCTGAGGGTGTGCCATCACCCGGCGTGTTGACGTTGACCTGGCCCATGGGCGGTCCTCCTTTGGTTTGCGTCGCGCCGCTCTCTTGCAACCGGTGTGCCAACCGGTGGCTCACGGAGCGAGCAGGCGCTCGTACGCTCCTCGAATCTCGGCTGCCAGCACTGGCGGCGTGGAGCCGCGCAGGCGGGCGAGCTCCGCGACCACGCGCAGCACCGTGGTGGGCTCATTGCGCCGACCCGTCCCCGGGGCGAGCCACGGCGAGTCTGTCTCCGACAGGATCTGCCCGATGGGGAGCGCCGCCGCCGCCGCACGCGGCCCGCTGGCCGAGCGGAACGTCAGCGGCAGGGCGAACGAGACCAGGTAGCCGGCCTGGGCGAGTGCGACCGCCATCGCCGCACCGCCTGAGAAGCAGTGCAGCACCCCCGGCACGCTCCGGCCAGGCCCCGACCAGGCGAGCAACGCACCGCTGATCTCAGCATGGGCATCGCGGTCGTGGACGAGGACCGGCTTGCGGGCGCCGGACGCGAGCGCCAGCTGGCGGGCGAACGCTTCGCGCTGCATCGCCGGCGGCGAGAGGTTGCGAAAGTAATCCAGCCCGATCTCGCCGATCGCCACGGTGCGGGAGTCGGACGCCAGCCCGTCGAGCCGCTGCCAATCCGGCTCCGTCGCGGCGGCGACGAAGTGTGGGTGGATCCCCACCGCGGCGACGATGAGGCCGGGATGCTGAGCGGCGAGCTCGAGCGCCGCCTCGGACGATTCGAGGTCGTAGCCGGGGACCAGGATCCGCTCGACGCCGCCCGCCAGCGCCCGCTCGATGACGGTGCCACGGTCGGCGTCGAAGGCCTCGTTCTGCAGGTGACAATGCGAGTCGACCAGGCCCGCGATCGGCTCGCGCGACGCCGCGGTGCTCAGGGAGCGCCCTCCGCCTCGAGCTCGACGCGCGGGAAGACCGGCCGTGCCTGCCCCGTTCGCCACTCGGTCGGCCCGCCTCCCCAGGCGAGCAGGGCGCTCAGGCCGGGTCCACCTGCGCCGCGCTCGTCGTAAGCGGGTGGCGCGCCGAGCTGGTCGAGCATCGCGCGCGACGCCGCCGGCATGAACGGCGCGGTGAGGTGGCCGAGCAGGCGGCAGGCCTCCCCGATCATGGCCAGCACCTCGCCGAGGCGTTCCGCTTCGCCGGCCTTGTTGAGAGACCACGGCGCCTGGGACTCGACATACCCGTTCGCCGACCGCGTGAGCTCGACGACCGCGGCGAGCGCCTCGTCGAAATGGAGATGCCCGACCGCCTCGTGGTACGCGGCGATGCTGCGTTCGGCCGCCGCGCGCAGCTCGCGATCGGCCGCGGCGTCGCCGCTCGGAGCCGGGAGCACGCCTTCGAGGTAGCGCGCACTCATCGACACGGTGCGATTGACGAGGTTGCCGAGGTCGTTGGCCAGATCCGCGTTGTAGCGACGCACGAACCCCTCGAGGGTGACCTCGGCGTCACGGTCGAACGGGACGTCGCGCAGGACCAGGTAGCGCACGCCGTCGACGCCGAAGAGCTCCGCCATGGTGTCCGGGTCGAGGACGTTGCCGCGCGTCTTGCTCATCCGCTCGCCGCGCATGAGCATGAAGCCGTGGGCGAAGACCTGCTTCGGCAGCGGCAGCCCCGCGCTCATCAGCATCGCCGGCCAGAAGAGGCAGTGAAAGCGGGTGATGTTCTTGCCGATCACGTGCACGTCGGCGGGCCACCATCGGTCCATCGCCTGCTCGTCCGATGGAAAGCCCGCCCCGGTCAGGTAGTTGGTGAGCGCGTCGAACCAGACGTAGATGCGGTGATCCGGGTCGCCGGGGAACGGGATCCCCCAGGTCGTGCCCGATCGGCTGATCGAAAAGTCGCGCAGGCCCTCCCGCAGCCAGCCGAGCACTTCGTTGCGGAAGTGCTCCGGCTCGCAGAAGGACGGATTCTCCCGGTAGAGCCGCTCGAGCGGCTCCTGGTAGTGGCTCAGCGCGAAGAAGTAGTTCTCCTCCTCCAGCCAGCGCAGCTCGAGGGTTGGATGGTCGGGGCACCGGCCGTCGACGATCTCGGCATCGGTCAGGAAGGCGTTATCACCGTCGCAGAACCAGCCGGCGTAGGTGCCCTTGTAGACGTCGCC
>JBDUDC010000146.1:0-3719 GCA_040003165.1 Chloroflexota bacterium
AGCTGACCGTCTCGCCGTACGGGATGCGCCGCAGCTCGGCCCAGACGGACTCGTCGAGCGCGCCGCCGGGCGCGAAGATCGGCACGCTGAACTCCTGGAGCGTGCCGGCGAAGTAGGCATCCAGCTCGCGCTGCAGCCGGTCGAGCAGCCGGTGACGACCGCTCACCAGCGTCGCGCGGAATCGGCGGGCGACGATCGCGCGCTGGGTCGGCAGCATCCGCCGATCGGTGAACTCGAGCAGGCAGATCCCGTCGTCGGTCGCTCCGGCCAGCATCGGTCCCAGCGGCGTGGTGAGCTCCCCGGTTACGACGATCGGCGAGGGACGGCAGCGCAGACAGGGTCGATAGCCCGCCGCGAGCGCAGCGGCGGTGGTCGGGTAGCCCTCAACGTTGCGGGCGAGCGGCGCCCGAGCTGGACAGCCGGGTCGGCAGAAGATCCCGGTGCTGCGAACGGCGATGTAGGGGGCTTCAATCATGGTGGTGGAACGCTGCTGGCCCGCGCCGCGTGAGGTCAGCTGCCAGGAAAAAGCTACGCGTTCCCAGCCTGCTGCGACTGCATGACGAGGTTGATGGTGAAGGGCGCGCTGCCCAGCAGCCGATCGCCCGCGCGCAGCTCGATCCGATGGCGGCCCAGCTCCTCGATCCGCATCCCCTTGAGGTCGGCCACGATGTTCGCCGACGTCGCGTTGGCCGGCACGTCGATGCGGAGCTGCGGCGGGCGATCGAGGATGCCCGCGCCTTTCGGGGACACGACCTGCAGGGTGAGCTCGTGTTCGCCGGACTCCGCCTCGAGCACAGCCACGATGAAGCAGCGCTCGTGGACGGCGGGCAGCATGCCGACGTTGATCTGGCTGAAAATGCCGACCGCGCTGATCTTTCCGTCCTGCGCGGTCAGCGCGTAGTCGCACAGCAGCAGGGTGTGCAGCTCGATGCGCCGGTCGACCATTGCCCGGAGTATAAGTCCGCCCCGCGGGTCCTCAGGCTATCCGCCGGCCTCCGCGTAGAGGTCGGGATCCAGCAGCCAGGCGATCTCCCCGGCGCCCGGCTCCGGGACGCCGGGAAACTCGACGCACGCCAGTCCGCCCGGCCGCAGCCGGACCGAGGCCGCGCCGGTCAGCAGCGACACGGCTGACGACAGGTCCGGCTCGTGGCCCACGAAGAGGACCCGACGGGCCTGCGGTGCACGGGCCATGGCACGCGCGAAGCTGCCCCAGCTGGCGCCGGGGGCGAGCGTCTCGTCGATGGTCGGCGCGGGAGCCTCGAGGGCCGCACAGAACAGCTCCGAGGTCTGGCGCGCCCGCACCAGGGGAGAGGAGACCACGACGTCCGGGCGCAGATGCAGCCGGCGCCAGAGCGGACCCGCGGCGCGCAGCGCGGCGATCCCCTCGGCGGTCAGCTCGCGGCTCTCGTCGTCGACCGGCCGCTGGTCGCCGGCCTTGCCGTGCCGGAGGAAGTAGAGGATCACCTAGGCGGAGCGAACGCCGCCGCGCTCCCCGGGATGGCCCAAGGCCATTCCGCGCGTGTGGCCGGTTCGGTCGACCACGAGGCGCGATGGCGCGGTGGCATCGGCCTTGGGAAGGGTGACCGAGAGCACCCCGTTGCCGTACGACAGGTTGGCGCGGCTCGCGTCGACGGCGCACGGCAGCTGCACGGTGCGCTCGTACGGGCCGTAGGCCCACTCGCGTGTGAGATAGGTGATGCGCTCCTGCCCCGCGCCGTGCTGGCGGGCACGTAAGATGAGCGCGCCTTCTGCCGTGACGTCGACGCTGATATCCTCGGGTGCCACGCCGGGCATCGGCGTCACCACCATCAGCTCGCGGTCATTCTCAAAGAGGTTGATCGGGATGGCGACCGGATCGGTCATGAATGATCTCCTCTGTTGAACCGATGCTCTGGGCTCGCGGAGACCGAGGTCAGTCACGATCAGGAAGGATTCTGACACACGCGGCGTGCCAGCCGATAACTTCGGTGAGTGCACGGATGACTCACGTCACTGTGTCGCCTCAGCCTTATGGTCGGCGCAGCAACGACGTACCCGTCAGCACATACGCTCGTCGGCCACGCGCGATCGCTGGGCCGGCGGAGTGGCGGTGAAACTAGAGGTCATGATTGCGGCGGCCAACCCGGTGGTCGGGAGCGTGCGACGCACCGGAGGTGCCACGGTGCATTTCACCGGCTGGCTCGAGCTTCTCGAGATCATCTCGTCGATGTACGAGGCAGAAATCAGTGTCCGGCGGCCATCGCAGCCAGCTGCACCCGGGTCGACGCGCCGAGTTTCCCGTATGCCCGGGCAAGGTGACTCTCCACCGTCCGACGGGACACGAAGAGGCGGTCGGCGATTTGGCCGTTCGTGAGCCCATCGCCCAGGAGCCCGACCACACGACGTTCGCTCTTGGTCAGGCTCTCCCATCCAATAACCGCCTTCCGCCCGCGGTTCCGCGACCCGCGGCGGAAACCGGCCTGGCGTAGGATCTGTTCCACCCGGGCAACATCACGTTGCGCCCCAATCTCCTCGTAGATTTCAAGGGCATCGCGCAGAAGGTCGACGCCGGACGGACCGCCCGAGGCAGCGGCAAGCTGCCCGGCATCCTCACACGCCCGTGCTAGGTTCACGCGACGCGGCGTCGTGCGGAGAATCTCGACCGCCCCTTGCAGCGCGATCAGGTTGGTCGTCACCAGACCGCGAGCCTGAGCCGCCAGTCCGTCAACGGACCGCAGCCGCGCCCGTTGGGCCAGCTGTTCGAGCATGGCTGCAGCCCACTCGGCGAGCTGCTGGTCACCCCCGGCCAGGGCAATTCGGACGATGTCGATCCCGTACGCGCGCAGCCTCACGAGGAATCCCTTGCGCTCCGCGATGGTTGCAGCCTTCTTCATCATCCGCACAGCAGCCGGAAGGTCACCGCCCGCCTCGAGCAGCAAGCCGTGCGTCGCGGCTAGGAGGTCGTCGTACCTGCCCATCAAGCGCCCATGCTGCTCCGCGGCGTTCAGGAGGGTCTCCGCGCGGTCGAGCTCATCGCGATGAATCGCAACGATCGCGAGCATCGAGAGGGCGTTCGCGGAATCCATGCCAATCGAATTCTGCGGTTGGAGGCGGTCGATCTCCGCATGCAGCGGCTCGAGCTCACCCCAGCGTCCGCCGGTGCCGTACACGAGCACGAGCGAGCGCGCTATCAGCAGGAGCCGCCAACCGACACCCTGCATTTCCGCCCGCTGCCTCTCCTCGAGCAGCATTGCCTCGGCTTGATCAAAGTGATCGATATGCATCGCATACCACGCTCGGGTATATCTCCCGTGCCAGGCTAGATGCACGTCCCCAGACTCCTGTGCATATCCACACGCCAGCCGTTGGATTCGCCTCCCGTCGCCGATCCAGCCCGGCAGGAGGCGGCCGTAGGAAAGGGCTTCCAGCGCGATAGCGAGGGTGGTGTCGTCGTGCTCGCGGCGGCCGATTTCCATGGCGGCGCGGGCTCGGCGAAGGCCACGTTCGATGTGTCCGTCCGGTACAAGGCGCGCGGCAAGCTCGGCAAGGACTCTGCCCTGCCGGCGATCTCCACCGGGCACACTCCGCACGGCGCGCTCCAGCTCGGCGACAGCCTCGCGATTGCGCTCGCTCCAGTACAGTGCATCGGAGAGCGCCTTGTGGAGCCGAAATCGGACATCCGGCATCGGCGTATCGGCGAGGACGCTGCGGGCCAATCGTTCGGCATCATCCAGCCGGCC
>JBDUDC010000147.1:0-3715 GCA_040003165.1 Chloroflexota bacterium
TCGGCCTCGACCTCGCCCTGGTCGTGCTGGCCGCGGTCGGGATCTGGCAGCTGCGTCAGTACGCCGCTCCCCTCACCCGTTCGCTCCAGGGCAGCCTCGGGCTCGACCCGCTGCTCGTGGCCGCGCCGGCGATCGGCCTGCTGGCGGGAGCGCTCCTCGCGCTGCGCGTCGTCCCGCTCCTGGCCGAGCTGGTCGAGTCGGCGCTGAGCCGCCGCCGGGGCCTGGTTGGGGCACTGGGCTCTCGCCAGCTGGCGCGCCGCCCGCTGCGCTATTCACGCTCCGCCTTGCTGCTGATGCTCGCCGCCTCGCTGGCGGTCTTTGCCGCCGCCTACTCCGGGACCTGGCTGCAGTCGCAGCAGGACCAGGCCGATGACCGGGTCGGGGCCGACCTCCGTGTCGAGCCGTGGAGCCGCGGTCAGCTGCCGGAATGGGGACGGGGTGACGCCTATCGGCGGCTGCCCGGGGTAACCGCCGCGATGGGCGTGCAGCGGGAATCGTTCGACGTCGCCGGGGCGCCGGGCAGCGGCCAGCTCGTCGCCCTCTCGCCGGACCAGGCGGCCGAGATGGTCAGATTCCGCCCGGACCTGGCCGATCAGCCATTGGCCGACCTGCTCGGCCGGCTGCGTGCTGGACGTCCTACCCCGGTGCTCGCCACGATGAGCGGAGAGCCGCAACGGCTAGCGCTGGACCTGGACGTCGCCCTGAAGTCGGTCGGGGATGAGGGATTCCCAGGGACGATCCCGACCGGATGGCCGGGGCTGGGTGTGGCGGTGATCGCGCGCGACGCGGGCGGACTGCTGCATCGCTTCGTCGGCGCGCCTGCCGCGTTCGACGGAGGATCGCAGCGATCGGTGGTCCTGCTGACGGGCCGCCTTCCTGATGGCACAGAGGTTCGGCCCGCTTATCCCCTGCAGCTGGTGGCGATCGAGCTCAGCGCGACGGTCCCGTCCGATGCCGCCGCGGTCGGCGCCTTCGAGCTCAGGGCGGTCTCGTGGAGCGCCGCGGCCGACGGAGCGGGTTGGCGGCCGCTGGCACTCGCCACCCAAGCGGCACAGTTCGTCCGGCGCACCAGCGAAGGCACCGATCCGGTCCGCGTGGTGGCCCTGGCAGCCGGCGGCAAGCCGCACGTCGCCGTCGCGCGCGCCCAGCCGATCCCGGGACCCGGCCGCGTGACGTACTCGCTGCAGCCGACTGCGCTCGCCGGCCTCGCCGCGGCTCCGCTGCCCGCCCTGGTCTCGGATCGCTTCCTCGAGCGGACCGCGTCCCACGTCGGCGATACCCTGGCGGTGGGCTCCCTCACGAGGCGGCACGGGATCCGGATCGTCGGCTCGGTGCATGGTTTTCCGACCGCCGATCCGGCGCGGCCGATCGTCGTCCTCGACGCCGGCGCCCTTGCGATGAGCGCATATGCCGCGGACGCCGAGACCTCGTTCGTGGGCGAGTGGTGGCTGACCGTTCAGCCGGCGCGTTCGACCGCAGTCGTTCGTGGCCTCTCGGGCGACCCATACGACAGCCAGCGCGTCGATGATCGGCGGGAGATTGCACGCTCGAGCGTCACCGATCCGGTCGCCGTCGGGATCATTGGCGCGCTCTCGCTCGGCGCCGCTGCGTCGCTCCTGTTCGCGACGATCGGCTTCGTGGTGAGCGCGGCGGCCGGAGCACGCGAGCGGCTCTCGGAGTTTGCGCTGCTGCGGGCGCTCGGTCTCTCGCCGCGCCAGCTGTCCGGCTTCCTCTCCCTCGAGAACGCGTTTCTGCTCGCCGTCGGCGTCCTGTGCGGCATCGCCCTGGGCCTGGTGCTTGCCTGGCTGGTGCTCCCGTTCGTGACGCTCAGCTCCGATGCCGCTGTCGTGAACCCGCCGCTGCGGATCATCGTGCCCTGGGGAGTGATCGGCCTGCTGGTGGCGATCGCGGCCGCCGCGGTCGTGCTGAGCGGTGTGGTGCTGAGCGGTGTGGTGCGGCGCGTCGGCCTCGGCTCGACGCTGCGGCTCGGAGACGAGTAGTGGCCGCGCTGAATGGCCCCTCCCTGGTCGTCCGGCGCCTGGTGGCCGAGCGAACCGCCGGGGTGTTGCTCTTCATGCTCGTGGCGGTGACCGCTTTCGTGGCTGCCGCCGCTCCGCGGCTCTTCAATCAGCTCGCCGACCAGGGGCTGCGGCACGAGGTTGCCGTCGCGTCGTCGGTCGAGCGGGACATCGAGCTCAGCGAGGTGAACCGCCTCGAGGCGCGGGCAGGTCGTCCGCTCGACGCGGTCGAGGCTCACGGGAAGGAGCTGCAGGCGGGCCTCCCCGCATCGGTCCAGCGACTGATCGCCGGTCGCAGCTATGTGATCGAATCGCCCCAGTACGTGGTCCTTCAGCCTCCCGATCAGCCCACCTTCGTCAGCCTGCGCTACCAGAGCGGGATCGAGGCGCAGGTCACGTTCGTGGCCGGCCGGCCTCCCACCGGGGCGACGACCACGGCGGCGATCCCCGGCATCGGCACTCCTGACGGCAGCCCGGTGCAGGGCAGCGTGTACGAGGCCGCCCTCTCGCGCCAGACCGCAGAGGAGATCGGCGTTTCCGTCGGCGACCGACTCTTCATGACTCCCGACCGCACGCAGCAAGGGGCTCTCCTCGGCCTGGGCGGCGTCCCGGCCGGGATCGAGGTCGTCGGCATCTTCGAGCCGCGCGAGCCGCAGGGGGAGTACTGGCTCAACGACACCTCGCTCCAGCGCGCGAGCCTGGAGCCGGTATCGATCAACACCCGGCTCGTCTTCGCCACCGCGCTGGTCGCACCCGACGCCTATCCATCCCTGCTCGACGCCGTGCTTGGGATGCAATACACGTGGCGCTACTTCATCGACCCGCAGCGCTGGGACGCCGGAGACCTCGACGCGCTGCTCGGGGACCTGCGGCGCATGCAGACGACGCACGCGTCGGTCGGCGCGCTGCAGCTCGGGACCGGACCGACCCTGCGAACCGGCCTCTCGGCGATCGCCGATCGCTACGTCGCGCAGCGACGAACCTCGCAGGCGCTGCTGATGCTCGCGGCGGTCGGCCCCGCAAGCGTGGCCACCGGCGCGATGGGGCTGGTCGGGCTGATGCTGGTGCGTCGCCGACGCGGGCAGCTTCTCCTGGCGCGCGGGCGCGGAGCCTCCGCGCTCCAGATCTTAGCCGCGCAGCTCGGCGAGTCGGTGGTGCTGGTGGCAGCTCCGGGCTTCGTCGGATACCTGGCCGCCAGGAGCCTGATCTCCGCTCGCGACAGTGATTGGTCGATCATTGCGGCCATCGCTGTGGCCGTCCTCGCCACCGTTCTGGTCCTGGCGGCGACCCTTCCGCCGGCCCTTGCCGCGCCGCACGCCGAGGAGCGGGAAGAGGCCGGCAGCTTCGGCGCGAGCCCGAGACGGCTCATCTTCGAGGGGCTCGTGCTGGTATTGGCGGTCGCGGCCACCGTGCTGCTGCGCGGCCGCGGCCTCGAGGCGCAGACCGCCAGCGGCGGGGAGATCGGGATCGACCCGTTCCTTGCCGCGGTCCCGCTCCTGCTCGGGCTGGTGGTCGGGCTCGCCACCCTGCGCCTCTATCCGCTGCCGCTGCGCGTCCTCGCCTGGGTGGCCGCGCTGCGGAAGGACCTGGTGCCGGTGCTCGCGCTGCGCCGGATCGGCCGGCAGTCGGCCCTCGCCCACCTGCCCCTGCTCGTCCTGCTCGCGACGGTGGGGATCGGCGGCTTCTCGACGGTGATG
>JBDUDC010000148.1:0-3711 GCA_040003165.1 Chloroflexota bacterium
ACCCAGCGGGGATCAGGCTCCGCCATGGGCGCGGTCAGCATCTCCACGCCGGGCAGCGGCTGCTGGGGATTGCCCGCACCGACGACCAGGAGCCGCGCGCCATCCCCGGTCCACTTCACGTCGGGCGGCAACGGCGAGCGGCCGCCGATGACGACGCTCGCCGGCTGCGCGGTCGCGCCGCGCTCGGTGCGGAGCGCGGCGAGATCATCCGGCACGCCGGGCCAGAAGCCGACCGCGCGCAGGGTCCCGGCGCCGCTGCCCACCGCGTCGTAGGCGGTGCGATACAGGCGCATCAGGCGTCGGTCGGCGCGCCCGCCGAGCCCCTCGGAGGTTCCCGCCAGCTGCGCGCGGCCGTCGACGGTGGTGATCATGTTCACGCCGACCAGCGGACGATGCGGTGGGGCGGGTGGGAGCGCGAAATCGGCCATCGCCTCGTCGATCTCAAGGTCGGCGGCCGGATTCGGCCAGAGGCGATCGACCAGGTAACGCTGCGTCGGCGCCATCGGCTCAGGGTAGCATCGGTCAACCGATGTCGATTCGGACCGCGCTCGGTCGTCGCAGTCGTGAACACCGAAGGAGGAAGACGTGCGATACCTGCTCCTGATCTACGACGAGGAGAGTGCGGCGACCGTGACGCTGCCGGCGCGGAGCGAGGAAGACGTCAGCAAGGTGATGGGCGACTACGCCGCATTCACCAAGGAGCTGCGCGATCGCGGCGTGTACGAGGCGGGCGAGGCGCTCCACACGGTCGCGTCCGCGTCGACGGTGCGACTGCAGGACGGGAAGACGCTGATCACGGACGGGCCGTTCATGGAAACGAAGGAAGCCCTGGGCGGCTTCTACATGCTGAACTGCCGCGACCTCGACGAGGCGCTCGAGTTCGCGGCGAAGTGCCCGGGCGCCCAGTACGGACCTATCGAGGTGCGGCCGATCTGGGACGCTCCGAGCGGGAGCTCCGAGGGCACGCCGGAGTTCTCCGCCTCGCGCTGACCTTAGCGCTTGGAGGGATCGTCCTCCGGCAGGTCGGTGAGCGCCTCCGCGCTGGTCGTTACCGTGACGCTCGAAGGCGTGAGCCGCCCGACGTCGTCGGCGGGTACGACCCGCGCCTGGCCGCCGCCCTCAGGCTTCACCGCGATCCCGTGGAAGATGCCCTCCACTTCGGTGCCGAGCATCGCCTCCACGGTGCCGATCTGGTCGCCATCCGGGCCGAGCACCTTCGTCCCCGGCTCGACGTAGTTCCAGGCGACCGGGTCGTCGGGACCCGGCAGGTCGAGCTCCGCGACCTCGGGCTGGCCCGGTTCCCCGGTGTCGTCCGCGCTGTCGCCGGGGGGCATCCGAACCTCCACGTCCTGGCCGCCCGGCCCGCCCGGATCGTCGATCGCCCCCGGGTTTCCCTCGAAATCTTTCATGCGTTCGTTCCCGCACGAGCGGTGCCAGCGGCCGTGCGTCGCCTGTCAGGTCGCTTCGTGCAGCACGACCCGCGTGCAGCACGAGTGCACGAAAGGGGTCTGACAGCGCGCGAGCGGTGCCAGACAGCTAGTCGAAGACGCGCTCGAGATGCCAGGTGCCGCGGATCTCGTCGCAGAAGATCGTGCACAGCAGCCCGTCGCGGGCGACGACCTTGAAGTAGGCGCGCGCCACCGGATCACGCCACCAGGCGTCGTCCGTGCGCCAGCGGTTGCAGATCCCCACCTCGCCGTGGTCGATCCCATCGGAGCGCAGGCGCGTCGGCGTGCCGGAGGCATCGGTCTCGACCTGGACGAGCGGGTGGTCGGTGTACAGGCGCGTCATGGACCGATGTCGACCAGGTGTGACCGATGCTCCGCCAGGGTCGCGGTCGGACGCTCGTGGACGGCCCGCCAGAGGCGGCCCTCGCCGAACCGGGCGCGCATCCGCTCCAGTGACCAGCGCAGCTCCTCCCAGCGTCCGGCCTGGGCCTCGAAGGCCGGCAGCTGGCGGGAGCTCGGGTCGCTCAGGCGGTCGAAGACCAGGCCGATACCGACAACCCGTGGCTCTTCCTCGGTCGTGCGGAGGCGGGCAGCGGCCTCCATGCGGGAGAGGAGAAGACGGGCGATCCAGTCCGGCTCGAGCGCTGGCTCGGGAAAGGTCTGCTCGACGGCGAGCTGGGGCGCATCCTCGAGGATGAGGGTCAGTCGAGCGCGACCGGGCGCCAGGTGGCGGGCGCGGAGCTGCTCGCACAGCTCCGCCCCCAGGCGTCGCAGGGTCAGCGCCGCAGCGCCAATCCCTTCCAGCGGAGGTTCAAAGGGCGCGCCGACGGTGAGCCGCTCGGGACGGCGTCGCGGGTTGAGCGGCCGCGGGTCTTCGCCGCGCGCGAGCTGCTGGAGCCGCTCCCCGGCGAGGCCGAACTGGGCGCCGACCGCCGAGCGCGGCAGCCCAGCCAGCTCGCCCATGGTCGTCAGCCCGAACAGGACGAAGCGCTGACGCGTGGCGGCGTCCGCGGGGAGCAGGGTGAGCGGAAGCGCGGCGAGCGTCGAGCGCTCCAACGCGTGGAAGGCGGCCGCCGCGCCAGGCGTTGAGGGACGTGCCAGCCGAGCGGCAAGCGCGGCGAGCCAGCGGTTGTCGCCGATCCCCGCCCGCACGGAAAGTGGCGCCACGTGGCGCGCCAGCGCCGCGGCACGTGCCGCGATCCGTGGCTCGGAGCCGAAGAGCGGCCCGAGGCCCGTTACGTCGAGCAGGGCGACGCCCAGGTCGACCGCCTCGATCCGCGGGGAGAGGTCGTCGAGCGCGTCGAGCATCGGCTCGAAGGGCGCCGGCTCCGCATCCGGCGTGCGCAGGTCTGGCCAGACGAGGCAGAGCAGCCGTGTCATCGCTAGGCGGAGAGGACGCGCAGCGCCGGGCGCTCTCCGACGAGGTCGACGACGGGCGCTGCGAGCGACGGCAGCAAGGGGTCGATCCGCCGGCCCTCGGCGAACCACAGGTCGAGCTCCGCGCGGCCGCCGGCCAGCGCCCAGCGATGCCGCACCACGGTGGCGGCGACCCGCTGCCCGACCAGGTCGCGGCCGACGGCCAGCCAGGCGCGACGCTCGAGTCCGACGCGGACGCTGGCCGCGCGACCCGCCGCCTCCCGATCGCGCGCGAGGAGCAGGCCGACTCCCCCGGCGCGCGCCAGCAGGGCGGGCAGCCGGTCGAGGCCGCGCGCGGCATCGCCTCCCAGATCGAGCACGAACGCGTCGATCGTGCCGGCACGCGCCAGCCAGGCGGCGAGCTCGACCGCCTCCGCGGCATCGTGCGGCCGCACCACGAGCAGCCACTCCAGCCGAACGCCAAGCCGAGCGGCGGTGGCTGGATCGAAGCTGGCGTCACCATCGAGCCAGGCAACCAGGCCGCCGCGCTGCTGGCCGGCGGCCAGCGAGCCGAGCGCCAGGGTGGTGGCGCCCGATCCATCGAGCAGCGCCAGCGAGCCGCGCGGCCAGCCGCCGGTGCGCAGCGCCTCATCGAGCCCCGGCTGGCCGCTGGGAAGGGCGGGCGGCACGGGCCCAAGGCCCCGCTGCAGGCCCTTGTCGCGCAGCGATTCGACGGCATCGGCCAGGGCGTTTCGGGACATATCGGACAGTCTAATAGAACATCTGTTCTACTGACAAGCCTTTGCTATACTCGGCCGCCCGTGGGGATGTAGCTCAGCTGGGAGAGCACCGCGTTCGCATCGCGGGGGTCAGGGGTTCGAGTCCCCTCATCTCCACCATTCCATCC
>JBDUDC010000033.1:0-12452 GCA_040003165.1 Chloroflexota bacterium
GGGAGCCTCGGGCTGCGCCGCCGAACGCCAGAGGTCTTCCTCGACGATCCAATCGGGGTCGTCAAATGCGGTCGTGTAGCGGGATCCGAGGTCGAACAGCGGCGGCTCGAGATCAGGGGGCTCGGCGTCGAGGAGGGCCGCCTCCTCGGAGACCGGCTCCCCTTCGGCTTCGAGCGGTACTGCGGCCTCGGAGACCGGCTCCGCCTCGCCGTCGGCCAGCATGGTCTCCCGCGCTGCGGCGACCTGCGCCGCCTCGTCGATCGCGTTCCGCAGCGCCGCGGCATTCGGATCTTCGGCTCTCGCCAGCGCCGCGGGGATATCCGCGAGCGTCGTGGTGTGGCCGGACTTGGACCGACGCCGGCGTGAGCGGCCGTCGTGCTCCTGTGGCGGCGGTTCGGCTGGCGGCTCTGGCAGCCCATCGTCAAGGGGCGGGGCGTCAACGACCGCTGCGGCCTCGGGCTCGGCGACCGGCTCGGCTATCGGCTCGTCGGCGAACAGCCCGGCACCGATGGGCTCACCGTCGCCGACCTGCTGCGGCTCGGCAGGTACAGCCTCGTATGAGCGCTCGTCGTCGCCGACCTCCTGCGTCTCGGCGGGCGGCGCGAGGCCCGAGATCTCGTCGAGACCGGCGTCATCGGCATCGTGGGCAATCGAGGGTGCGCTGGGCCACGACCCGACGGGGGCGATGCGTGGGGGCGCATGCCTGACGTCGATGCGGGCCTCCAACAGCTCGACCCTGCCCCGCAGGGATGCCACCTCGCCACGCGCCTCGCCGAGGGCCAGGAGGGCTTGGCCGTACCGCTCGGTGAGATTGCGGAATTCGGTGAGCAGCTCGCGGAATGGCGTCGCCTCGGAGCCACGCGGCTCCCCGCTCACGGTGCTCTCCATCTCAGTGGTCGTGCGCGGCTGAAGGAAGACGCGCATGCCAGATCGGCCCTCAGAGGACGCCGCGAGCACGCCACTGGTGATCAGCTCCCAGACGCGCTTCCCCGGAATCCCGAGGACCTCAGCCGCCTCGTCGACCGTGTAACCGTCCATCTCGGGACGCAAGCCTAGTCCCTTCGCCCGGCCTTGGCGAGCCTCCTCGACGGTTCCCGGAACGTCACGCCAGCTCGTGCAGCGCAGCGATCAGCGTGTCGACCTCATCGCGCCGGTTGTAGTGCACCAATCCGACGCGGAGCATGCCACCCGACTCGGCCAGGCCGAGCGCGCGGACCAGCTCCCAGGCGTAGTAGTCGCCATCCCAGGTGCTGATGGCGCGGGAGGCAAGATGCTCGGCGATCTGCCGCGGGTGCTGGCCGTCGATCGTGAACGCAACCGTCGGGACTCGCTCCTCGAAGCGGCCTGGATCGGTGATGCCACGCACGCGCAGCCCTGGAACGTCCTGCAGACCGGCGATCAGCGGACCGATGAGTCCCCGCTCGTAGCGGCGGATGGCGCGCATGGCCGCCGCGAGCGCCTCTCGCCGGGAGGCATCGGGTGGCGCCGAGCCATACGCCCGCCCGAGCGACTCGAGGTACCCGAAGCTGCCGAGCAGCCCGGCCAGCGCCTCGTGGTTCTGGGTGCCCGTCTCGAACTTGCCGGGGATCGCGTCGCCGGCGGGCCGCGCGCGGTAGGCGTGCAGGCGCTCGAGGTGCTCGCGACGTCCGTAGAGCATGCCGAGATGCGGCGCGAAGAACTTGTACGGCGAGCAGACCAGGAAGTCGGCGCCCAGCGTCGACACGTCGATCGGCACGTGCGGCGCGCCGTGGACCGCGTCGATGTAGATCAGGGCGCCGGCGCTGTGCGCGATCGAGACGGCGCGCGATACGTCGTTGATGGTGCCGACCGCGTTCGACGCGAGACCAAGCGCCACCAGCCGGGTGCGCGGGCCAACGACGTGCTCCAGCCGATCGAGGTCGAGCGTGCAATCGGCCTCGTCGACCTCCAGCCAGCGCACGATCACCCCCCGCTCCTCCGCAACCGCCAGCCAGGGCGCCACGTTGGCGTCGTGGTCGAGGCGGGTCAGGACGATCTCGTCGTCGGGACGCAGATCGCGACCGATCGACCGGCTGAGCGAGAGGGTGAGGGTGGTCATGTTCGGGCCGAAGACGATCTCGGCGGGGTCATGCGCGCCAACGAAGTCGGCGCCCGCGGCGTGCACCTCGTCGAGGAGCGCATCTGTCTCGACGCTGGCGGTGAACGCGCCGCCGTGGTTGGCGTTGCTGCGCTCGAGATAGCTGGTCATGGCGTCGATGCACTCGCGCGTGACCTGGGTCCCGCCGGGTCCGTCGAGGTAGACGACCGGCCGCCCGTCGACCTCTCGGCCCAGTGACGGGAAATGGTCGCGCACGGCTTCGACGTCGAGCCCCTGGCGCTCACGGAGCGTTGTCATCGGTCAATCGTAGGTCAATTCGCGCGAGCGGCGAGCATTGCAATCGGTATCATCCGTCACCGATGACGCCCCCCATCAGCGTGCCGACCCTGGCTGCGCATGAGTTCAACCTGCCGCCCGGCCTCGAGGACCTCGGGGAGATTGCCTACAACCTGTGGTGGAGCTGGACGCCGCTCGCCGGCTCGCTTTTCAGCCGCATCGCCTCGATCACGTGGTCCCGCTATCGCAACCCGATTCCGGTCCTGACCTCAACCGATGCGGCCCGTTGGGCCGAGCTCACCGCTGACGAGGACTTCATGGTCGACGCCTCACGGCTGATCGACGATTTCCATCATTACCAGAACGACGGCGTCGACAACTGGTATCGCGGCAGCCCGGAGCGGCAGCTGCCCGGCCCGGTCGCCTATTTCTGCGCGGAATACGGCGTCCACGAGTCGATGCAGATCTACTCCGGAGGCCTGGGTGTGCTGGCCGGCGACCACTGCAAGTCGGCGTCCGATGCCGCACTCCCGTTCATCGGGATCGGCCTCCTCTATCGGCGCGGCTACTTCCGGCAGCAGATCGATGCGGATGGGCACCAGGAGCACGCGCAGCCCGACATCGATCCTGGGCTCCTCCCGCTGCGCCGGGCGCGCGGCCCGAACGGCGCGCCACTCCAGGTGAGCGTCGACTTCACCGATCGCGAGGTCCGCGCCGCGGTCTGGGTCGCCCAGGTCGGCCGCGTGCCCATCCTGCTGCTCGACACCGACCTCGCCGCCAACGATCCTGCCGACCGGCCGATTACGCACATCCTCTACGTCCGCGGGCGCGAGATGCGCCTCTGCCAAGAGCTGATCCTGGGCATCGGGGGCGTGCGTGCGCTGCGCGCGCTCAGGATCGACCCGGCCGTCTGGCACCTCAACGAGGGCCACTCGGCGTTCCTCATGCTCGAGCGCGCCCGGGAGCTGATCGTGGCCGAGCCGGGGCTCGACGCCCCCGAAGCGCTGCGCCGCGTCGGTCGCAGCTCGGTCTTCACCATCCATACCCCGGTGGCCGCCGGCAACGAGGTCTTCGACCGCGCGCTGGTGACTCGCAGCCTCGCCCCCTGGTTCGCGGCAACCGGTGCCGACCCGCAGGGGCTGCTGGAGCTGGGCCGTGGTCGCACCGACGACCCCGACGCCCCGTTCGACATGACCGCCTTCGTCCTGCGCCACGCGGCGGACGCCAACGCCGTCAGCCAGCTGCACGCGCGAACCGCGACCGAGACCTGGGAGCCGCTGGCCGGCCGCCCGATCGAGGCCATCACCAATGGGGTGCACGTGCCAACCTGGCTGGGCCGGCCCACGCGGGCGATCTTCGAACGCGCGATCGGCGAGTCGCTCGGCACCGATCTTCCCGGACCGCAGCACTTCGAACAGCTGGCGCGCGTGAGCGACGTCGAGCTGTGGGCCGCCCACGCCCAGCAGAAGCGCGAGCTCGTCTCGTTCATGCAGGCCCGGCTGGCGCGCCAGTTCGCCCGGCACGGCGAGTCTCCAGAAGTCCTGCGCGGCCTCGGCGCGAGCTTTAATCCCGATGCCATGGTGATCGGCTTCGCCCGCCGGTTCGCCACCTACAAGCGCGCCGACCTGCTCTTCCGCGACGAGGAGCGGGTGTCGCGCATCCTGTCGAACGCCGAGCGGCCGGTGCAGGTCGTCATCGCCGGCAAGGCCCATCCGGCGGATCGGCCCGGCCAGCAGGTGATCCAGCGCATCTTCGAGCTGTCACGCTCCGCGAAGCTGCGCGGCAGGGTCTTCATGCTCGAGGACTACGACATGCGGATGGCCCGCTTCCTGGTCGGTGGCGTCGACGTCTGGCTGAACAACCCGCGGCGTCCGCTGGAGGCGTCGGGGACATCCGGCATGAAGGCCGCGGTCAACGGGATCCCCAGCGTCAGCGTGCTCGACGGATGGTGGGACGAGGGGTATGACGGCGCCAACGGGTGGGCGATCGGAGGGCGCGAGTCGGACCCGGACGAAGGCACCCAGGACGAGGCCGATGCGGCGGAGCTGTATCGGCTGCTGGAGTCGGAGATCGTGCCCGCCTACTTCAGCCGCGGCGACGACGGGCTTCCGAACCGATGGCTGGCCATCATGCGGGCCTCGATCGACGCCGCGATCTGGCGTTTCAGCACCGCGCGGATGCTGACCGAGTACGTCGACCGCCTCTACCTGCCGGTGGCGCGGAACGCGGAGCTCGCCACCGCGCGCTGAGCGCCGAGCGCCCGCGGGCGGGTCCTGCCTCAGAGCAGGAAGTTGCGCGGGTTCTCCCAGACGCCGTTCACGTTCGTCGCGAAGTGCAGATGGCAGCCCGTTGAGTTGCCGGTCGACCCTTCATAGCCGACCACCGTGCCGCCCAGCACGATCTGGCCCGGCGCGACGACCATCCGGGGCTGCATGTGCCAGTACCAGGTCTGGACGTTGCCCTCGTGCTGGATCACCACTCCGAAGCCGGTGTCGAAGGGGTAGAGCGGCTGGCCCGACGCGACGACGACTCCCTCCTTGGCCGCCATCTCGGGCGTCCCGCAGCCGTTCGCGATGTCGATTCCCGCGTGGAAGTGCGGGTAGTAGGTTCCCTGGTAGGTGTACGAGGGCTCCAGCACGTAGCTCGTCGGCCCCCACTCCTGGGTGACGTTGCGGCCCGCCTCGGGCCACTGGAACCCGCTCGCCGAGATCGCGTTTTTCGCCGCCTCGGCGGCCGCCCGGCGTCGAGCCTCGTCGATCTGCGCCTGGAGCGCGGCGGCCTGGTTCTGCAGCTGGCTCACCAGCCGCTCCTGCGCCGCGGCGGCGCGCTGGACGGCGGCGATCTGTGCCTCGACGTCGCCCTTCGCCTGCAGCGATGCGTTGAGGGCGGCCTCCTGCTGCACGCGCTTCTCGTCCGCCGCCGCCTTCAGCGCCGCGAGCTGCGCCTCCATCGAAGCGAGCTGCCGCTCGCGCAGGTGGAGGGCGTTCGCCTGGCCGGCGGCCTCGAGGCGAGCCTGGTCGAGCGCGCGCCGGCCCGACTCCAGCGTTCGCTGCCGCGTGTCCAGCTCCGCCCGGATGGTGCGGATCTCCTCGGCCAGCGCCGAGTCCTGCTCCGACACCGTCAGCATGTAGCTCATCTGCGTGGTGGCGTCGTCGAGCGAGCTGGCCGAAAGCAGCACCTCGAGCAGCGAGGTCTGGCTCTCCGCGTATGCCGAGCGTAGGTGATCCTGCAGCAGGGCCTCGCGCCTGTGGAGCTCCGCCGTGCGCTGAGTGATCTCGGCAGCCACCGCCTTGAGCTGCGCATCGAGCTCGGCGATCTGCCCGTTGAGCTGATTGAGCCGGCCCTTCATCTCGTCGACCTGCCCCCGGACCCCGACCAGCAGGCCCGCCACCTGCTCGTAGCGCGAGGCCACGTCGGCCAGCTGGGCGCGCGCTACGTCGAGCGCGGATGCGAGGTTGGTGGCCTCCGACTGCAGCTCGGCCAGGCGGGTGCGCTGTTGATCGAGCGTGGCCTGCAGCGACTCGCGAGCGGCCTGGGCATCCGCCAGCTGCGCCTGTGTCGCGGCGAGCTGGTGCTGCGGATCCGCGGCAAGGGCCGAGCCACGGGGGGTCGTTGTGACGATGCTCGCTCCGACCATCAGCAGGGCTACCAGCGTGACGGCCAGATGAGATCGTCGCCTCATGCGGCGCTGATCCGTCTGGTCAACAATATCCACGGGTCCCCGGTCATCATGTGCCGGGCCACCCTATTCCCTCCTTGAAGGGAGCAAAACGGACCCGAGAGTACTACACCGATCTACCCAACAGTCAACCGCCGGCCGATGCGGTCACTCACGATCACGCTTGCTGAAGCGGCCCGCGAGGACGCCCGCCACCGCGCCGGCCAGGGCCGCGCCAAGCACGACGACCAGCGGGCGAGCATCGGTCGCTGGCACTTGCCGAGGTGCCTCCCGCTCCGGCACCACCACCAGCGGCATCGGCGCATCCTCGACCACGCTGGCGCGTGAGACCTCCGCGCCGACCAGCACGATGACGCTGGCGAAGTAGAGGAAGACGAGCAGGGTCACGCCGGTTGAGATTGGCCCGAAGGCGGAGTCGTAGTGGGCGATTCGGGTCGCGTAGTAGGTGAACCCGAAGCGCAGCACGGTCCACAGCAGCGCCGCCGCGAGCGCTCCCGGCCAGACCTCCTTCAGGCTCACATGCCGATTCGGCACGATCCGATAGATCGCGACAAAGGCGATGAAGATGAGGATCACGGGGACCACCAGGCCGATGGTCGCTAGCGCCGCGCCACCACCGGGCACCCGAGCCAGGATGTTGGCGGCCGCGTCCTGCAGGATCCCGGTCGCGATCCCGATCGCCAGCGACGCGACCGCCAGCGCGCCGGTGATGGCCATCAGGAAGAGCCCGATCAGCTTGTCCTGGAGGAAGGGGCGCGGGGCGGGCGATTCGAAGGCGCGCTCGATGCCGCTGGAGAGTGACCCGAAGACGCCGAGCGCGCTCCAGAACAGGAACGCGCCGCTGACGAGGCTGATCCCACCGCGCGACTTGATCACCGCGTCGATCACGCCATTGATCGCCGCCGGGTCGAGCGGTGAGCCGGCCTGCACCTGATCGAGCACGAAGGCGCGGGCGCGGTCGTCGCCCAGGAAGAGGCTGAAGACCACCACCCCCAAGACGAGCAGCTGGAAGATCGAGAGGACGCCGAAATAGGCCATGCTGCCGGCGTACTGGAGCCCCTCGTGCCGCATGAAGCCCTCGGCGGCGCGCCGGGCGATCCGGGTCGTGCCGTGGCGCAGGCTCCAGGCGTCGAGCTGAGCGATCCAAACCTTGACGCGGTCAACCATCGTCTCTCGGCCTCCGCAAGCCCGGGGCCATACCCGCTTGGCCGCTACCCTACCCTGTCTCCATGGCACGCGCCGAATCGGCCACGCTCGAGATCGACGGGCACGAGGTGACCGTCAGCAACCCCGGCAAGATCTTCTTTCCGGAGGTCGGCATCACCAAGCTCGATCTCGTGAACTACTACCTGTCCGTCGCCGACGGAGCCATCCGCGGGGTCCGCGATCGGCCGATGGCGCTCAAGCGCTTTCCGAACGGCGCCGGCGGCGAGTTCTTCTTCCAGAAGCGCGCCCCCGCCTCGCTGCCCCCCTTCGTGACAACCGTCGAGCTCGCGTTTCCCTCGGGCCGCACCGCCGACGAGGTGGTCGTCTCGAATGGTGCCGCGCTGGCCTGGGTGGTCAACATGGGCTGTCTCGACCTCAACCCGCACCCGGTCCGATCCGGCGACCTCGACCACCCGGACGAGCTGCGGGTGGACCTCGATCCAGGGCCTGGCGTTCCGTGGTCGGACGTGCGCTCGGTCGCGCTGGTCGTGCAGGAGGTGCTCAGCGCCCACGGCATGACGGCCTGGCCGAAGACCTCGGGCTCGCGCGGGATCCACGTCTACGCGCGGCTCGAGCCCCGCTGGGGCTTCTCCGAGGTCCGACGATCGGCCCTGGCGCTCGCCCGCGAGGTGGAGCGCCGCGCCCCGACGATCGCCACCTCGAAATGGTGGAAGGAGGAGCGGCACGGGGTCTTCATCGACTACAACCAGAACGCGAAGGACCGCACGGTGGCGTCGGCCTACTCGGTGAGGCCGGTGCCGGATGCGCGCGTCTCTGCGCCGCTGCTCTGGTCCGAGGTCCCCGATGCCGAGCTGGCCGACTTCACGGTCGCCTCGATGCCAGCACGATATGCGCGGCTGGGCGACGTGGGGGCGGGAATCGACGACGAGGCGTTCAGCCTCGAGCCGCTGCTCGAGCTCTCCGCCCGCCAGGAGGCGGAGGGGCTCGGCGACGCTCCGTGGCCGCCGCACTATGCCAAGCAGGCGGGCGAGCCGCCGCGGGTGCAGCCCTCGAAGCGGCGGACGGATCCCCGCGCGCCCACCGACCCAGCTGCGCCCCGCGGGCGCCTGGGCTCGGTCCCGCCTTCGATGCCGCAGGCATCGCACCGCAACCCCGACGGGACGGTGAGCCCGACCGGTCGCCGCCGATCCGCGCACCCGCTCCTGGTGGTGTCCCAGGCGGCGGCCAAGGAGGACGCGATGGCCGGCCTGGAGCGCTGGAAGTCGCGCCATCCCGAGGCGGCGAGCCAGCTCGCGGTCGACGACGTGCTGGTCGATGCCATGCGCGGACGCTTCACGATGTGGTGGCGTGTCCGGGTCAACCTGCGCCACGTCCCGGAGGCCGCTCGCCCTGCCGCCGAGCCGCCCGATCCGGACTACGACCCCTGGTCGGGTTAGCGGCCGAGGCGCTCCTCGAGGCGGGCGCGAACCGCCGGCCACTCGTCGGCCAGGATCGAGTAGTAGACGGTGTCACGCAGGAAGCCATCGGGCATCCTGGTGTGCCGCCGAAGCACGCCCTCGCGAGCCGCGCCCAGGCGCTCGATGGCAGCCTGTGAGCGCAGGTTGCGCCCATCGGTCTTCAATGCGACCCGCGTCGCACCGAGCTCGTCGAACGCGTAGCGGAGCTGCAGGAGCTTGGCCTCGCTGTTGATGGCGGTCCGCTGGTGCGACGGGGCGATCCACGTCCAGCCGATCTCGACGCGTCCGTGCTCGGGCTCCATGTCGCCGAAGCGGGTCGAGCCCACGGCGCGGCCGGTGGCGCGGTCGATCGTGGCCCAGGCGACGTAGGTTCCCGCGGCGACGCCGTCCAGCGCCTCCCCGATCCAGGCCTCCCACCCGTGCGCCGGGATGCTCGTCATCATGTAGCGCAGCGCGTCGGGATCCTCGTTCGCGGCGACCGTCAGGTCTGCTCGATGCTGCTCCCCCAGCGGTTCCAGGCGGACGTGGCGCCCCTCCAGGGTCACCGGCTCCGGTCGACGCACTGCTAGGTACGCGCGACCGCGGCCTCGACCCAGCCCGGAATCTCGCGCCGCAGCGTCGCGAGCGGCACGGAGCCGTGACCCAGGACCTCGTCGTGGAAGGCCCGCAGCTGGAAACGCTCGCCCATCTGCGCAGCGACTTCCTTCCGGGCCCCCTCGATCTCGCGCTGCCCGATCTTGTAGGCGAGCGCCTGGCCTGGCCAGACGGTGTAGCGGTCGACCTCGATGGCGGCGTCGACGGGCGACAGCGAGCCGCGATCCTGCATGAAGGTGATCGCCTGGTCGCGCGTCCAGCCCATCGCATGCAGGCCGGAATCGACCACCAGCCGCGCGGCGCGGAACGATTGCGCGTTCAGCATCCCCAGCCGCTCGGCATCGGACGCGTAGAGGCCCATCTCGTCGGCCAGCCGCTCGCAGTACAGGCCCCAGCCCTCAGTGAAAGCGACCCCGGCCAGCCGCGACCCGAGGGTCCGGAAGGCCGGCAGTCCTTGGAGCTCCATCTCGATTCCGATCTGGAAGTGGTGCCCCGGCGTTGCCTCATGGAAGGTGATCGACGCCAGGTTGTGCAGCTGCCGGTCGGACGGCTGGTAGGTGTTGATGTAGTACTGCCCCTGGCGCGAGCCATCGAGCGTCGGCGGCATGTAGAAGGCGGGCGGCGCCTCCTGCTCCCGATACGGCTCCACCGCCATCACGACGCAGTTCGCACTGGGCAGGCGGCCGAAGTAGCGCGGTGCCGCCGCGAACGCTCGCTCGGTCTGCTCGGTGGCCAGGTCGACGAGGCGCCGCGGATCGTCCGTGTGGTTGGTGGGGTCCTCGGCCAGCGCCGTGACGAGGGCGGCTCGGTCGGCGTGGCCGAGCCGGTGGGCGATCTCGTCCTTCTCGCGGTCGATCGCCTCGAGGTCGCGCAGACCGAACTCGTGGACTTCCTCCGGCGAGGGAGAGACGGTGGTATGCATCCGGATCGCGAGCCGATACGCCTCCTCCCCGCCCGGGGTGGCGCTGATCCCAGGCTGCTGCCGGGCGTGGGGCTCGTAGTCGGCGCTGAGGTACTCCCAGAAGCGCTGGAGCGCCGGATACACGTACCGCTCGGCAGCCTCGATCACGCGCCCTCGTCCCTCGTCGTCGACCTGGGCCAGCGTCACCGCCGGAGCCTGCTCGATCGGCATGGCGAGCAGCCGCTCAACCTGCTCGATCGCCCTGCGCACCGGCGCCGCCGCCGCGGTTCGCCCCTCTCGAACGCCCTCGTCGAGGGCTCCGATATGCTGCTCGATCAGGCCCGGATAGAAGCGATAGCGCGTCAGCAGCTGCTCGAGCCGCTCGGGCGTGTCCGCGGGCTGGTACTGCGCCGCCTGCGCCGCCCAGATCTGCGGTCCGCTCATGTGGTCGAGCGAGAGGTGGTATTGCTTCTGGGCGTACGCCTCGAGGTGGTTCTCGCCCACGATGATGAGCATGTCGCGGGTGATGACCTGCTCGGGGTCGAGCCCTTCGGCCGGGATCGCCTGCGCGTCGCTCAGCATCTGGCGAAGGAAGGCGGCGTCATCCGCGCGGCCTTCCGGCCCGAGGTCCGGCCATCGGTCGTTGTAGCGCTCGTCGCCGAGGACCGTCGCGAGCAGCGGATCGCGCTCGAGGACTCCCTCCCAGAAGCGGTCGGCGAGCTGGTTCACGGCGGTATTCGGATCAACGGCGACGGTCACGGTCGGCCTCCTGAAGCGAGCGAAAGCGAGGGACGGTCAGTGTAGCCAGCCGCGGCTCGCCGAACGGATCAGCCGAAGAGGTCGGCGAGCAGCGCCGGGGGCGTTTCGTCGAGCTGATCGTAGCGACAGTCCGACGGCGATCGGTCCGGGCGCCAGCGCAGAAAGGTGGTCCCATGCCGGAATCGGTCGCCCTGGAGATGGTCGTAGGCGACCTCGCAGACGAGCTCCGGACGGAGCGCGACCCACGACAGGTCCTTGCCGCGGTTCCAGCGCGAGGTGGCGCCCGGCAGCCGCCGCCCGGAGGTATCGGCCTCTGCCTGCCAGCTCGCCCACTCGGCCCAGGGATGGCCCTCCAGCGCATCGGACCGATACGGCTCGAGCACCGCGACGAGCTCGCGCCGCTTCTCCGCGGTGAACGAGGCGGTGACGCCAACGTGCTGCAGCTGCCCTTCGTCGTTGAAGAGGCCCAGCAGCAACGAGCCGACCAGTGTTCCCGGCCCGTTCTTGTGCCAGCGGAAGCCGGCGACCACGCAGTCGGCGCTGCGCCGGTGCTTGATCTTCGCCATCTCGCGCTTGCCGGGCAGGTACGCCGCGTCGGCGCGCTTGGCGATCACGCCGTCGAGCCCCGCTCCCTCGAAGACCTCGAACCAGCGGGCCGCGACTGCCGGGTCAGTGGTCGCCGGTGTGAGAAGGACCGCTGGTGGCGCATCGGCGAGAAGCTCCTCCAGCCGGGCTCGTCGCTCGGACAAGGGTCGCTCGCGGAGATCCTCGTCCCCTTCGGCCAGGCAGTCGAACGCGACGAACGATGCCGGGCTCTGCTCGGCAAGCATCGCGACGCGCGAGGCCGCAGGATGGATGCGCAGCAGGAGCGCCTCGAAGTCGAGGCCCGCGCCGCCGGCGATCACCACCTCGCCGTCGATCACGTATCGCGTCCTCGAGAGGGCGCGCAAGGGCGCTTCGAGCTCAGGGAAGTATCGGTTGAGCGGCTTGAGGTCACGGGATTGCAGGTAGAGCTCATCGCCGTCGCGAAAGGCGATGGCCCGGAAGCCGTCCCACTTCGGCTCGTACTGCCAGCCGGCCCCGTCGGGGATGGCGGGGGTCGGCTTGGCGAGCATCGGCGCGATGGGTGGCTCGATCGGGTAGGCCATTCAGGGGCAATGATATGGGCAGACTCGGCATAGAGAGGGCAGCGTTGGGAATCGAGATCCAGTTCCTGGGGGCGGTCGGGACGGTCACGGGCTCGCAGTTCCTGGTCACTGCAGGCGAGCGGCGTGTGCTGGTCGACTGCGGCATGTTCCAGGGATCGCCCGACGAGATCGCGCGCAACCGGATCCCGTTCGCGTTCAAGCCCGGCAGCCTGGATGCGCTCCTCCTCACGCACGCTCATCTCGACCACTGCGGCCGCGTGCCGGCCCTGGTGAAGGCCGGCTACAGCGGACCGATTCATGCCACCACAGCCAGCGCCGACCTGATCGAGATCGTCCTGCGCGACAGCGCGAAGCTGCAGGAGGAGTTCGCCGCCCGCTGGAAGCGGCGCCATCC
>JBDUDC010000149.1:0-3689 GCA_040003165.1 Chloroflexota bacterium
GGCGGCGGAAGCTCGGGGTGCTCGAGGAGATCAAGGAAGATCGCCGACCAGAGCATCCCCTCGTCGCTCTGGGTGACGAAGCTCGACCAGTAGCGGCGGCGCGTCTCATCGTCCATCACCTCCCAGAACACGCCCTCGTGCTCGATCCACTCGCGGAAGCGGTCGATCGCGGGCTGTGCCAGGGCGGGCTCCACGGAATGCCGAAGCCGCATGTACATCGAGCCGAGTGAGGTCCAGACGGTCGCTCCCTGGTAGTCCGGCATGAGGAAGCGGATCAGTGGCGGCTCGCTCTCGGGGTGGCGGACCGACTCGTACTTCAGGGGCAGCGGGTCGGTCAGGCCGTGGGACTCGAGCGCAGCCAGCGCCTGGCGCAGCAGCGCCGGATCGGTCACCACGCCGGTCCAGAACGGCCAGATGTTGCCTTCGCCGGAGGGGCGCCTGTCGCCGCGCTCGTCGACGAAGAAGCCGCGCTCGTCCCAGAACTCGGTTATCAGCAGCCGCGCCGGATCCTCCGCCAGCTGGATCAAGGGGGTCGGGACGTCCCAGTCGAGCGCTCGAAGCGTCTTGGCAAGCAGCGCGACCATCGCGTTGCCGTACGCGTTGCATCGGTTGACCATCGTGTCCCGGTGCGCCGAGTACATCCGATCGGCACGGACGAGGCTGGTCCCGGAGTCGACCACCTGGTCGAGGTAGTGCGCGACCTCGCCGGTCAGCCATGCCCGGTTTCGGCCGAGGAGGTCCCCTGCGCCCAGCTGATGAAGGGCGGCCAGCAGGAACGGAAGGCAGTCCACCCCGTAGTCGAAGATGTCCACCGGCTGATCGAAGTAATGGATCGTGGTGGTGACGTGGCTGTCGCGCCGGCGCCAGGTCCGGATCGCCCAGTCGAGCGAACGGAGGACGGCGTCGCGGTGCCTGTCCGACAGCCGAGCCAGTGCGACCGAGCTGAAGCACAGGTCGCGGGTCCAGAACTGATGAAAGTGGCCGACGCTGGCGGTGAGGCATCGGCCGTTCCAGCAGTCGCTGATCGATGCGCGCATGATGCGGCGGGCGTCGCCCGGATAGCGCCGCGGACCGAAGATCCCGCGCCGCGCGCGGACGATCAGGTTCATCGCATAGGCGAGCGCGATTCCAGGCCGGCGGATGAGCTGCCAGAGCACGAGCACGCGGCGAGAGTACGCAAGCGACGGGCCCCGCGTAACGCGGCGGCGAGGTTGCGCGGCCGGCGCATACTCGGCGGCAGGTGCGGGCGATGACTACCAAAGCGCAGTGTCCAGGGTTGATGGCCTGCCGCGCGGTTTGAGGCATCTGACCTCATTGAAGATGCGCGCCCCCGGTCTCGCCCGCACCAGTCGTAGCCCAGACAAGACCGGCACGGCGTGTGCATTGGCCGCTCGCAGACGTGCGGGAGAGCGAGCCATGCGACCGGACCAGCAGAAGGATCGTGAGCTGCTCGAGCAGCTCTGCGCGCTCCGTCGTCTGTACCAGATGAAGAGCGCCTACGACTCGGAGCCCGGCATGACCGTGCTCGGCGCCGAGGCCTATGGGGAAGCACTCCTGTGCTATGCGCACTCCCGAGGCGCCTGGCTGCGACAGTCCGCCTAGCCCGCTACCATCGCGGCGTGCTCTACGACTACACCGGGGTCACCGTCGAGTCCGTCGCATCCGAGACCGATGCCGCCCTCGCCAAGGCCGACTCACTCCTGGCGGCGGCAGCAGCCGCAGCGCCCTCCTTCGAGTCGACGCTCCTCCCCCTCGAGCTTGCCGGTGCGGCGGTGGCGGTCGGGTACGGGCGCGGCGCCTTCCTGGCCCAGGTCCACACCGATTCCGCGGTTCGCGACGCCGGCCAGGAGGCCGAGGAGCGGATCAGCAAGTGGCGCGTCGGCGTCCCGTTCCGCGAGGACATCTACCGCGCGGTGCGCGCCTTCGCCGAGACCGATGAGGCCACCGCCCTCGAGGGTGAGCGGCGACGTCTGCTTGACTTCTGGCTGCGCGATTTTCGGCGTGCGGGCCAGGAGCTCGATCCGGCGCAGCGCGCCGAGCTCGAGAGCCTGCGCAACCGGCTGGTCGAGCTGGAGGTTGCGTTCCAGCGCAACGTCAACGAGTACCAGGATCAGATCGACGTCACGCGCGAGCAGCTCGCCGGCCTGCCCGATGACTATGTCGATCGCCTCTCTCCGGGCTCGCGCGACGGGACGTATCGGGTCAGCCTCGATTACCCGGAGCTGAACCCCTTCCTGGAGCAGGCCCGCGACAGGACACTGCGGGAGCAGCTCTTCCGCAAGCACTGGAGCCGTAGCGTGGACAAGAATCGGCCGCTCCTCGCCGAGGCGCTTCGCCTCCGCCAGCGCATCGCGGAGCTGCTGGGCCATCCCACGTGGGCGCATTACGGGATGGAGCTCAAGATGGCCAGCGACCCCCAGCGGGTTGCCGATTTCTACGCCGAGCTGACCCCCGCCATCGCCGCGGCCACCGAAGGCGAGGTCGCGACGCTCGCATCGGCCATGAACGCGGACGGCCCTGATGGCCAGCTCGAGGTCTGGGACTGGCGCTATTACGACGACCAGGCGCGCCGCGCGTTGGGGATCGACCAGTCGAAGGTGAGCGAGTACCTGCCGCTCGAGGCGGTGATGGACGGCCTGTTCGAGATCACCGGCGAGGTGCTGGGGCTCAGCTACCGCCCGGTCGCGGACACGCAGGCGTGGCACGACTCCGTGCGGCTGTACGAGATCCTGAACGCCGACGGCGAGCTGATCGCCCACTTCTACGCCGACCTCTTCCCTCGCGGCGGGAAGTTCGGCCACGCCGCCGCGTACCAGCTGGTCGTCGGCCATCGGCGGACGGATGGCGAGTACGAGAAGCCGGTGAGCGCCATCGTCGCCAACTTCACGCCGCCGTCCGGGGATCGCCCCTCGCTCCTCACCCACCGCGAGGTCGAGACCCTCTTCCACGAGTTCGGCCACATCCTCCACATGAGCCTGACCCGCGCGGAGTTCGCCCGTTTCTCGGGTGCCGAGACCGAGTGGGACTTTGTCGAGGCGCCGTCCCAGATCATGCAGCACTGGATCTGGAATGCATCGGTCCTGCGCAGGTTTGCGCGTCATTACCGGACCGGTGAGCCGATGCCTCCCGAGCTCGCGTCACAGCTGGTCGGCGCCCGTATGCTGAACGTAGGGATCCGGACTGCCACGCAGGCCTTCTACGGTGCCCTCGACCTCGGCCTGCATGCCGGCGATGCCTCCCCCGACCTCGACGACGTCCTGCGCTCCACGTACGCGGTGACCCGCATGCCCTATCCCGAGGGCACCTTCATGCTCTCCGGCTTCGCCCACGTGATGGGCGGGTACGACGCGGGCTACTACGGCTACATGTGGTCGGAGGTGATCGGCGACGACATGTTCGGCCGATTCGCCGCTGAAGGGGTCTTGTCGCCCTCCGTTGGCGCCGACTACCGCCGCGAGATCCTGGAGCCGAACGGCTCGCGCTCCGCCGACGACATGGTGCGCGCCTTCCTTGGCCGCGAGCCGTCGAACGAGGCCTTCCTCCGCCTGCGCGGAATGCTACCCCGGGATTAAGCCAGTCGCGCGGGCGTCGCTCACTTCCGAGATAACCGTGACGCGGGGCAAATAGCGCAGGAGCCTGAGCTCGGGCGCTGTCTGACCGTCCCGCGTGTCATTTGACGCAGGAAACCA
>JBDUDC010000034.1:0-12445 GCA_040003165.1 Chloroflexota bacterium
CAGGTCGGCGCGCAGGATGTAGATCACCCCGTTGCGCGAGAGGATGGTGACGCCCTGCAACGTGACCTTGGTCGACGGACCGGGAAGGAACGCTGCCGGTGAGGCGGCCGCCCCGGCGGCGGGAGCCTGGCCGATCTGCGGGTTCATCGGCATGGTCGCCAGCAGGTCGACGCGCTGCCCGGCCTGCAGGGTCCCGGCGACGGCGTGGTCGTCGGGCACGCTGACGCTCACCGCCCGCAGGGCGGGGCCGCTCGGGTCGAACTTCTCGCCGGGATCAAGGATCGAGAAGACCTGCCCTTCGGTGGTCGACGCGAGCAGGTTGCGGCTGACGAGCTGACCGGTCGAGATCGAGACGCCACTCACGCGGCCGAGCACCTCGTCGATTCGCGAGAAGGCCGTCTCATTGGTGGCGTCCATGGGCACCGTGCGCATGGCGACGTCGCCCTGCTCGATCGGCTTGCGGCCCGGGATATCGCGTACCGCGACGACGACGCTCCGCATCTGGGCTGGGCCGGCGGACCCAACCAGGTTGCTCGCCTGCAGCGCGAAGAAGACGGCCGCGCCAACGATCAGCGCAATCAGGATCCCCACCGCGATGTAGAGCTTGGAGCGCTTCGCGTTCTTGTCGGTGTACTCGAGTTCCACGGGTGGTCCTTACCTCTCGGTTGCTGGCGGGTGGGTCACCACGGAAGCAGGCGGGCGACCTGCACGCTCCGCAGTCCCTGGTCGGCGGGATTGGCGTAGACGGCACTGATGGCGTGGGCAGTGATGTTGTTGGCGCCGATGTCGGTGATCTCGAAGGCGGCAAAGCCGATGATGTCGACGTAGCTCCCGCTGCTGGTCGAGGTCGCCACCGTGAAGCTGACGGATGCGAGATGGACGACGGGCTGGCCGGCTCCGTTCGTCCCGGTGCCGCGCAGGTTGAAGCTGTAGCAGCCCGCCGCGAGGCCGGCGCTGTTGATGTTGAGCGTCGAGACCGCTGCGGCCTTGGCCGGCTGGTTCGTGGCGGTGGGGGTGACCGATGGTGCGCTGAGCGTGAGCTGTCCCGGGGCGATTGCCGCGGCCGTGTGGCCGCATGTCTCGAAGGAGCTGGCGTCGACCGAGAGCGCGACCGAGCTGCCGGTGCCCCAACCGCTCGATCCGGTCGCCGTGGTGACGCGGATCGGAAGAGCAGCGCCGCCGCCGATGGCAGCGATATCGGCATACAGGCTGGAATAGGTGAGGCTGAAGTCGCGCGCCGCGCCGCCCACCCGCACGGGGACCGGCTGGCGCCGCGTCTGGAAGTAGGGGTTGCCGGACAGCCCCTCGAGCCAGATGGTGTAGATGCCGACCGGGGCTGCGTTCGTCTTCAGGCCCGTCATCCCGACCCGCGTTCCCTGCGTGGCGGGAATGAAGGTCTGCGGCGTGAAGGTCGGCTCGTTCATCTCGCCGGCGGCCGGAGCTGCGGTCCCGGCGACCGGGATGAGGTCCCACGCCGGGTTGATCGCCCCACCGGCGTGGTCCCCGCGCAGGTAAAGCGTGACGGTGCTCGAAAACTCCTTGTTGCGGCTGACCGTGAAGTCGGGGCCGGTCGAAGTGCCGGTGGCGGGCACCACGATCTCCGAGGGCGGAGTGATGCTGAAGTCCGGGATCGTCATGACCGTGCCGTCGTAGACGGTCAGCAGGACCCGGTCGCCAACCGAGTAGACGTCGTCGAAGTTATGGACCACCTGGCTCGCGCTCTCGCCGCTCAGCACCGCGACCTGGTCGTTCGGGTCGGGCGGGGTTACGACCGGCGGGAAGTCGGGGCCGGGGTAATACTTGCCAAGGAGGTAGTCGGCCTCCTTCGCCTTGAGCGTGTTCGGCTGCGTGCCCGCACTGACGCCGTTGTAGTAGACGCGCGAGGAGATGGTCGCGAAGTTGCGGACGTCGAGCGCGATGAAGCCGCGGAAGCTCGAATCGTTGTTCGCCTTGCTGCCGGGGCCGTAGAGCTCGAAGTCGGGTCCCGGCTGCGACAGGCTGGCCGGCGTGCGGCCGTCGTAGCCCATCACGTTGGTGGCGTCCACCTGTCCGTTCGCGCTCGTGGCCGCGGTCGAGACGTTGTCCACGAAGCCGCCTCCGGGTCCCGGCGAGTTCGTGTAGCGCCGCGCGATCACGGGAATGGCGGGCAGCGCGTCGAAGCCGCACTGTGCCTGGGCTCCGGTCTCGAGCGTTCCGACGCCGACGACGCGAGCCAGGAAGGTCTCGACCACCGACTCGACCGCCACGCGCACCGAGCTGTCGGAGATGAGAAGCCCGCTGCGAAGGAAGCTGGGATCCCCGGCGTGGGCGCTGGCATAGAGCGGGGAGCCGTAGGCGGCCATCGTGGCCTGGGCACCGGCCGGCGAGTGGGTCAGGTTGGCGAGGGTCACCTCGCGGCCGACCTGCGCCGCCGCCGACTGCGAGGCGCCGGCAATCAGCTCGCGACAGGTCGCCAGCGCCCCGGCGTCCGCGGCGGTCTGGACGTGCCGCCGCTCGGCGATCGCCCGCCCGACGTCGATCGTGAGACCCGCCATCGCGAGCAGGACCACCAGCATGACGGCGAACATCACCAGCACCTGGCCGCGCGGCTCGACGGCGGCGGGGGTGCGCGCCTCCATCAGTTGATCACCATCGTGGCGCGGGCGGTCTGCACCAGCCGGCCGTTGGCGTCAGTCGACAGCAGCTCGCCGACGAACGGCACGATGATGTCCGACCGATAGGTGAGCGTGACCGTCATCCGGTAGCCCCGGCGCGCGTCGTTGGCGAGCACCGTCGTGCTGGCGGCGCAATCGTCCGCGGCCGACGGCGCGGTGGTCGGACGGCAGTAGGTGATGGAGAGGTCGCCGTTTGTCCAGGTGTAGTCGTTGATCCGGTGAGCGCTGGCGCAGGGATCGGCTGCCACGAAGTACGGCGAGGCGGCCGCGATGAGTCCGAACGAGCTCTTGGCTCCCTGCAGCACGACGGTGCATCGGTTCTTGTCGTTGGTGATCTTGTCGGCGCCGGAGAAGACATAAATCGTGCCGTCGCGGGCGCCCTCACGGGCCGCGTTGGTGAGCGACACGTTCGCGCCGAAGATGAGGCCGAACTGGATGATGCCCACGATCAGCATCAGCAGCGGCAGCAGAACCGCCGCGAACTCGATCATCGCCTGCCCGCGGGCGTGGCGTGGCGGGGCCGAAGCCGGCCCGGGTCCGCGGCGCGACGATTGTGGGTGGAGCATGCGCGGCCGATCTTTTCGAACATCGCGGGGCAGAGCCGCCCCTCCCACCCGAGTCTAGAAATGAGCCCTGTGGGCCGATATAGGCCCTTGGCCGTCGTCGGATCGGTACCGATGGGTCGCGCTAGAATCGGCCGATGCCCGATCTCACGGTGCACGCCCCCTATGAACCGACCGGTGACCAGCCGACCGCGATCGCCCAGCTCGCGTCGGGACTGGCCGATGGGCTGCGCCACCAGGTCCTGCTCGGGGCCACCGGGACCGGCAAGACGTTCACCGCGGCCAAGGTGATCGAGGCGACCCAGCGCCCGACGCTGGTGATGGCCCACAACAAGACCCTCGCCGCGCAGCTCTACCAGGAGTTCCGGGAGTTCTTCCCCGACAACGCGGTCGAGTACTTCGTGAGCTACTACGACTACTTCCAGCCGGAGGCCTATCTGCCCCGCTCGGACACGTACATCGAGAAGGACTCATCGCGCAACGACGAGATCGACCGGCTGCGGCACAACGCCACGCGTGCCCTCTTCGAGCGCAAGGACGTGATCATCGTCGCCTCGGTCAGCGCGATCTACGGCCTCGGCGCCCCGGTCGACTACGGCGCAACGGTGATCAGCCTCAAGGTGGGCGGCCGATACCGCCGCGATGGGATCCTGCGGCACCTGGTCGATCTGCAGTACCAGCGCAACGACGCGGCCCTGTCGCGCGCGCGCTTCCGGGTCCGCGGCGACGTGCTCGAGGTGCAGCCGCCGCACGGCGAGTACGTTGTGCGGGTCGACTTCTTCGGCGACGAGGTCGAGCGCATCGTCGAGGTCGACGCGCTCACCGGCGAGGTCCTCGCCGAGCGCAGGGAGGCGAACTTCTATCCCGCGACCCACTACGTCACGCCGCGCGACAAGCTGATGGCGGCGGTCGCCGACATCGAGGCCGAGATGGAGGAGCACGTTGCCTGGCTCGCCTCCGAGGGGCGGGACCTCGAAGCTGCGCGCCTGCGGCAGCGGACCCAGTTCGACCTCGAGATGATGCGCGAGGTGGGCTTCTGCTCGGGGATCGAGAACTACTCGCGCCACCTGGCCCGGCGGGAGGCGGGGTCGCGGCCGTGGACCCTGATCGACTATTTCCCGACCGACTTCCTGCTGATCGTGGACGAGAGCCACATCACCATCCCGCAGGTCCACGGCATGTACAAGAACGATCGGACCCGCAAGGAGATCCTGGTCGAGTTCGGGTTCCGGCTCCCCTCGGCGCTCGACAACCGGCCGCTCACCTTCGAGGAGTTCGAGGACCACATGAACCAGGTGGTCTACATGTCGGCCACTCCCGGCCCGTACGAGACCGAGCGCGCCCAGCGCGTCGCCGAGCAATTCATCCGGCCGACCGGCGTCATCGATCCGTCGATCACGGTCCGGCCGACCGCCGGCCAGATCGACGACCTGCTGGGCGAGATCCGGGCCACGGTCGAGCGCGGCGAGCGGGCGCTCGTCACCACCCTCACCAAGAAGATGGCGGAGGACCTCGCCGACTACCTGGCCGAGCTCGGGATCAAGGTCCAGTGGCTCCACAGCGAGGTCGACACGCTGGAGCGGATCGAGATCCTGCGCGACCTGCGGCTGGGCGTCTACGACGTGCTGGTCGGCATCAACCTGCTCCGCGAGGGGCTCGATCTCCCCGAGGTGACCCTCGTCGCCATCCTCGATGCAGACAAGGAGGGCTTCCTGCGCAGCGGTGGCTCGCTGATCCAGGTAATCGGTCGCGCGGCGCGCAACATCGGGGGCAGGGTGATCATGTACGCCGATCGGATGACCGATTCGATGAAGGCGGCCATCGACGAGACCGAGCGCCGGCGGACAAAGCAGCGTGCCTACAACCTCGAGCACGGGATCGTGCCCGAGACGATCACCAAGGCGATCCGCGAGATCCACGAGAGCCTGCGCCGCGTGGCCGAGGAGCGCGCGGAGCTGCAGGTCGCCGGCAAGGAGCCCGAGGAGCTGGCTCGCATGGTGAGCGGCCTCGAGGCGCAGATGAAGCAGGCGGCGCGCAACCTCGAGTTCGAGCGAGCGGCGGCGCTGCGTGACGAGATCCTGCAGCTGCGCCGGCTCCGCGAGGAGCTGGCCGCCGCCCCCGGAACGATTCCGGCCGACGTGTATGCGGCCGCTGCCGCCGCCGAAGCCCCGATCAACGACGGCCGTCATCCCCGTCAGCGGCGCGACGTTTTCACCACCGCGGCCACGCCGAATGTCATCCCCGCCGGGACACTGCGGCGGCCACCGCGCCGCCGTCGCCCGTGATCGCGCCCCGGGCCGGCTCGACCGGCTTGGCCGCCCGGGCCGGCTCGGCCGGCTGATGGCGGGCACGATGCCCCACGCCATCTTCGTCGAGACGGGCGTCGACGGAGGAGTCGCCGCCTATGCCGCCGAGCTGCCGGGCTGCGCCGCCTTCGCGCCGACGGACGACGAGGCGGTGACCGCCATTCCGCAGCGTGCGAGCCGCTTCACCACCTGGCTGCGCGAGCACGGCGAAGCGGCACCCGCATTCGTCGGCGACAACTGGTACGAGGTCGAGCGCGCCGCTGCGACGGACGGGAGCCGCGCCGCCTTCTCGCTCGACGAGCTGCCGCCCTCCGGGGAGGAGTTCGCGGCTTGGCTGCGCTGGATGGAGCTGGCGCGCGAGGAGCTGGCCGAGGCGCTCGACGCAAGCGGCGGCGCGGGCGCGGAGAGCCAGCTGGCCGCGATTGAGCGCCAGGATGTCACCTTCGTGCGCGCCCTCGGCGGCCCCGCGCCAACCCTGGCCGAGGACCCGGTCGATCGGCTGTACGCGGCCCGCGACGCCCTGACCGATGCCCTCGAGGCTTCTGGCCCGACCAGCGATGGCGTCCGTCGCATGCTCAGGCTGGCGATCGCCGATGACCTGCGCGCGGCTGAGCGCCTGCGCGAGGGAGGGGAGGCCTGACGCCAGGCCTCGGCCCGAAGCGAATCCGCTTTGCCGGCGCCTGGCCAGACGCGGAACCGCGGCGCTCCGCCGAGGGGAACGAGCTGCGCCGCCTGCAGGACGGTATGCCAGCCTGCCCCGACGGCGCGCGGCCCGTGCTTTCGGGGGACGGCACGGAGCGCGCGATGCTCATCGGCCAGGCGCCCGGCTGGCGTGAGATCGAGCTCGGCCTGCCGTTCGCCGGCGACGCCGGCAGACGCCTGGCGGGATGGCTCGAGGACGCCGGAATCTCGGTCTCGGAGTTCCGCGAGGACTGGTATGTCACCAGCGTCGGAAAATGCTATCCGGGCCGCGCGCCAGGGTCCTCCGTCGACAGGCCGCCTTCGCGGACGGATATCGCGCTCTGGGGGCCATACCTGGTCGAAGAGGTGCGCCTGGTTGCGCCGGAGCTTGTGGTGCTGGTCGGCGGCCTCGCCCATCGGTTCGCGTTCGGCTCGGCCGCGCGGCTCGATCAGCTGGTCGGTCGCGAGCTGCGCTGGGCCGACGCTGCGAGGGCTTCGGTCCTCTGCCTGCCTCATCCGTCGGGGGCATCGACCTGGCTTAACGACCCCGCGCACGTCGAGCTCTGGAGGCGGGGGATCGAGCTGCTCAGGTTGCGCTCGGCGGAGCTCCGGGCGTGAGCCGCGACCAACGCCTGGCGGTCCTCGGTCTCGCGGCGCTCGGCGCCTTCGTCTTCGGCATGCTGCTGCTCGGCAGCATCGGGCAGGTTCGGCCGGAGCTCGAAGCGATTCCCGTTGCCGACGTGCTGGCCGGCGGGCTACCGGCGGAGCGATTCGGGACCCGGGAGCTGCGCATCGTCGGCTGGTACGCGGAGCTGACGGGCGACTGTCGCGGTGACAGCGGCGGGGCGGATGCGTCGGCCGCCTGGCTGCAGCGCGACTGTCCGCTGCGCGTCCTCGTGCCGGAGCAGCCGACCGAGAAGGTGAGCCAGGCGCAGCTCGAGCGAGGGCTTCACCTGGCCGCGCCGGTCGGCAAGCCCTTTCCATCCCGCGCGCAGCCGGGCGGTCCCAACCTCCGGCTGCAGCAGCTCGTCTTCGTTGGCCACTTCGACGACGCGGCGACCGCGCGCTGCGTACCCGAGCGGGCGGACCGCTGCCGCAACACCTTCGTTGTGAGCGACTACCAGGGGCTGGTGCGCTGAGCGGCTAGGTTCCCGTCAGCATGTCGAGGATTCCCAGCTGCCGGGCGCGTCGCATATAAAAGGCAAAGGACGCGAGCGCGATGGGAATCACCACGGCGGTCGTCGCCAACAGGTAGAGCAGCACCGTCCCGTCGCCGAGCTGCGTCATCGCCCCCGGCGCTCCGTGCCCGAGCAGACCGCGCCGCGACGCCTCGAGCCACCAGGTGGTGGGAAAGACGTATGCCACGGGTTGAACGAACGCGGGCAGGATATCGACCGGGAAGATCGCGCCCGATACCAGGTAGAGGGCGCCTGCGATCGCCTCGGGGTAGTGCCAGGCCTCCTGCCGCAGCTGCAGACAGAGCCCCGCCATGAAGATGCCCAGCGCGATCACCGCCAGCAGTCCGAGCAACGTCGCGGGCACCAGCATGACCAGGTTCGGCTGGAGGTGGACGCCGAGCAGCAGCACCCCGACGAGCAGGGTTATCACCGTCGCCACCAGCGAGAGGAGAACGCGCGCAAGGCCGCGACCGAGCAGGAACGGGAATAGTGAGGTCGGCGTCATGACCACGTAGCGGATCATTCGGTAGCGCTCCCGGTCCTCGAGGATCGACTGCACGAGGCCGGCCATCACGCCGAAAACCACGTTCCAGAGCGCGCTCCCGACGACGAGGAACTGCAGGAACTCCGGCGAGCTTCCGCCGGTGATGACCTGGTACATGAGCACCAGGATGAGCGCCGCGGAGAGCGGCTTGGCGAGCGTATAGATGCCGAAGAGGAACGGATCGGACCAGTTCGACTCGATCGCCCAGCCGAGGCCGATGGCGGTGCGGAAGCTGCGCCAGGCATCGGCCAGCGTGAAGCCCTCGACGCGACGGGCGTCTATTGCCATCGCAGGGTCAGGCGTCCCTCGCGTCGCGCGAGGTGCTCGAGGTAGGCGAGCGCCGCCCTGGCGGCGACCAGGAAGACGACGCCCATGGCCACCAGGATCGCGACCTCGAGCCCGACCGGCAGGACACCGGTGCTCTGCGCCCCGGGAAAGGCCAGCTGGCGCATGGCGTCGAGGCCGACCGCCAGCGGCAGGGTGGCGACCACCAGTGCAGAGACCGGGCCGAGCGCCCGCAGCGGGACGTTGACGCCGCCCAGGAAGTAGACCGGCTCCTGCAGCAGCTCGGCGATGTGGTACGCCTCGCGGCCCCACAGCAGGAAGCAGCTGGCGAAAAGCATCCCGAGCCCGTAGAGCGGGATCATGGTGAGCAGGAAGACGCCGATCAGCAGGAGCGGCTCCTGGACGTGGTAGGTGACCCCGAAGAGCAGGGTGCCGATCCCGATCACCGCCAGTGCGCGGCTGCTCGTCATTACGAGCCCACCGACCGCCATCCCGACCAGGATGCTCATCAGGTGCATCGGAGCCGTGAAGTAGAGGTCCAGGTTGCCCTGGTCCTTCTCCCAGAAGAACTGCGCCGCCATCATCCAGACCACGTTGAGCCAGAAGGCGGTCATCGCACCGCCCAGCACGACGAAGCCGATGTACTCCTCGGGCGCCTTCAGCGCCCGGTACACGAACACGAAGGCGCTCACCGCCAGGAACGGCAGGAAGATCTCGAAGAAGACCCACGACGGCTCGCGGGTGAGGCCGATGATCCTCGGGTAGGCGCGCCCGAAGACCGCGCGCAGGTTGGTGACGATCAGCCGGCGCCGCGACCAGTCGGCTGCCTCCTGGGCGCTGCTCGCCGAGTTGTAGATGTAGCTGCTCATGTGCGCTCCGACGCCGGCTCCTCGCCGAAGCCGCGGCCCACGAGCTCGACGAAGACGTCCTCGAGCGATGGCTCGGACTTCTGGAGGCCGATCAGGTTCGAGCCATGCTCGGCGACCGAGGTCACGACGCTCGTCAACGCCGAATCGCTGGCCAGCGCCACCTTCAGGGCGATCGAGCTCGCACCGGCGCGGTCGCCCTCGGCGCTGTCATCCGCGCGCACCGCCGAGAGGACTCCGGGGAGCTGGCTGAGCATCGCGAGACCGCCGTTGCGCGGGAGCTGGTCGAGCTCGATCCGGAAGATCGACTCGCTCTGCACCCGGCGCCGCAGCTCCCCCGGCGTTCCGAGGGCGAGGATGCGGCCGTGGTCGACGATCGCGATCCTGTCGCACAGCTGGTCCGCCTCGACCATGTAGTGGGTGGTGAGCAGGACGGTGCGGCCGGGCGCGGTCTCCTTCCAGCGCAGCGTGTGCTCGCGCAGGTCGCGCGCCGCGCCGACGTCGAGTCCGAGGGTCGGCTCGTCGAGGAAGAGGACCCACGGGTCGTTGAGCAGGCCGCGCGCGAAATTCAGCTTCTGGCGCTCGCCGGTGGAGAGAGCGCGGACCTTCTGCTGCCGCCGCTCCTGCAGGCCGACGATCTCGATCAGCTCGTCGACCCGCCGCCAGCCCTCGCGGTTCGGGAGGCCGTAGAACTGGCTGAACATCCAGAGCTGCTCGCGCACCGTGAGCAGGCCATAGCCCGACTGCTCCCCGCCGGCCACCATGTTGATCACACGTCGGATCTTTGCGGTCTCGTGGACGACGTCGAAGCCCGCAACTCGGGCCGTGCCGCTGGTCGGCAGGAGCAGCGTGGTGAGGATCTTGATCAGCGTCGTCTTCCCGGCGCCGTTCGGGCCGAGCAGCCCGAAGTACTCGCCCGGCTCGACGTCGAGGTCGACCCCGTCCAGGGCGGTCACCGGCTCCGGCTTGGCCTTGTACACACGCCGCACGGCGCGGGCGTGGATCGCGAGCGTTTCAGAGGGCATCGGCAGCGTCTCGTGGGTGCGTGGGGTGCGGGGCGGTAGGCAGGGACGAAGAGGATACCAGCGCGCGGCATTCCTCCAAAAGGTCGAGCCGCACGGTAGGCTGCCGGGATGTGCGCCGGAGACTCATCGACCGATGCGCTCGCCCGCCGCCTCCCGCCGGGCTTCGCCTGGGGTGCCGCGACGGCGGCCTACCAGATCGAAGGCGCGACCGATGTCGACGGGCGACGGCCGAGCATCTGGGACACCTTCAGCCACACCGACGGGCGGACCCGCAACGGCGAGACCGGCGACCGGGCGTGCGACCACTACCGGCGCTGGCGCCAGGATCTCGATCTCATGGCGGAGCTTGGCCTGCGGGCCTATCGCTTCAGCGTGGCGTGGCCGCGCGTCCAGCCGGACGCCAGCGCACGCGTCAACGAGCGCGGGCTCGACTTCTACGATCGGCTGGTTGACGGCCTCCTGGAGCGGGGCATCGACCCGTACCTGACCCTCTACCACTGGGACCTGCCGCAGCCGCTCGAGGAGCTGGGCGGCTGGCGCGATCCCGCGATCGTCGAGCGCTTCGCGGAGTACGCGTCGATCGTCGCACGACGGCTGGGCGATCGGGTCCGGCACTGGATCACGCTCAACGAGCCGCAGGTGTTCACGATCCTCGGCCACGCCCATGGCGTTCACGCGCCAGGCCTCCGCGATTGGCGGGCCGCACTGAGGGCCGCGCATCACGCGCACCTGGCCCACGCGGCTGCCACCGAGGCACTGGCACGCGAGGCGCCGGGCGCGGCGATCGGCATTGCCATCAACTTCGTTCGCTACGAGCCCGCATCGGATGACGCCGAGGACATCGCCGCCGCCGAACGCATCGACGGGACCTCCAACCGCTGGTTCCTCGACCCGGTCTTCGGGCGCGGCTACCCGGCCGATGCGGTGGCGGTCTTCGGCGAGCTCCTGGATGGGCTGGATCTCGATGCCGTCCGCTCAATGCCCGCGCCCGATCTGCTCGGCGTCAACTACTACACGCGGGAGCTGGTCGCCGCCGACGAAGCCGGATCGGACCCCTCTCGGGCCAAGGCGATTCGGCGGCCGGTGCCGCGGACGACCATGGGTTGGGAGCTGTACCCGGACGGGCTGCGCCTGACGCTTGAGCGCGTCCACCAGGAGTACGCGCCGTCCTCGATCGCGGTCACCGAGAACGGCGCCGCGTTTATCGACGTGCCGAAGGCAGACGGCTCGGTCGATGACCCGGAGCGGACCGCGTACCTGGCTTCGCATATCGCCGCGGTCGCCGACGCCCGCGAGGCAGGGGTGCCGGTGGACGGCTACTTTGTGTGGTCGCTGCTCGACAACTACGAATGGGCCGAAGGATACGGGCAGCGATTCGGGATCGTGCGCGTCGACTACGAGACCCAGCGCCGGACGATCAAGGGCAGCGGACGCTGGTACCGCGCGCTGCTGGCCGCAGCTCCCCGCTGATCCCCGTCAGTTCAGGTTGGCGTCGCTATCGGGCCGGAGGTCGACCCCGTGATCGGACCGATGGTCACACAGCCCTTCCGAGCACTCGGGGCCCATGGCGAGCAGCTCCGCGCCGGTGATCGAGAGGAGCGCATCGAGCACGTCGTGGTCCGCGAAGGAGCGCACCGTGCGGAGCGCGGTGTCCACCCGAGCGGAGAGGGACGCGGTGCGAACGTCCGAGGCGCCGAAGGTCCGCCAGTGATCGCTGCCGTCCCAGATGACCACGCCGTAGCCTTTGACTGCCACCGAGATCATGGTCGCTTCCCTGTGCCGAAAGTACTGCCTGAGTACCAGTGAGCATCGCGCAACGCAATCCGCCTGCCAAGCCTCCCAATCCCACCACATCTCCACTCATCCGCCCAATCTTCGCGAATGGCCGGGTTGAATCGGAAATCGAACAGGCGTTCGCATCGGTCTGGTATGATTGACACCGATGCCCTCCGATCGAATCGTCGTGCGCGGCGCCCGTGAGCACAACCTGAAGAACCTCGACGTGGAGATGCCGCGCGACCGCCTGATCGTGATCACCGGGCTGTCGGGAAGCGGTAAGTCGAGCCTCGCCTTCGACACGATCTACGCCGAGGGACAGCGGCGCTACGTCGAGAGCCTCTCCGCCTATGCCCGCCAGTTCCTGGGCCAGATGGAGAAGCCCGATGTCGACCAGATCGACGGTCTCTCGCCGGCGATCAGCATCGACCAGAAGGGCGCCAGCCGGAACCCGCGCAGCACCGTGGGAACGGTCACCGAGATCTACGACTATCTCCGCCTCCTCTTCGCGCGGACCGGCCGGATGCACTGCCCGGTCTGTGGCCGCGAGATCAGCCGCCAGACCGT
>JBDUDC010000035.1:0-12423 GCA_040003165.1 Chloroflexota bacterium
GGCAACGGAGCGGCTCGGCGTGGACGACGGTCAGCCCGGGTTTGCTCTCTAGGACGCTCGGTCGCCCGCCATGGACAAAGGCCATGCCGTTTCGTAAACCGACGGTCGTGGCTTCGAGTCCCACCTTCGGCTCCATGACCTTTGTTCCGCCGGGTCCGGGCGGAAAGTGCCGCGCGCGGCGCCATCGGCTCCGGGGATAATCGGCCCATGTCCACGCGCCAGTCGACCGCCGCTCGATCGAACCGGGTTCCCGCCATCGTGGGTGGCGTGATCGTGCTGCTCATCGTCGCCGTGGTCGCCTTCCTCCTGCTGAGCAGCCGGAAGCCGGCTGCGGTGACGCCGTCTCCATCGGCCAGTGCGCAGGCCACCTTCGACGAGGCGCTCCTCAACAAGAGGCTGACCGTGCTGGTGATCGGCACCGACGTGAACAAGGCCCGCGCCGCGAAGGGCGAAGGGGTCAACACCGACAGCCTGATGCTGGCCAGCATCAGCGCCGGCCAGAAGTCGATCCTGCTCGTCTCGGTTCCGCGCGACACGGTCGACGTGCCACTTCCCGGCGGGAAGAAGTGGGACCAGAAGATCAACGCCCTCTACGCCGAGAAGGGGGTCGGCGCCCTGGTGTCGGCCATGAAGGAGCTCTTCGGCGTGCCGATTGACGGCTACGTAACGGTCGACATGGATGACTTCCAGTCGCTGGTCGACGCGGTCGACGGGATCGACGTGAACCCGGAGAAGCCGCTCGACGATCCGAAGATCGGGCTCAAGCTGGACGCCGGCAAGCAGCACCTCGACGCGGCCACCGCCCTGAAATACGTGCGCACCCGGGTCGACCAGGACTACGGCCGTGCCGGACGTCAGCAGGAGGTCATCGTCGCCCTCGTCGCCAAGCTGGTCGACCCAACGACCAAAGTAATCCTGCGGGCGCTGCTGAAGGGGCTGAAGTCGCTGAAGACCGACCTGCCGCTCGAGGAACTACCGACCCTGGCCGAGATCGCTCGCCGCTCCAAGGATGCGACAGTGACGAAGCAGGTCATCGAGCCGCCGGAGTTCATCACCTTCGAGGGGGACCGAGGCGATGGCCGCGGCTACATCCTGCAACCGGATGTCGAGAAGATCCGCGCCTTCGTGCAGGGCAAGATCGGGACGTAGACGGGAGGCAGACCGGACGTCTGCCGGCGCTACTCGGCCGGAGCTTCCTCCGCCGAACCGGCGCCCTCGCCGTCTTCGGCGCCCTCGGCACCCTCTTCGCCCTCGGCACCCTCCTCGCCCTCGGCGACGACGACCTCTTCCGGCTCCTCGGCGCGCGGCGGCAGCACCTTGGCGACCAGCTCCTCTAGATCGGTCAGCATCGTGACCCTGTCATCGATCGCAAGGTCGCGGACGTGGATCGCGACCTCGAGGTCGACCAGGCCGCTGACGTCGACCGAGATCTCGTGCGGAATGTCGTCCGGCAGGGCCTTGATGCGCACGTGGTCGAGCGCGTGCATGAGGCTCCCGCCGGTCTCCTCGATCGCCGGAGCCTCGCCGGTGAAGACGAGAGGAATCTCGACCTCGATCTCGGCCTTCAGATCGACCACGAAGAAATCGACGTGCAGGGCATTGCCGCTGAGCGGATTGCGCTGCACGCTCTTGATGATTGCGCTCTTGCCGGTGCCGGCGCCGTCGACCTTGATCTTGATGATGCTGCTGCGGCCGGCGGACCGATAGAGCGTCTCGAACTGCTTGGCCTCGACCTGCACCGGGGTCGACTCGATGCCCTTGCCGAACACGACGCCGGGCACGAAGCCGGAGCGCCGCAGCCGTCGGTTCTCCTTGCCGAACGCATCGCGCGGGTCGAGGGCGATCTCGAGGTCCATGGTTTCCTCAGTGCTGGTTCGGGCACAGCCGAACGCAAGGGATGGTCGATGTGTGAGCGTGGATGGTACAGCCGTGGGCCATGTGCGGCAAGGCGGTCTCAGGCCCGTCGTTGCCCGAGGCCCATCGAGAGGGCGGTGATGCAGAGCCCGGCGGCGGCCACGACCAGCAGGGCCAGCCGAAGGCTGGTCACTTCCGCCACCGCTCCGACCAGGCCCGGGCCAAGGAGGAACCCGCTGTAGCCGATAGAGGTGATGACGGAACTCGCGGCTCCGGCCCTGCCCGGCGCGGCATCGCCCGCGAGCGAGAAGGCGATTGGGGCGACCCCGGCCAGGGCGAGACCCACGACCAGGAAGCCGGCGATGACGAGGAGGGGCAGCTGGGTGGCGAGTGCGAGTCCCATCCCGGCCGCCGCCAGGACCCCCGCGCCGCGCAGGGTCGCCATCCTCCCCACCCGATGCGCCACGCCGGCGGTCGCCACCCGCCCAGCCAGCATCGCGGCATGGAAGGTCGCCACCCCGGTGGCGCCCAGCAGGGCCGAGAGGTCGAGCGTCGAGCGCAGGTAGATGGATGACCAGCTCTCCATGGCGCCCTCCGAGAGGAAGCTGAGGGCGCAGATCGCCGCCAGCACGAGGAGGAGGCCGCTGCGGTAGAGGCTCCGAAGCCCGCCCTGCTGCCCGTGATGCGGGCCGCCGGCCGTCGGCCGGCTGAGCCAGAACGCCATGACCACCACGATCAGCAGCGCGGTCCCGCCATACACGAGCCGGAAATCGACCCCGGCGGTGATGAGGAGGCCGGTGACGATCGCTCCCACCGCGCCACCGCCGCTGAACGCGGCGTGCAAGAGCGGCAGCACCCGGCGCCCGGAGCCCTGCTCCAGGTCGATCGCCGTGGCGTTGATCGCCATGTCGTACACGCCGCTGGCGGCCAGGAAGACGAGCAGCACGGCGACGAGGGCCAGGTAGCTCCCCGCGCCCGCGAAGCCGATCATCGAGAGGGCGAGGAGGACCCCGGCCCCGACCCCCACCGAACGCGGTCCCACCCGGTCCGCGATCTGGCCGCCCAGTGCCATGGCCGGCAGCGAGGCGAGGAAGCCGATCGAGAGGGCCGCGCCGAGCGGCCCCGGGGAGAGGCCCAGCGCGACCGACAGGTCGGCGAGCAGGACCTGCCAGACGCCGAACATGAGCCCCAGCGCGGCAAAGGCGGCCAGGATCGGGATCAGCTGCGAGCGGCCGGCGTCGGGGGCGGACATCTCGACCGATGGTATCGGTCAGGGCCCATCGGCGAGCGCATTCCTATAATCGGCGGTCATGGCCGGCAACATCATGGTGGTCGAGGACGAGCCCGCCGTCGCGCGAGGCGTCCAGGTGGCCCTCGAGCGCGAGGGGTACACGGTGGTGGTCATGCCGACCGGCGAGGACGCGCTCACCAACCTGCGGGATGCCGCGCCGGACCTGATCGTCCTCGACGTACGCCTGCCGGGGATCGACGGCTTCGAGGTGTGCCGCCGGCTTCGCCGCGAATCGCGCGCGCCCGTGATCTTTCTGACCGCCCGCGCCGACGAGGTCGACAAGGTGGTCGGCCTGGAGATCGGCGCCGACGACTACCTGGTCAAGCCGTTCAGCGTGCGCGAGCTGGTGAGCCGGGTGAAGGCGCTCCTGCGCCGAGCCTACGGCGAGCTGGCCGACACCGAGACCGGACGAACGCTGCGGCGCGGCGACCTGGTGATCGATCTCGAGCGGCGCCGCGTGACGCGCGACGGGGAGCGGATCACCCTCACGACCACCGAGTTCGACCTGTTGCGCCACATGGCCGCCAAGCCGGGAAGGGTCTACACGCGCACGCAGCTGCTCGAGCTGGTTCGCGACTACGACGCCCTCGACCAGGACGAGCGCACCATCAACGTGCACATCAGCCACATCCGCGACAAGATCGAGCCCGACCCCGCCCAGCCGCGCTACATCCGGACGGTGAGAGGGGTCGGCTATGCGTTTGCCGAGGATTGAGCGGCCGCGCTTCCGCACCTTCGCATCCCGAGATGGCTCCATCGGTGGCTTCCTTCGCCGGCTGAACGTCCGCGTGGTGTTCGCCATCGCGACGGTCGCGCTGCTCGGGCTCGTCGTCTCCGGGGTGGCGATCAACCAGATCGTGCCCGAGTACTTCCGGCAGCAGGAGGTGGCTCGGCAGCAGACCGCCGCGCTCTCGATCGTCCTCCTGGTCCAGGAGCTGGCCGATCTCGAGCGCGAGACCCGTCCCGGGGTGCTGGCGGTGCCCGAGCTGCGCGACACGCTGGTCTTCGACCGGGCGGCGCGCTTCGCCGCCGGGCCGGTGATTCCGGCCACCGTCGAGATCTACAACGAGGGTGGGCAGCTGGCCGCGCGCGCGGAGCCGCCCAATCCCGAGAAGCTCAGGCAGGAGGGGCTGCAGCCCGACCCCGACCTCCCCGCCTATACCACCACGCCGATCCGCCTCCGCATCGCCAACGATGGCACGACGATCGCCTACCGCATCGTCCTGCGCGACGCCTTTACGAGCCGGCGGGCGACGATGCAGCAGATCCGCAGCGCGCTGCTCGGCGCCGGCGTGCTCGCGCTCGCAGTCTCGCTGCTCGCCGGCGTTCTCGTGGCGCGGCGTCTGACAGTACCGATCAACCGGCTGCGGCGGGTCGCCGCGCAGGTCGAGAAGGGCAATCTCGACGAGCGGGCCAGCCCGTCGGGCGTGCTCGAGATCGATGAGCTGGCGGCGCAGTTCAACATGATGGCCGACCGTCTCGCGGCAAGCCTGCGGATCCTCGAGGCCGACCGTGACCGGCTGCGCGAGTTTGTCGCCGACGTGAGCCACGAGCTGCGGACCCCGATCGCGGCGTTGCGCACGTTCAGCGACCTGCAGCAGGACGGCAAGGTCGACTCCGCGACCAAGGAGGAGTTCGTTGCCCGCTCCCGCGAGCAGCTCAGCCGCCTCGAGTGGCTGAGCACGAACCTCCTGGACCTGTCGCGCATCGACGCCGGGATCTACCCGCTCGACATGGGATGGGGCGACCTGCGCGACCCGATTCGATCGGTAGTGGAGTCCCACGCTGAGGCGGCCGAGGAGCGCGGCATCACCCTCACCAGCGAGGTGCCCGCGAGCGCCGTGAAGGCTCACTTCGACCGCGAGCGGATCGTGCAGCTGGTCACCAATCTCACCGGCAATGCGCTCAAGTTCACGCCGCGCGGCGGAGAGGTTGCGGTTCGCCTGACCGCCTCCGCCGACGAGGCGATCATCGAGGTCGACGACAGCGGGCCGGGGATCCAGCCGGCTGAACTGCCGCGCATCTTCGAACGCTTCTACCGCGGCACCAATACCGGCGAGGCGCGGGCCTCGGGGAGTGGCCTGGGGCTCGCCATCGTGCGGTCGATCGTCGAGATGCACGGCGGCCGCGTCGATGTGGAGAGCACGGTCGGGAAGGGGTCCCGCTTCCGCGTCATCCTGCCGCACGTGGTCCGCGCCGACGCCGTGTCCCTCCGGCCGGCCGCTGCGGTCAAAGATTCATGAAACTTCACGCACCCACCCGCCTCCACGCAACGCGGGGCCCATAAGGTGGAGGCTGAATCCGCCCGCCGTCCGCATGAGCAAGGCCAAAATCGATGACTGACAATCCACCTCCCTCCCCCGGCGATCCTTCGCCCACCGAACCGCTCGAATACCAGCACTATGGGCCTGCAACGCCGCCGGAGCCTCGCGGGACGTGGCAGGCGGCAGCTGGCTGGTCGAGCCAGACGCCCGTCAAGCCGGCACCGGTCGAGCGGCGCGGCTTCAGCGCGATGCCGATCATCACCGTCGCGATCGTGGCGGGCCTCCTCTCGGGTGCGCTGAGCGCGACCGCGGTCTCGAACCTGATCCAGCCCACAGCCTCGACCGTTGGTACGACCGGCGCCGCGGCCAGCAACGCGAGCCAGGTTCGCGTCCTCGAGTCCTCCTCCGTGATCGACGCGGTGAAGAAGGTGGCTCCCGCCGTGGCGACCATCTACTCGGTCGGCGGCGGGGCCGTGGGCAACGTGAGCGGGACGGGCTCCGGCTTCATCTTCGACTCGAACGGCTGGATCCTGACCAATCGCCATGTCGTCAATGGCGCGCAGAAGCTCACCGTCCAGCTGCAGGACACGCGCAGCTTCGACGCCACGCTCTACGGCATCGACACGCTCACCGATCTCGCGATCATCAAGATCAACGCGACCGGGCTGCCCGCCGCGCCGATCGGCTCGAGCGCCGACCTGCAGGCGGGCCAGGTGGCGATCGCGATCGGCAATCCGCTCGGCAATTTCGAGAACACGGTCACGACCGGCGTCGTGTCGGGGCTCGGCCGGCAGATCCGCGCCGGTGACGCGACCTCGACCAGCTCGGAGCAGCTGAACAACCTGATCCAGACCGATGCGGCCATCAACCCGGGCAACTCGGGCGGACCGCTCATCAACAGCGCCGGCGAGGTGATCGGCGTGAACACCGCGGTCAACGCGAATGCGCAGGGGATCGGGTTCTCGATCCCGATCGACGTCGCGAAGCCGATCCTTCAGCAGGCTCTCAAGGGCGAGAAGCTGTCGCGACCGTACATCGGTGTGCGCTACTCGCCGCTGACCCAGCAGCTGGCCAAGGACCAGGGCCTGTCGGTCACGAACGGCGCGCTCATCGGGTCCGGAACCGCCGGCTCGCCCGCCGTCCTGGCGGACAGCCCGGCCGCCAAGGCCGGCCTGCAGGCGGGCGACGTGATCGTGGCCGTGAATGGGACCCCGATCGACGCGCAGCACGACCTGTCGACGCTGATCCTTCCGCACAAGCCGGGGGACACGGTCACCCTCAAGGTCCTGCGAGGGTCGTCCACGCGCGAGGTCAAGCTGACGCTCGGGGAGCTCCCCTCCGCAGGGTGAGCGACTAGCCTCCTACCGATTCGTCGAGGCGGCGCCGCATGAGCGCCGCTTCGACGTGTCCGAAGATCCCCGGCAATGGCGCCTGGGGCTTTCGGACGCGAACCTCGACCGCGTCGACCAGCGCCGGGTCGGTCGCCGCCAGCACCGCGCCCGCGATCGCGCCGGCGAGCGCCTCGATGAGGCGGAAGCTCTCGCCCTCGACGATCTCGCGGACGCGCTCGAAGAGGCGGGCGTAGTCGGCGGTATCGGTCAGGCTGTCGCTCGTCGAGGCCACGTCGAGGTCAGCGTGCAGGACCAGGTCGACCTCGAATGGCTGAGGCTCCAGGCGCTCCTCGAGCAGGACGCCGTGCCGGCCCAGGAAGCGCATCCCGATCAGGCTGATCCGATCCTCGCCGCTCATCGGTCGATGGTCGCACGGACGATGGCGTCCGCGACGCGCACCGTCTTCATGATCGCCGCCACGTCGTGGACGCGGACGATATCGGCTCCCGCAGCGATCGCCAGTGCCACGCTGGCGGCGGTGCCCTCGATCCGATCGTTCGGCGGCGCGCCGCCCAGGATCTCGCCGATGAAGCGCTTCCGGCTGGTCCCGACCAGCATCGGCAGCCCGTCCAGCGCAGCCTTCAGCTCTGCCAGCCGATGCAGCACCTCAATCGACTGTGCCGGCGTCTTGCCGAAGCCGATCCCCGGATCGACGATCAGCCGATCGCGAGCCACGCCCGCGGCGACCGCGTCCGCGACCGCCGCGTTGAGCCACCCGACGATATGCGGAATGAGCCCCTCCGGATATTCCGCGCGCTCGCGGTTATGCATCAGGACCAGGTGGGCGCCGGCTGCTGCCGCCGCCTCCACTGTTCCCGGGTCCCGGCGCCCGGCCCAGACGTCGTTGACCATCCCCGCGCCGGCGGCGAGCGCGGCGCGCGCCACGGCGCCCTTCGTGGTGTCGATGCTCACCAGGGCCTGGCCGGCGAACTCGCGCGCAAGCGCGGCTGCGACCGGGATCGCCAGGCCCAGCTCCGTCGCCGCGTTGACTTCGAGATGCTCCCCGTAGACGGATGCCGGCCGGGTCGACTCCGCTCCGACGTCGAGCAGGTCCGCCCCGGCCTCGACGAAGCCGCGTGCCTGGTCCAGCGCGGCCGCCACGATCGCCGCCTCGTCACGCCCCGGCGCGACGAGCCCATCGCCCGAGAACGAGTCGGCGGTCACGTTGATGATCCCCATCACATGGGTCCGCTCCCCCCAGCGCAGCTCGATCATGGCTGCTCACCGAGCAGCAGCCCGCGCAGTGCGCCGACCAGGTAGAGCGAGCCCGCCACGATTACCGGATCGCCCGGCGCGTCGCGTAGCTCCGCGGCTCGGCGCAGCGCGTCGGCGGGCTCCGTCACGGCTTCGCCGCCGCGCCCGATCCGCTTCCAACGCGCGAGGAGCTCGCCGGGTCGATGGGCGTGCGGGTCCGACACCGCGGTGAAGATGGGCCGCGGCCGCAGCGGGGCGAGCGCGCGGAGGACGGCGCTGACCCGTTTTCCGCGCATCGCGCCGAAGACGAGCGCCGGGCGGTTGACCCCGAGCTCCGCCAGCGCGCTCGCTAGCGCCGTCGCGCCAGCCGGGTTGTGCGCGCCGTCGAGCAGGATGCGGCCGAAATGCCCGCTCTCGACCAGCTCCAGGCGGCCGGGCCAGCGGGCCTGCGCCATGCCGGAGCGAATGGCCGCATCGGTGATGGCCAGCGTCGCCCTCCGGCGGACCGCGTCTTCGGCGAGCGCCTCGATGGTCGCCAGCGCCACCGCCGCATTCGCCGCCTGGTGGCCGCCAAGGAGGCCGATCTCCAGGTCGTCGAGCCGCCGCGCAGGTGTCGATAGATCGACCACGATTCCGTCCCAGCCGCTCGATCGCAGCGTCGCGCGGTAGGGGTGGCGGCTCCCCGCCCGGCGCAGCGGGACCCGCAGCGACTCGCAGCGGTCGACGATCGGCCGCAGCCCGCGGCCGCTGGCGCCGGTCACCGCCAGGTCGCCGCGCTTCACGATCGCCGCCTTCTCTCCGCCGATGGCGGCCAGCGTGGTGCCGAGGTAGCGCTCGTGATCGTGCTGCACGTTGGTCACCACCGCGACGCCGAGATCCAGCACGTTGGTCGCGTCGAGCCGGCCGCCCATGCCGACCTCGACCACGGCCAGGTCGACGCGCTGCCGCCCCAGCTCAGCGATCGCGGCAGCGGTGAGCGCCTCGAACTCGGTGGGTGGGCCGAGCCTGCCTGCGACGTCGTCGACGGCCGGCAGAACTGCGGCCACCGCGTCCGCAAATTGCTGCGGCTCGAGCGGCGAGCCGTCGATGGCGATCCGCTCGCGGTAGCTGACGAGATGCGGCTTTGGCATCGTTCCGACGCGCACGCCGGAGGCGTTCAGAACGGAGCGGACCATGGCGATCACGCTCCCTTTCCCGTTCGTGCCGGCCACCAGTGCGCCCCGAAGGGTACGTTCGGGGTGGCCGAGCTCCGCCATCAGCGCCTCGGCGCGGTCCAGGCCGAGGCTCACCCCGAAACGCCCCCGCGCGGTCAGCGCATCGACCGCCTCCCCATAGTCGAGCCGCCGACCCCTAGTCGTGGCTCTCTTCGTAGAAGACGCAGTCGTTGAACTGCGGTGAGAGGCACAGGTCGTGGACGTAGCTCGAGTCCAGGTGCACGCCGCCGCGCAGCTCGCAGCGGCTGACGATCCCGTCCTGCTTCATGAGGGTGCGCATCAGCTGTGGGGCGTCGATCGGGACGCGGCCCTTGTCGCCGTCGGTCAGGTAGAAGTGCGGGCAGTGGTGCCGGCGAGCTCGGTTGTACCCGAGCGGCACGCCGCGGCGGCCGACGTGCACGGCGAGCGGCTCCGGAGTTCCCGCGAACCGCTTCTCGGCGATCACGCAGCGGCCCGGCTCGCACTCCTTGTCGTTGTAGCAGCAGGCACGGGCCGGACCGACCCCCTCGACCGCCCACAGCTCCCAGCACGGCCGGCGGAGGATGAACGCGGGGCAGCGGTAGCGGATGGTGAGGTCGCAGTTCTCGACCTCCCAGCACATGGTGCGGCGGTCGCCCTCGCGCCGCTCGGGACCAAATGGGTCCCTCCCCTGGCGGCGATCGGCACCCGCCCGGCGCTCGGTCTTGATGATCATCGGATTCCGCCCGGCCCTCCCTCGGCGTGGGCGAGTGTAGCGCCTGCCGGAGAGGACAAAGCGGCCGGCCCGTGGGGCCAGGCCGCATCGGGGTGGTGGCCGGTCAGGCGATGAACTCGCGCAGTCGGTCCTCCATCGCCGCCTGGGGCATGTAGCCGACCAGTCGCGCGGCCTCTCGACCGTGGTGGAAGACGATCAGGGTGGGGATGCTGAAGATGCTGTAGCGCATCGCCAGGCTCTGGTTCTCGTCGGTGTTCAGCTTGGCGACGCTGATCTTCTCGGCGTGCGCGTCACCGAAGCTCTCGACGACGGGCGAGACCAGGCGGCACGGGCCGCACCAGGGTGCCCAGAAGTCGACCAGCACCGGCTTCTCGGCCTCCAGGATCTCGCGTTCGAACGACGACTCATCGACGGCCATTGCGGCTGTCATGGTTATCTGCTTGACCTCCCGATCACTCGTGGACGTGGTCGGAATCCTAGCATCGCACGGGCCGATGCAGGCTAGGAGCCCGCGGGCGTCGGCAGCGGGGTCGGGGTCGGGACCGGCGTCGGCGAGGGTGTCGGGCTGGGCGTCGGCCCGAGCGAGAGGATGATGTCGACGCTGCTCCCCTTGGATACCTGCTGCCCGGCCGGGGGACCCGAGCTGATGACCGAGCCGCTGGCAACCGTCGTGTCGTACTGCTGGTCCACGTTTCCGAGGCTCAGCCCGCTGGCCTCCAGGCTGCCGCGCGCCTCGTCACGAGTCTGCCCGCGGAGTGACGGAACCGTGACCTGCTGCTTGCCGCTGCTGACGTGGACGATGACCGTCTTGCCCTTCTCGGTCTGCGTTCCTGGAGGCGGCTCGGTGCTGATCACGTCGTTCTCCGTGACCTGGTCGCTGTTCTCGTTGACGCGATCGATCTTGAGGCCGAGGTCGCTGGCGTCTGAGAGGACCTGGCTGATCGGTTTGCCCACCCAGTTCGGGACGGTGACCAGGCTGGAGCTCGGCGAGGGATTCGCGCCGGGGCCAAGGCCCGTGAAGAGCTGCGCCCCCAGGTAGCCGATCGCCGCCAGCAGCCCGATGCCGAGCAGTAGCAGAAGCCAGATCCACCAGGGCGTGCCCTCGCGCTCGCGCTCGGCCGGCCGGCGGGGCGCGACCGGCACGCGGTCGGCGGGACGGGAGACGCGGGGCGGCACGTAGACGGTCGGCTCGCCGGCACGCGGGGTCGCCGCGGCCGCCGCAGCCGCGACCGGTCGCAAGCCCGGCGACGGGATCGCATCGGGGTCGCGCTGCCAGGTGCGCAGTGCCTCGGCAAAGGCGCCCGCGTCGGGGAAGCGGTCCTCGCGCTCGCGTGCCAGTGCCCGCATGAGGATCGCCTCCAGGCCGGGCGGCAGGGTCACGCCGATCGCCGATGGGGGGAGCGGGTCCTCGTTGAGGCGGCGCAGGGCGACCCCGGCCGCCGAATCGCCCTCGAACGGCCGACGCCCAGTGAGCATCTCATAGAGCACGATCCCGAGCGAGTAGACGTCCGACGCGCCGGTCACCTCGTCGCCGCGCGCCTGCTCGGGGCTGAAGTAGTGGACCGATCCGAGGGTGGTGCCGGTGACCGTCATCGACGCCTCGCTCACCGCGCGAGCGATCCCGAAGTCGGTCACCTTGACGCTGCGATCGTCCTCGGTGATCAGGATGTTGCCCGGCTTCACGTCGCGATGGACGATCCCGCGCCGGTGCGCCGCCTCGAGCGCGGAGGCAACCTCCGCCGCCACCCGCACCGCGTCGTTGATGGAGAGGCGGCCGCGGTCGCGCAGGACGGCGGCCAGGTCCTCGCCATCGACGAGCTGCATGACGATGAACTGGGCCGCGTCGAGCGGGTCGGTCCCGTAGTCGTAGACGCTCACGATGTTGGGATGGGAGAGCTGACCGGCGGAGCGGGCTTCCTGCTTGAAGCGCGCGGTGAACCCCGGATCCGCGCCGAACTGCGGCCGTAGCAGCTTCACGGCGACCTCGCGGTCGAGCTGCTCGTCGACGGCGCGCCAGAGCGTCGCCATGCCGCCCTCGCCGAGCGGCGCAATGAGCCGGTATCGGCCGCCGATCAGCCTGCCGATCATCTCCATCTTCGGCCTTCCCTCCGTGGGGCCTCTCGGGCCTCGTCCGCGGCTCAGTCTCGCAGGTCGAGGCTCCGGATGTAGGTGCGGAACTCGTCCGCCTCATCCGACTCCAGCGCCACGGCCACGTTGGCCTCGAGCCACCCGATCCGCGTACCGGCGTCGTGCCGCACGCCCTCAAACTGGTAGCCGAAGACCGGCTGTTCGCGCATGAGGGCCTGGATCGCATCGGTCAGCTGAATCTCGCCGCCGGCGCCGCGTGGCGTCTGCTCCAGCATGTCGAAGATCTTCGGGGTCAGGACGTATCGTCCCAGCACGGCCATGTCGGAGGGGGCATCGGCGAGAGCCGGCTTCTCGACGATGTCTCCGATCTCGAACAGGCGGCCCTCGGAGTGGACCGGATCGATGATCCCGTAGCGGCTCACATCGCTGCGCG
>JBDUDC010000150.1:0-3669 GCA_040003165.1 Chloroflexota bacterium
CGGACCTGCTGGTGATCGCCGACGACGTGGACCTGCCGCTCGGACGCATCCGCCTGCGCCGGTCCGGGTCGGCCGGCGGCCACAACGGCCTGCGCGACATCATCAGCGCCTTCGGGTCCAACGAGTTTGCGCGGCTGCGGGTCGGGATCGGCCGCGGCGGGGAGACCGTCGACCATGTGCTGGCCACCTTCAAGCCGGACGAGCGGGAGCTCGCCGAGGTGGCGATCGCGACTGCCGCCGACGCCGCCGAGCTATGGCTGCGCGAGGGGATCGACGAGGCGATGAACGCGTTCAACGGGACCGACCTGGCCGAGGATCCGGAATGACCGCGGCCACCGCAGCTCTCGAGGCGGCGCCGCGCCGGGCGAGTGGAGCGGGCAGGACCTCCGCCGTCACACCGGAGCTGGTCGCGTCGCTGGCCCACGGCCCGGTCCGGGTCCCGGCCGCGGCCCGTCCCGCGTATCTCGGCGCGCGACGGCTGAGCCTGCCCGCCGGGACGCCGCTGCTGGTGGTGGCACGCAACGACGATGAGGCGCATCGCATCGCCGACGACCTCGCCGCCTGGCTGCACGGAGCGACGATCCGCGTCCTGCCGGAGCGTGCCGCCCTGCCCCTCGAGCGGGCGCTGCCGGAGCACGACGAGTCGGCAGAGCGGCTCGACGTGCTGGGACTCCTCGGCACCGGCGTCCCGGGCCTGGTCATCGTGGCGCCGCTGCTGGCGCTCGCGCAGCGCAGCCTCTCCGGGGAGCAGCTGCGGGCCACGCGTGTCGTCGTGCGCGTCGGGGAGCGGATTGCGCAGCGCGCGTTCCTCACCTCCCTGGTCGCCGGCGGATACGAGGCCGGGGTCGAGGTGAGCGGGATGGGGGAGTTTGCGAATAGGGGCGGCATCGTCGACGTGTGGCCGCCGGGCGCCTCGGAGCCGGTGCGCGTCGAGCTGTTCGGCGATGTGGTGGAGTCGATCCGCAGCTTCGACCCAATGACCCAGGCGAGCCGCCGCCGCCTGGAGCGCGTCGAGCTGCTGCCAGCCAGCGAGTTCCTCGGGGTAGGCGAGCTGGATCCGCCCGGCGAGCTCACCGACCTCCTTCGCGAGGATCTCGCCCGCCTCGAGCAGGGAGACATCGCCGAGGCGGCGGAGACCTGGGCCGCGCTCCTGACCGCCGGACCGGCCGCAGACCACCTGCCGGCCGGCGCACACCTCGCATTGACCGATATCGGCGAGCTGCGCGCGATCGCCGCCGAGCTCGACGAGCAGGCGGCGACCCGACGCCGCGGGCTTGCGGCTGCCGGGGAGCTCCCGGGTGACTGGCCGCTTCCGTATGACGCGTCGGCGACCCTGGCCGACCTGGAGGGGCGGGCCGACGAGTCGCTGGAGGAGCAGGCGGATGGCGAGGTCGGCTTCGCACCGGCTCCCCTGCTCGCCGGCCGGGCGGATCGGTTGGGGAGCTGGTTGCTCGAGCTCGCCGGCCGCCGACGCGTGATCGTGACCACGGACCAGGCGAGCCGGGTGGGGGAGCTCCTGGAGGAGGCGGGGCGACCGACCGGGCCGACGGCGGAGCTGCGCGAGGTCCCGTCGCCGGGAGGCATCGGCCTGGTGCACGGCTCGCTCTCAGCCGGGTTCTCGCACGGCGACGAGCTGGTGGTGCTCAGCGATCGCGAGCTGTTCGGTGCGACCCGCGTGCGGCGCCTTGCCACCAGCAAGGGGGTGGTGACCCGCGACCTGATCGGGAAGCTGGCCGTTGGCGACGCGGTGGTGCACATCGACCACGGGATCGCGCGCTACGTGGGGATGACCCAGCGGGAGTTCGGCGGCTCGACGCGCGAGTACCTGCAGCTCGACTTTGCCGGTACCGACAAGATCTTCCTGCCCGCCGAACAGATCGGCCGCATCACGCGCTACAGCGGAGGTCCCTCGCCCGCGCTGAGCAGGCTAGGCGGGACCGACTGGGAGCGGACCAAGCGCCGCGTCCGGCGTGCCGTCGACGACCTCGCCCGCGAGCTGCTGGAGATCTACGCCGCGCGCGAGGCGGCGCCGGGCTTCGCGTTCGGTCCCGACACCAACTGGCAGCGGGAGCTGGAGGAGGCGTTTCCTTGGACCGAGACGCCGGACCAGGCCCGCACCATCGAGGAGGTAAAGGCCGACATGCTCCGACGCCGGCCGATGGACCGCCTGGTCTGCGGCGATGTCGGCTACGGCAAGACCGAGGTCGCGCTGCGCGCTGGCTTCAAGGCGGTCCAGGACGGGAAGCAGGTGGCCGTGCTGGTGCCGACCACGGTGCTGGCTCAGCAGCACCTGAGCACCTTTCAGCGTCGCCTGGCTCCGTTCCCGGTCCGGGTCGAGATGCTCTCGCGCTTCGTCGCGCGCAAGCAGCAGGTCGAGACGGTGGCGGGCGTGGCCGAGGGCACGGTGGACATCCTGATCGGCACGCATCGGATCCTGTCGAAGGACATCGCCTTCGCGGACCTCGGGCTGCTGGTGGTCGACGAGGAGCAGCGCTTCGGGGTCGGGCACAAGGAGCGGATCAAGTCGATGCGCCGCGAGGTCGACGTGCTCACCCTGTCCGCCACACCGATCCCGCGCACCCTGCATCTCTCGCTGGTCGGGATCCGCGACCTATCGGTGATCGAGACCCCGCCGGAGGCCCGCCTCCCGATCCAGACCCGCATCGCCGAGGACGACGACGGCCTGGTGCGCGACGCGATCAATCGCGAGCTCGACCGGGGGGGACAGGTCTTCTACGTCCACAACCGGGTCGAGACGATCGAGGGCGCGGCCGAGCGGGTGAGGCGCCTGGTGCCGCGCGCGAAGGTCGCGATCGGGCACGGACAGATGTCGGAAGGCATGCTCGAGCGCGTCATGCTCGACTTCGACGCCGGCCGCTTCGATGTCCTGGTCTGCACAACCATCATCGAGTCCGGGCTCGATATTCCGAACGCGAACACGATCGTCATCAGCCGCGCCGACACCTTCGGCCTTGCACAGCTCTACCAGCTGCGCGGACGCGTCGGCCGATCCGACCGCCGCGCCTACGCCTACCTGCTGCACCGGCGCGCCACCCCGCTCTCCCCGGTGGCGCGGAAGCGGCTGCACGCCATCTTCTCGGCCTCCGACCTGGGGGCGGGGTACCAGATCGCCCTCTCGGACCTCGAAATCCGCGGCGCCGGAAACATCCTCGGGCCGGAGCAGCACGGCTTCATGGCTGCGGTCGGCTTCGAGCTCTACACCCGGCTGCTGGCCGAGGCGGTCGAGCTGCGCCGTGGTCGGCGGCCGATCCCCGAGCCGGCGCCGGTCCGCCTGCAGCTGCCCGGATCGGCGTTCCTGCCCGACGACTACATCCGCGACGCGGGCGCCAAGCTGGAGGTCTACCGCCGATTCGCGCAGGCCCGCTCCGCCACGGACGCCGACGCGCTCCGCGCGGAGCTGCTGGACCGATTCGGTGCGGTGCCCGAGGCGGTCGAGAGCCTCTTCACCGCGGTCCGCGTCCGGCTGGCCGCCGAGGCGGCGGCTGTGCCGGACGTCCGGGTCGACGCCGGCCGGGTCACCTTCAAGTGGCCGCGGTACGACCGCGCCGCCGTGACCCGGACGCTGATGCTGGCCGGCTTCCGACCGGTCGACTCGTCCAACCAGCTCCGGCTCCCCGTCGCCCCAGGGCGGGATCCGGTTGAGACCGC
>JBDUDC010000151.1:0-3624 GCA_040003165.1 Chloroflexota bacterium
TTTCGTCCATTGGGCAAAATTCCCGACTGCTGCCTCCCGTAGGAGTCTGGGCCGTGTCTCAGTCCCAGTCTGGCTGATCATCCTCTCAGACCAGCTACCGATCGTCGCCTTGGTGAGCCGTTACCCCACCAACTAGCTAATCGGACGCAGGCCCCGCCGGAAGCGCCTTTCGGCTTTGGACGACGAAGCGAATCGTCGACCACATGCGGTATTAGCCACCCTTTCGGGCAGTTATTCCCCACTTCCGGGTAGGTCACCTACGCGTTACTCAGCCGTCCGCCACTAGGTTCATCGAGCAAGCCCGATGAACCCCGTTCGACTTGCATGTCTCATGCACCCCGCCAGCGTTTGTCCTGAGCCAGGATCAAACTCTCCGAACAAAAAACCAGTGGTCTCGCCCGAGGGCTCGTCCACCGGTTACACGTTCAGACGTTGGTCCCGTTGACTCGTGTGGATTCCTGTCACTCTTCAGCTGTTAAGTTCACGCCACCGACAATCGGCTTTGTTCGATTCAAGGCCTCCGAATTCGGGACCCGAGGCGACAGGCTGCACGGCCGAAGCCGCCGTCCCTCTCGCCTGTCGGCTGGACGCCGACGCGATCACGAATGGTACGGGCGGACGGGCTTGACTGTCAAGCCGAAGTCAGGCGCGCTCGACCTGGCGGCGGCCCTGCAGCGAGCGGATCAGCGTCACGTCATCCGCGTACTCGAGGTCTCCGCCAACCGGCAACCCACGGGCGATCCGCGTCACCGAGGCGACGTGCGGCGTCAAGAGGTCCGCCAGGTACATGGCGGTCGCCTCTCCCTCGAGGTTCGGATTCGTGGCGAGGATCACCTCCTCGATCCCGCCCGCAGAGACGCGGGCCATCAGCTCCCGGGCGCGCAGGCGCTCCGGACCGATCCCATCGATGGGGCTGATCGCCCCATGCAGCACGTGGTAGAGGCCCCGGAACTCGGCGGTGCGCTCGATGGCGAGCACGTCGAGCGGCTCCTCGACGACGCAGATGCGGGTCGCGTCGCGGCGCCCGTCGGCGCAGATCGCGCAGGGATCGACCCCAGCCTCGGTGATGTTGCAGCAGACCGAGCAGTAGTCGACCTCCTCCTTGATGGCGACCAGCGCAGCGGCCAGCGAGCGTGCCTCGTCGGTGGGTGCGCGCAGCATGTGGAAGGTGAGGCGCTGCGCCGTCTTCTGGCCGACTCCTGGGAGCTTGCCGAACTCCTCGATCAGCCGAGCGACGGGCGCAATCAGCCCGGCCACAGGCGGGCGGGGCTCAGCGCAGGCCGGGGAGGCCCGGCATCCCGGGCATTCCCGGAATCCCGAGGCCGCCGGCGATCCCGGCCAAGCGCTCCTCGGCGAGCTGCTTGCTCCTGGTGATCGCCTCATTGACGGCGGTCATGACCAGGTCCTGGAGCATCTCGGCCTCGTCGGGGTCGATGGCGCCGCGATCGATCTCGATAGCGCGGATCTCCTGCGCCCCGGTGATCACGACGCGAACCGCTCCCCCGCCGGCGGTGGCCTCCAGCGTCCGCTCCTTGAGGTCCTCCTGGGCCTGGGCCATCTGCGTCTGCATCTGTTGCGCCATCTTGGCGATCTGGCCGATGTTCACGCTGCGTTCTCCATTTCTTGCATGTCTCACGAAAGCCGCCGGGCTCAGCGCACCTCGGGCGCGTCGACCAGCTCACCGCCGGTGATCTTCAGGACTCCCTCGAGCAGGGCGCGCGCATCCGGATCCTGGTCGCCGATCGCCTCGGCCACGCTGAGCGGCTCGAGCTCGACGTTGGTTGCCACGCACTCGACCGCGAACGCGCCGCCGAAGACCGAGCTCAGGAGCTGCTCGATGGCGGGCGCCCGCTGGGTGATGCGCGAACGCATGAAGTCGCGGCCCTCCGGGAAGGCCAGCGTCAGGCGCGCGCCATCGAGGGCGATGGGACGACACTCCCCAAGGAGGGGCTTGATGACGGGCGTCGCTCGCTCGACGACCTCGGCCCAGCGCGCGCGGATCGCAGCCGCGCTGCGATCGTCGTTGGCAGCCGGCGGCGGCGCGGCGACCGCCGCGGCGACGGGCTCGGCCGGGCCGGCGGACTCGGCCGCGGCGACGGGGGCTCGTTCCTCGCGGACGGGAGGAGCTGGAGTGGCCCGGACCGGCTCGGCGCGGGGCGCCGGCGCTGCGGCGGGGATCGGACCGGTGGGCAGCTCGACCCCGAGCAGCTCCATCAGCAGACGCGCCCGACCCTCGCGGGCACCGACCCCAGCCGCGTCGGCAAGGGCGCGGAGGATGAGCGCCAGCCGCCGGCTGAGGGCCGGATCGCCGACCGATGCGAGCAGGCGGTGCCGCGCCTCGGCCTCGGCCTGCGACGCGACCTGCGTCATGTCCCGGCCGGCGTCGGCCAGGCCCTCGATCTGCCCGAGGACCGCGGCCGCATCTCCGGCGAGGTAGCCATCGAGCAGGGCGCCGATCGCGCCCTCGTCGGCGAGGCCAACTGCCTCGCGAACGGCATCAAGGGTGAGACTGTCTCCGGCGTACGCAAGCACCTGGTCGAGGAGCGATTCCGCATCGCGCATGCCCCCATCGGCCAGGCGCGCGATGAGGGCCAGCGCCTCAGGCTCAGCCTGTGCGCCCTCCGACTTGCAGATGCGCGCCAGCTTGCCCTCGATCAGGGCCTCGGTGAAGCGCCGGAAGTCGAAACGCTGGGTGCGGCTGATGATGGTGGCCGGCACCTTGTGGGTGTCGGTCGTCGCGAGGATGAAGACGACGTGGTCGGGCGGCTCCTCGATCAGCTTCAGCAGCGCGTTGAACGCATGCGTGCTGAGCATGTGCACTTCGTCGATGATGTAGACCCGCTTGCGCAGGTCGGACGGAGCCGTGAGCGCCCGCATCACCAGGTCTCGCGCATCCTCCACCAGGCCATGGCTGGCGGCATCGATCTCGATCACGTCGAGCGCTCGGCCCTCGCGGATCGAGACGCAGGCGGCGCACGCGTCGCACGGCTCGCCGTCGGCCGCCCGATCGGTGCAGTTGATGGCCTTGGCCAGGATCCGCGCGGTCGAGGTCTTGCCGGTGCCACGCGGACCGACGAACAGGTAGGCATGGGCGAGGCGATCCCCGGCCACCGCCCGGCGCAGAGTGGCCACGATGGGATCCTGTCCGATCAGCTCGCCGAAGCGCTGGGCGCGCCAACGGCGATAGAGGGCGCGATGGGGATCGGGGGTGGGCATGGTGGTCCTAACCGTACACCGGACGGGTCGAGTGAAGAGATAAGCCGTGCACCCGACGTCGATCGGCTCCGTCCACGCGCACCACCACGACCGGCTCCTGCCAGGTCGCCCCACGGCACCCGGAGGCGATCGCTTACCGCTGCTTCCTTCCGGACCTGACGGGGTTCACGGACCTCCGCTGCGCGGGACCCGACACTCAACGTCGGCCGACGGCGGTGGTAGATGGGCGGCGAGGACCTCGATCGGGAGTTCAGCCCCGCTGTAGCGGATTGCGGGTACAGGGCACCGCTAGTTCCCCGCCTAGCACGGCCGTGGCCGATGGTACGGGAGAGGCTCCGCATCGGTCAATCGAAGGTGGCGGAGAGGGGGGGATTCGAACCCCCGACGGGTTGCCCCGAACCGCATTTC
>JBDUDC010000152.1:0-3615 GCA_040003165.1 Chloroflexota bacterium
TTCGTGACCAATCCGACCAACAGCCAGCTCGCCGAGAGCTCGCTCGACCTGGTCGTGGCCGGCACCCGCGACGCGGTGATGATGGTCGAGGCGGGCGCCAAGATCCTGCCGGAAGCGGTCATGGCCGAAGCGATCGAGTACGGACAGCGCGAGCTTCAGAAGAGCATCGACCTGCAAGAGAAGCTGGTCGCCATGGCCGGGAAGCCGAAGAGGGTACCCTTCCTCGGTCCGAAGGCCGATTCGGTGGTCAAGCTGGGGGCGGCGCTCGCCGACCCGAACGCGGAGTTCGTGGTCCTCGATCTCGAGACGACCGCCATCAAGCCAGAGAACGGCTACATCGTCGACCTGGCCGCGCTCCGCATCCGGAACGGCGAAGTGGTCGACCGCTTCGAATCGCTGGTCAATCCCGGCGGAGCGATCGTCGGCCACCAGGTGCACGGCATCAGCGATGACGATGTCGCCAGCGCACCGACCGCGGCCGATGCGCTCCCGCGCCTGATCGAGTGGATCGGCGACTCGGCGGTGGTCGCTCACAACGTGAGTTTCGACCTGCCATTCGTGCTTCGCCACCTCCCCAACGACGTGCAGTGGGAGCCCAAAGGGGTCTACGACACCCTCGAGCTGGCATACCAGCTCTATCCCGACGCCGGCGCCTACAAGCTGAGCGATCTCGTCCGCTTCGTCTTCGGACGCGACCACGTGACTGCTCACCGGGCAATGCCCGACGCGGAGGCGACCGCGGAGCTCTTCATCGCGTTGACGAGCAACCTGTCGCAGCGCCTCGACGCCATCCGCGCCGATATCGCCGCCGAGGTGCGGCAGGCGCGCGAGAGCTACAACCGAGCCGAGCAGGGCGACCATCTCGAGGATGTGCGCCGGCGGCACGGTATCGGTTCCGCGCTGATGGATGTCCTCACCAAGGCGACCGTCCGGGAGCTGGTGCTCTCCGAGAACATCCGGATCGACGGGCGCGACACGACCACCATCCGACCGATCAGCGTCGAGGTCGGCCTCCTGCCGCGGACCCACGGTTCGGGCCTCTTCACCCGTGGCCAGACCCAGGCGCTGAGCATCGCGACGCTCGGGCCGAGCAGCGACGTGCAGCGCATGGACACCATCTCCCCGGAGACCGAGAAGCGCTACCTGCATCACTACAACATGCCGCCCTACTCGGTCGGCGAGGCGAAGTTCATGCGCGGCCCCGGGCGGCGCGAGATCGGCCACGGAGCGCTCGCCGAGCGCGCGCTGCTCCCGGTCCTGCCGAGCGCGGAGGAGTTCCCGTATGTCATCCGCGTCGTCAGCGAGGTAGTGAGCAGCAACGGCTCGACCTCGATGGCGAGCACCTGCGGCAGCACCCTCGCCCTGATGGACGCGGGCGTTCCGATCAAGGCTCCCGTGGCCGGCGCGGCGATGGGTCTGATCACCGATCCGAAGACCGGCCGCTACGCCGTCCTGACCGATATCACCGGCAAGGAAGACGCCTACGGCGACATGGACTTCAAGGTGACCGGAACGGCCGAGGGTGTCACCGCGCTGCAGATGGACATCAAGACCGGCGGCATCACGACGGAGATCATGCGCGACGCGCTCGAGCAGGCGCGGGTCGGCCGGCTCTTCATCCTCGACAAGATGACGGCCACGATCAGTGCCAGCCGCAGCGAGTTGAGCCAGTACGCACCGCGGATCATCACCATGAAGATCCCGGTCGACAAGATCCGCGACGTGATCGGCGCAGGCGGCAAGGTGATCCGCCAGATCACCGCCGAGACCGGCACCCAGATCAACGTCGAGGACGACGGCACGATCCAGATCGCATCGGTCTCAGGGGAGGCGTCTGAGAAGGCCGTTCGCTGGATCGAGGGCCTGACCCGCGACGTCGAGGTCGGCAAGGAGTACATCGGCAAGGTCACCCGGATCATGAACTTCGGCGCCTTCGTCGAGATCCTGCCCGGCAAGGAGGGCCTGGTCCACATCAGCCAGCTCGCCGACTACCGGGTTCCGCGGGTCGAGGACGTGGTCAGCATCGGCGACGAGCTGATGGTGATCGTGACCGAGATCGACCGCATGGGCCGCATCAACCTGAGCCGCCGCGCGGCGATGGAGCGGCACATGGCCAAGGCGGGCGCACCGAGCTAGGCGCGGCGAGCCGCGCGATGCAGCCCGCGACCCTCCTGCAGGCGATTGCGGAGGAGATTCGGGGCTGCACGCGCTGCCCGCTGGCATCGGGCAGGACGCTGACGGTCCCGGGCGAGGGGAACCCGCTCAGCGACGTGCTACTCGTCGGGGAGGGGCCGGGCGCCCGGGAGGATGCCACTGGCAGGCCGTTCGTGGGGCCTGCGGGCCAGCTGCTCGAGGAGCTGCTGGCGAGCATCGGCTGGGCGCGGTCGGATGTCTTCATCGCCAATGTCGTCAAGTGCCGGCCGCCGGGCAACCGCGACCCGGAGCCGGAGGAGGTCGCCGCCTGCCGGCCGTATCTCGAGCGCCAGGAGAGTGCGCTGGGCCCGGCCCTGATCGTGACGTTGGGTCGCCATTCGCTGCAGCGCTACCTCCCCGGCGCCCGCATCAGCTCGGCCCACGGACAGCTCCGCCGACACGCCGGTTGGCACGTCTTCCCGATGTACCATCCTGCTGCGGCGCTGCACCAGAGCTCGCTGCGGGAGACGCTCTTCCGCGACGTGCGGAGTCTGCCGGCAGCGCTGCTCGCGGCGCGCGAGGCGCTCGAAGCCGAGCAGCTCGCATCGGTGCGGGCGGCGGCAGTTGCGCTGCCCGAGCCGGATCCCGGACGCGACGACGCAGAACAGATGACCCTCTTTTAGGAGCGATATGCCAGATACCCTGCGCATCATCCCGCTGGGCGGGGTGGGCGAGGTTGGAAAGAACATCACCGCCATCCAGTCGGGCGACGAGATCCTCGTCGTCGACTGCGGCCTCGCGTTTCCCGAGCCGGAGATGCTGGGAATCGACCTCGTCATCCCCGACGTGTCGTTTCTCGAGCAGAACCGCGACCGCGTGCGCGCGATCATCATCACCCACGGCCACGAGGATCACACCGGGGCGCTGCCCTACGTGCTGCCGAAGATCCCCGGCACCCCGATCTACGCCACCCGGCTGACCCAGGGCCTGATCACCGGAAAGCTGCGAGAGCACAAGCTCCTCGAGCGAACAACGCAGCACACCGTTGAGCCGGGGGTCGAGATCAGCATCGGCCAGTTCAGGGTCACCCCCTTCCGCGTCAACCACTCGATCCCCGATGGGGTCGGCTACCTGATCCAGACGCCGCTCGGGCGGATCGTGCATACCGGCGATTTCAAGATCGACCTCACCCCGCCCGATGGGCGGCGAGCGGACCTGGGCCTGATCGCCCGGTTTGGCAACGACGGCGTCGATTTCCTGCTCTCCGACTCCACCCGCTCGGAGAAGGAGGGCTACACGCTCAGCGAGGAGACGGTCGGCCTCTCCCTGCGGCAGCTGATCGGTGATGCGCCGGGCCGCGTCATCGTGGCGACCTTCGCCAGCAACATCGGCCGCGTCCAGCAGGTGATCGACGCGGCGGCGGCCGACGGCCGCAAGATGGTCGCGCTGGGCCGCAGCATGGAGCAGAACACCGCGATCGCC
>JBDUDC010000153.1:0-3608 GCA_040003165.1 Chloroflexota bacterium
GGCGGCCCGCCGCGGTGAGACGCAGCGCATCGCCGTCGATCTCGAGCAGGCCGGCGCGCATCGTGGCTGCCACCGCCTCCCGGTAGCGGTGCGCGGGATCGATCCCGAACTCGGCCGCGAACCGTGCGCGCGAGAGCCCCTCGACCAGCCGCAGGCCGAGCACGACCGCCTCGAACTGGATCGTGCCCTCGCTCAGCGGCTCTTCGCCCGCGAGCGGCCGACCATTCGCAGCTTCGGCGAGGTATCTGTCGAGGTCGGGAACGTTCCAGCTGCGGACGGAGCCATCGAAGGAGTGCGCGCCGGCTCCGATCCCGGTGTACGGCCGACGCTCCCAGTAGGCGCGATTGTGGCGTGACTCGTATCCGGGCCGTGCCCACGAGCTCAGCTCGTAGTGCCGGTAGCCGGCGCCATCGAGCCGCTCCTCCGCGAGCCGATACTGATCCGCGGCGAGGTCGTCGTCCTGCCGCTGCTGCATGCGACGGCGCCAGCGGAGCGCTCCGGCTCGCGGCGGCGCGGCCCACTCATCGGGCTGGAGGGCGAGCTGCAGCGCATAGAGCGACAGGTGGCTCGGCTCGAGCTCGATCGCCGCGCGCAATCCTTCGTTCCAGTCGCTGAGCGACTGCCCCGGGATCCCGTAGATGAGGTCGATGCTGACGTTGTCGAAGGTCGCGCGAGCGGCCGCGAACGCGGCACGCGCCTCCTCCGCCGTCTGGCCACGGGCGAGCGTGGTCAGCTCGGGGTCGCGGAGCGACTGGACCCCGAGCGAGATCCGAGTGACGCCGGCGCGCCGCAGACCTTCCCAGTCCGGCATCTCGCGCCGCGACGGGTTCGCCTCGACGGTCACCTCGGCGGGTGTCAGGCCCCAGCGCTCGACCGCCGCCTGCACCACAGCTTGAATCGAGGCTGCCGGCATCAGCGAGGGCGTCCCGCCGCCGAAGTAGATGGTGGCCAGTGCACCCGGCGCCGGTCGACCGGCGAGCTCGGCCAGCAGGGCCGCCGCGTAGCGCTGCATCTCGCCGCTGCGGCCACCCACCGTCACGAAATCGCAGTACGCGCACACCAGCCGGCAGAACGGCACGTGCACGTAGAGGTGGTGACTCCCCACTGATCCGCCTAACCCGCCGGCCATGCCGCCCACTGTCGCGCGCCAGCCCCCGCTCCGAGCCGGAACGAGGTTGCCGCGGACCACGGCGGCGACCCCGTCGGGGGTTGCACGCGGTGGCCCAGCGTGCCACTCATCGGTCTCAGATCGGTCGCTGGCGCAGCCGACCTCCGACGAAGCCGAAGAGCGACATGGTGACCGCAAAGTGGCCCACGATCGCGGGGATCACCGAGCCGGTCTCGATCGTGGCCGCTCCCGCCGCCAGGCCCAGGATCACCGACCCGAGGAGGAAGTACCAGTCGCGCTCGCGCCAGAGCCGCCGATGGGCGAGCCCATAGAGGAGCGCCTGGACCACCAGCGCCCAGCCCACCGGGACACCGGCGAAGATCAGCATCCCGAGCACGATCGAGCGGAACTGCAGCTCCTCCGCGATCGCGTTGGCGGCAGCCCCCACCACCCGCGAGCCGAGCAGCTCAGTGGGCAACGGAAGGACGCCGCCATAACGCAGGAAGGCGAGGGCGGCGGCATTGACAAGGGCGACCGCCGCGAACAGGAGCATCACCGGCAGGGCGCGGTTCGGATCGCCGCTGGTCAGGAAGAGGGTGCGCCGCCCGTCGGGCAGGATGAAGGCGATCCCGATGGAGAAGGCGATCACCAGCCCGTAGTAGCTGAGCGGCCCGAACCACGAGGACCGGGAGCGGAAGTAGTCGGAGCGCAGGATCCGGTCGGAGTCGAATCGCAGCAGGACCAGGAAGAGGCTCAGACCCAGCGCGATCGTCAGGCGCAGTGAGTCGAGGAAGTCCATCAGGCGCCGCTCACGAGGAGGGCTCGTTCATGCGCAGCACGGCAAGAAACGCCTCCTGCGGGATCTCGACGGAGCCGATCCGCTTCATGCGCTGCTTGCCCTCCTTCTGCTTCTCGAGGAGCTTGCGTTTCCGCGTGATGTCTCCGCCATAGCACTTGGCGAGCACGTTCTTGCGCATCGCCCGGATGGTTTCCCGCGAGATGATATGCGAGCCGATGGCCGCCTGGATCGGTACTTCGAACATCTGGCGCGGGATCAGCTCCTTGAGCTTCTCCACCAGCGCCTTGCCGGACCGATACGCCTCGGCCCGGTGCACGATCAGGCTCAGCGCATCGACCGGCTCCCCGGCGACCAGCACCTCGAGCTTGACCAGCTCGCCGGGTCGGTAGCCGATGTACGCGTAGTCGAGGCTGGCGTAGCCGCTCGATCGGCTCTTGAGCTGGTCGTAGAAGTCGACGATCAGGTCGGCGAGCGGGACCTCGAAATGCATGTTGACCCGCTTGGGGTCGAGGTACTCCATGTTCAGGAACTGGGCGCGACGACCGGTGGTGAGCTCCATGATCGGCCCGATGTAGTCGGTCGGCGTGATCACGTCGGCGCTCACCCAGGGCTCGCTGATCCGCTCGATCTCGCCCGCATTCGGCATCTGGGCGGGGTTGTCGACCACCAGCTCCTCGTCGCGGTTGAGACGCTTGACGTGATATTCGACGCTCGGTGCCGACGCGATCAGCTCGAGCGCGAACTCCCGCTCCAGCCGCTCCTGGACGATCTCCATATGGAGCAGCCCCAGGAACCCGCAGCGGAAGCCGAAGCCCAGCGCCACGCTCGACTCGGGCTCGTAGACGAAGCCTGCATCGTTGAGGTGCAGCTTGTCGAGCGCGTCGCGCAGGATCGGGTAATCGTCGCCGCGCATCGGGTAGATGCCGGCGAAGACGAGCGGCAGCGGCTCCTTGTACCCCGGCAACGGCTCCGGCGCCCGGCGCGCCGCGCTGGTTAGCGTGTCGCCGACCTGGACCTCGCGGATGTTCTTCAGCCCCGTCGCCACGTACCCGACCTCGCCGGAGGTCAGGCTGCGGGTCGCGACCGGACCGGGCCGGAAGTAGCCGAGCTCGAGGATGTCCGACTCCGCCTCGGATGCGATGAAGCGCAGGCGCTCGTGATCCTGCAGGGTCCCGTTCTCGACGCGCACGTAGGCGACCACTCCCTTGTACGCGTCGTAGTGCGAGTCGAAGACAAGGGCCCGCAGCGGTGCGCGCGGGTCCCCGGCCGGGGGCGGCACGCGGGCGACGATCGCCTCGAGAATGGCCGGGACGCCGGTGCCGTCCTTGGCGGAGGCGAGGAGCACCTCCTCGCGCGGGATGGCGAGCGACTCCTCCAGCTCCCCCATCACCATCTCGGGGTCGGCACTCGGCAGGTCGATCTTGTTGAGGACCGGCACGATCACCAGGTTCTGCCCGATCGCCAGGTGTGCGTTGGCCAGAGTCTGGGCCTCGACCCCCTGGCTGGCGTCGACCACCAGGACCGCTCCCTCGCAGGCCTGCAGCGAGCGGCTCACCTCGTAGGTGAAGTCGACGTGGCCGGGCGTGTCGATCAGGTTGAGCGCATAGGTCTGGCCGTCGGTCGCGTCGTAGTGGAGGCGCACCGCCCGCGCCTTGATGGTGATCCCCTTCTCGCGCTCCAGCTCCATGCTGTCGAGCACCT
>JBDUDC010000154.1:0-3590 GCA_040003165.1 Chloroflexota bacterium
CGCCGAGCACCGACGGCGTGCCCTTGTGCAGCCACGAGATCGTCACCCAGGTCAGCGCAGCCATCGCCGCGGCGGTGTTGGTGGTCACAAAGGCGAGCGCGGCGACTCCATTCGCGGCCAGCGCCGAGCCGGCGTTGAAGCCGAACCAGCCGAACCAGAGCAGGCCGGCGCCGAGGACGGTCATCGTCACGTCGTGCGGCTCCGTCTCGCGGATCACGCCGATGCGGCGCCCGACCATGAGCGCCGCCACCAGAGCAGAGATGCCGCTCGACAGGTGCACCACCGTGCCGCCCGCGAAGTCGAGGACCCCCAGGCCGTAGAGCCAGCCGTTCGGCGACCAGACCCAGTGCGCAATCGGCGCGTAGACGAGGGTCGACCAGGCGACGCTGAACAGGACGAAGGCCTTGAAGCGCTTGCGCTCGGCGAAAGCGCCGGTGATGAGGGCCGGGGTGATGATGGCGAACATCATCTGGAAGGCCATGAACGCGTAATGCGGGATCGTCGGTCCGTAGGTCGGGCTGGGTGCGGCGGTCACGCCTTCGAGGCCGACCCAGTCAAGCCCGCCGATGATGCCGAGCCCCGTATCGGGCCCGAACGCCAGCGAGTAGCCCCACAGCACCCAGGTCACGCTGATCAGCGCCAGGATGAAGAGGCTGTGCATGATCGTCGAGAGCACGTTCTTGCGACGCACAAGGCCGCCGTAGAAGAAGGCGAGGCCCGGCGTCATGAGCATCACCAGTGCGCTCGCGACGAGCATCCATGCGGTATCCCCGGCGTTGATCTCGAGCATCTGTCCCTCAACGGCTGGCTTGTGCGCTCAGCCTATGGACCGATGCCTCTGGATTGCGAGGCCTCGTCGCTCTTCGTCGGTAAGAAACGTTTGTGCACTGTGCACATTCGACGGACGAGATGAAGGGCCGCAGGCTACCAATGACGGTAGACGGCGGCCCTTCGTGAGATTGGGGCTCTGACCGTGGTCTACGAGAGCTCAGCGGATCGGCAGTCGGTCTCCGAAGCGCCGGAAGAGTGCGAGCATCGAAAGCGCGACGAGGAGCAGGCCGCCCAGGACGAGTGGGCTGGTGCCGTCGCTCCCTGCCGGGAATGGGCTGGCGACGCTCGCGTTCGGAACTCCCGGTCCCCCAACCGGGGATGCCCCCGGCGCGGGTGCCGCGACAGTGTTGTTGCTCAGGTTCGCCGAGCAGATGACCAGGGCGCCGCCACCGTTGGCAGAGCCGTTGCACTGGTTGATGCTGACCGCGAGGGCCGAGGACTTCGTGCCGCTGGCGGTGCAGGTGAGGCCGACCAGGGTCCCGCCGTTGGCCGAGCCGTTGCACTCGGTGATCGTGGCGCCGGTCGTGGTCGCGGGAAACGGCTTGCAGCCCTTCGTGATGCCACCACCCGAGCCCACGCACTGGTTGACGGTGGCCGCGGTGGCCGTCTGGCTCATGCCGACGAAGTTGGTCGTGACCTTGACGCTGCATCGCAGCGTACCCCCGCCGCCGTTGATCGAGCCGTTGCACTGCGTGACCTTGGTGACCGGTGCATTCAGGAAGTTGATCTGGATCACGCAGGACGCCTGCGGATTGCCCGCCGCGCCGTGGCACTCGCGGACCGTGACCGTCGCCGTCCCGCCGGCCGCGGTGATGGTGTTGACGACCGTGACCTCGCAGATCAGGCCAAGGCCCCCGGTATTGTCCAGGCTGTTCGCGCAGGTAGTGGTCGGGGCGATCGCGATGGCCGCCGAGGCGGGCGCCACGGCGATCAGCGACGCGGACGCGACGAGCGCGAACGCGACGAGACCGAAGAAGAGGAAGCTGAGGGGGCGACGCATGGGCGACACCTGTAGGGGTCGAGCGTCGTGGCCAATGGATTCAGTCGCGGGAGCCCGTACGCGTGAATATCCGCCGCCCAGAGCGCGAGGTCAACCGGACCAATAGGCCTGCGCCGTGCTCGCGGCCGCATGATTTTCGGCCTCCGCGTGCTCAGCGGGGCCGCGTGGCGCTGATCGCATCGGGTAGCGGAGCGCCCGTGCCCAGGATCACGTCCGCGACGATGCGAGCGGAGGCCGGACCGGTGGAGATGCCCCACGGGCCGTGCCCGGCACACACGAAGAGCCCCTCCTGGCCCGAAACGGGTCCGACGAACGGGCGTCCATCGATCGACTGTGGCCGGGCGCAGATGCGCTGCTCGAGCACGTCGGCGGTCGAGATCCCCGGTAGGAAGGCCTCCGCCCGCCGGACCAGCAGCACGCCCAGCCGCGCGATGTCGGGCTCGTCCGGCAGGAACGTTGAGCCGAGGCTGCTCACTCCAGCGGCGCTCGCCAGGCTGAAGAGTGATGGCGGGTCGGCGCCAGCGTCGGAAGCCGCCGCCCGCGCAGTCGCGGCGGCCGGCCGATTGACGGCATCCACCTCGTCCTCCTCGACGACGTGCCGCGGCGCGTTCGCCAGGCGCAGCTGCAGGGTGACCCCCCAGGTTGCCCGGATCGGCTCCCAGGTGCCGGTTGGATCGACGAGCCGCGGAGTCCATGGGCCGGCCGCCACCAGCACCGCGTCGGCGGCGACGCGGGTGCCGTCTTCGAGCACGACTCCGCTGGCGCGTCCCCGCTCCAGCCACGGTCGGGCGCCGAGGCCGATCCGCAGGTCCGCTCCGAGCCGTTGCGCGAGCGACGCGTAGGCCGTCGTCGCGGAGCGCGGCGGCACCGGGTAGGCGGTCTCCAGCCGGCAGGCGGCAAAGCCCGCGGCGAGTGCCGGCTCCACTGAGTGAGCCTCTTCGACGAAGGTCGGCTGCAGCTGCGGGAGGACGAGCGCCATGCGCTCGGTTTGGCGCCGAGCCGCATCGGCGTCGGCGTTGAGGAGCAGGAGACCCACCGGAGCAGACGGCAGCGCGAAGCCGAGATCCTCGCCGGAGAGGGCTCCGTACAGGTCGAGAGTTCGGTGGTGGAGGTCGGTCAGGACGGGGTCGAACGGATGCTGGATGGCACCCAGGTTGCGCCCCGACGCGCCCGCGCCCAGCCCGGTCCGCTCGAACAGGCTGACCGACGCGCCCGCCTCGGCCAGGTACGCCGCCGCAGAGCAGCCGATGATCCCGCCGCCGATGATCGCGACGTGCGGGCCGCTCGTCGTCAACGTCGACGGAAAGCCACGACTCCGACGATGACTGCCACGACGATCAGGATGATGACGAGGAGCGGGATGGCGAGACCGATGCTGGACACTCGATACCTCCGTTGGCTACCCGATTGTGCCACCCGGTGGCGCTGCCACTACCATCGCTGGCGCGATGAAGGTGATCTGCGGCCTGGGTAACCCGGGCGAACGCTATCGGCTGACCCGCCACAACGTTGGTTTTCGCGTGGTCGACCTCCTCGCCGACCGCTGGCAGCTGACCGGCAAGGGAAGCGTGCGCGAGGGTGCCGCGCGCCTGGAGGCGGCGCGGCCCGAGGGCCGCGTCCTGCTCGTGAAGCCGATGCGCTTCATGAACGCGTCGGGCGCTCCGCTCAGGGCGGCCATGCGCCAGACCGATGCCGATCCCCCGGCGGACCTGCTGGTGATCGCCGACGACGTGGACCTGCCGCTCGGACGCATCCGCCT
>JBDUDC010000155.1:0-3589 GCA_040003165.1 Chloroflexota bacterium
ATCCTCAACTTTCCGGTCGGCAACATCGCGGCCGCCGTCGACGAGCTGACGCAGGCCGGTGTCCGGTTCGAGCGCTATGACGGGATGGAGCAGGACGAGCGGGGCATCGCCCGTGGCGACGGGCCGAGCATCGCCTGGTTCAAGGATCCTGCCGGCAACATCCTCTCAGTGCTCGAGCAGCAGCCCGAGTCCGCGGCGAGCGGAGCCCCGTGACCCTCTGCTACAGCGACATCGCGGCGCGTGGCCTGGCGCTGATCGGCGCGCTGTCGCGGATCTAACCCTGGTCCGGCTCCACCTTGCGCAGCCGGTCCGCCAGCGCGGAGAGGACGGCCTGCCGGATGGCGGGAAACTCGTCCATCAGCTCGTGGAATTCGCGATGGTTGATGACCAGCAGCCGCGCGATGCCATCGGTCCGAACCGTCGCCGTCCGCGGCCGCTCCTCGATCAGGGCGATCTCGCCGAAGAAGTCGCCCGGACCCATGTTGCTCACCGGCCGGCCGTCCTGCAGCACCGTCATCCGCCCATCGAGAACGATGAAGAACTCGCTCCCCGACTTACCCTGCTGGGTGAGCAGCTGGTCGAGCCCGAGCTCGACCTCGTCGGCGAGCTGGCCGAGCCGCTCCAGCTCGCGATTGCCCATGTGGGCGAAGAGCGGGACGCGCCTGAGGTGCTCGATCTTTTCGTCGCGTGCCATCGTGATAGGGAAGATAGCGCGGCGGTCGCCGCTCGCATAGGGGGTTTGGTCGCGTAGCATCGGCCAATGCGGACCAGACTCACGATCGCGGACCTCGGCGACCTCCTGAAACAGCCGATCGTCTGCGTCCTGGCCACCTACCGGGCCGATGGCTCGGTGATGCTCTCGCCTGTCTGGTTCGAGTGGCGGGAGGGCGGTTTCAACGTCTGGCTGGGCGGTGCGAACGAAGGCAAGGCGCGGCACATCGCGGCTGACCCGAGGGTGCGGATCGTGGTCCACGAGCAGACGCTCCCCTATCGCGGGGTCGAGGCCTGGGGCTCGGCCACGCTCAGCCCTTACGGCTTCCACGATGTCGTCCGGCGCACGGCGGCGCGCTACTACGGCGAAGACGCCGCGGACGCGTTCGCCGACGCCTACACCGAGCCGGGCCTGGTCGTCCGGCTCGTCCCGGATCACATCCGGGCGTGGGACTTCAGCGACGAGGCATCGTCGGCCGAGCCTGGCTGAGTCTGGCGGGTCGGGACGGCCCGGATGGGGACAGATTCATACCAGGTGCGCAGGGCGCCCGTCGGGAGTCCCGAATTTCCGCGGGCTGAGCGTGAGAATTCCTCGCCGAGGCCGCGTGACGGATCCAACGCTGCTGCGATACGAATTTGTCAGAAGCACTCACAGCGACCGCTCGACGAACATCCCAGCACCCCGCCGCCCAACGAACTCCCCATCCCGGATCACCGGCTTGCCACGCAGTAGCACGCTGCGGACCGCACCGGCCAGATCCAGCCCCTCGTACGGCGTGAAGTCGCTGCTGTGGTGCAGCGCGTCCTGTCGCAGCACGCGCCGTGCGGCGGGGTCGAAGAGGACGAGGTCGGCGTCGCGGCCGGGCTCGATGGCTCCCTTGGTCTGGAGCCCGAAGAGCCGGGCAGGGGTGGTGGCCAGCAGGTCGACCGTCCGCTCGAGGCTGAGCCGCCCCTTCGCAAATCCCTCCGAGTAGAGCACGGTCAGCAACGTCTCGATGCCCGGCGCGCCATTGCTGATGCGGTCGAACCGCGGGGCCGGGACACGCTTCTCGATGGCGCGGCGATCCGGGACGTGGTCGCTCGCCACCACGTCGAGCGCCCCGGAGGCCAGGCCGTCCCATAGCGCTGCCCCGTCCTCCGCGGAGCGCAATGGCGGCGAGATGACGCGTTTGATCACCTCGGCCTCCGACTCGTCCTGGTACAGCACGTCCGTGAGGGCCAGGTACTGGGGGCAGGTTTCGGCGTGGACCGATACGCCCGCCCGCTTGCCGGCCGAGACCGCGGCCAGCGCCTCCGCGCACGAGAGGTGGACGATGTAGATCGATGCACCCGCCGCCCTGGCCAGCGCCACCGCCCGCTGGGTCGCCTCCGCCTCCGCGTACGCAGGACGGCTGACCGCGTGGTAGCGGCTCGCCGTATGGCGCGCCCGAATCTCGCGGGCGACGAGCGCGTCGACGATCGTGCCGTTCTCACAGTGGATCTCGAGCATCCCGCCGTAGCGGGCGGCGGCCTGCATGGCGGCGAAGAGCTGCGGATCGGTGAGCCGGAAGTCGTAGACCATGAACGCCTTGAAGGTCGGCACCCCGGCGCGGATCAGGCGCGGCAGCTCGGCGAGCGGGCTCTTCTGCTGCCCCGAGAGGACGGCCGAGAGCCCGAAATCGACGGCCGATTCGCCGTTGGTGCGCTGCCGGAACTCGCGCAGCCCCGCCAGCAGCGAAGTCGACCCTGCCTCCGAGATGCCGGTACCGGGGTTGTTGAAGGCGAGGAAGGTGGTCGTGCCGCCGAAGGCGGCGGCGACCGAATCGGTGAAGAATCGGTCCGGCTCCTTGTCGGTCGGCAGCCGCGTATGGGTGTGCACGTCCACGCAGCCGGGCAGGACCAGCAGCCCGGTGGCATCGAGAATCTCCGCCCCGCGGCGGGGGGCGTCGCGGCGGACCGCCGTGATGCGGCCGTCGGTGATCGCGACGTCGGCGACCACCGAACGCGTGGCGCTGACGACCGTGCCTCCGGTGACGACCAGATCGGCCATCGGTCCGTCAGGCCTCTCTGATCTCGATCTCCTGCGCCCCGTGCCACAGGGTGCGCCGGCCCATCTCCGCCAGCTGCTCCTGACCGGTCACGATCGAGGCGAAGTGATTGCCGGCCAGCTGTCCGACCTTCGAGCTGAAGCTGCACGCCCCGTACGGAAAGAGGATCTCACACTCGCTCATCTCGCCGACGTAGATGAGCAGCTGTCCGGGGGCGGGGTGAGAGGTCGCATTCTCGAAGCCCACGGCGGGGCGCCGGTCGCCGAACGGGACCCAGGTCGACTCGCCGCTCCAGCGGCAATGGATCAGGGAGGCGCGGATCGGCAGCCAGGCGCGGAGCGCCTGCCGCGTTCGCGGAGCCGCCTCCTCCCAGCGTGCCTCGTAGGTCAGGTCCCCGACCCGGATCGTCAGCTCAGCCATGCGCGGAGGATAGCGCCGCGCCCGGCGGCGCATCGGTCATCATGAAAGCCCAGCGGAGGAGCTCATGGCGGGCAGCGCGCCGACGATCAGCACCCACATCCTCGATCTCGCCACCGGCGAGCCCGCCGAGGGCATCAACGTGGCGCTCTTTCGCCTGACCGATGCAGGGGTGCCCGAGCTGATCAGCGAGAGCGAGACCGATGCCGACGGACGCGTCGCGGATCTCTTGGACGGTGGCGAGCTCATTGAGAGCGATTACCAGCTCGCGTTCGACGTCGGCGAGTACGCGGATGAACCCGATGCCTTCTTTCAGAGCGTGGCGGTTGCGCTGCGCGTAACCGACCCGGGGCGCAGCTACCACGTGCCACTCCTCCTCTCACCATTCGGCCTGAGCACGTACCGGGGCAGCTGACCGCGTCATGGCACTCTCT
>JBDUDC010000156.1:0-3583 GCA_040003165.1 Chloroflexota bacterium
CTTCGCCGAGGAGCTGGGCAAGACCGTGATCGAGAGCCGCGACTACCCCGGATTCCTGGTGAACCGGATGCTCGGGCCTTTCATCAACGAGGCAATCTTCGCCCTGATGGAGTCGACCGGCAGCGCGGAGGACATCGACACCGGGGCGCGCCTCGGGCTCAACCACCCGATGGGGCCCCTCGAGCTGAGCGATTTCATCGGCAATGATGTGATGCTGGGGGTGATGGACGTCCTGTACCGCGGCTTCGGCGACCCGAAGTTCCGGGCCGCTCCCCTGCTGCGTCAGATGGTCAGCGCCGGCCACAATGGCCGGAAGGCCGGCCACGGCTTCTACACCTACGACGAGCGGGGGAACAAGATCGGGTGACGACGGACGTTGCGCGCCGCGATCCCTTTGCGCTGAGCGTCGAGGAGCGGCAGGTTCGCGACACGGTGCGGGCGTGGGCACAGGCCGAGCTCGCGCCGACAGCCGCCGGGCGCGACGAGGACGAGCGCTACGATCGGGGCCTGTTCGAGCGCGCGGCCGCGCTGGGCCTCGCAGGGCTGCCGTGTCCCGAGGAATACGGCGGGGCGGGGATGGGCAGCTTCGCCTGGGCGCTGGCGCTCGAGGAGATCGCCGCGGCGGAGATGGCGATGGCGGTCTCGCTCTCGGTCCACGTCCTCGCCCAGCTTCCTATTCTCACCTTCGGGACCCAGGCTCAGAAGGAGCGCTTCCTGCCGCCCATGACCGCCGGCAGAGAGCTCGGCGCGTTCGCGCTCACCGAGCCGCAGGCCGGCTCCGATGCCGCCGCCCTGTCGCTCGCGGCGGTCCGCGATGCGGATCACTACCGCCTGACCGGGACCAAGATCTGGATCACCAACGGCGGGGATGCGGGCATCTTCGTCGTCTTTGCGACCGTCGACCGCGCGAAGGGCAAGGAGGGGATCACCGCGTTCGTCGTCGAGCGCGAGACCGACGGCTTCCGGCTCGGCACGAAGGAACGCAAGATGGGGATCCGCGGCACGACCGGCTATGAGCTCGTCTTCGAAGGCGCACGGGTCCCGGCCGAGAACCGACTCGGGGAGGAAGGGGAGGGCCTCAAGGTGGCTCTGGCGGCGCTCGGCGCCGGCCGAATCGGGATCGCGGCGGCGTGCGTTGGGCTCGCACGCTCAGCCCTCGAGCACGCCGGACGCTACGCCCTGCAGCGCAGCCAGTTCGGCCGCCCGATCGGCGACCAGGAGTTGATCCAGGGGATGCTGGCCGAGATGGCGGTATCGGTCGAGGCGGCGCGCCTCCTCACCTGGCGCGCGGCGCGCATGCGCGACGCCGGCGAGCACATCGCGTCGGCCAGCAGCATGGCGAAATGGCATGCCTCCGACGTCGCCATGCGGGTGACCACCGACGCGGTGCAGATCTACGGCGGCGCGGGGTACAGCCGTGACAACCCGGTCGAGCGCCTCATGCGCGACGCGAAGGGAGCGCAGATCTACGAGGGGACTAACCAGATCCATCGGCTGATCGTGGCGCAGCACCTGCTCGACGAGCTTCGGCGCGCCGGATGACGTGGAGCACGGACCGATGAGCACCGCCCCGGCGAACGAGGCGCCTCGCCTGATGCGGACTCCCGAGATCGAGCCGCTCACGATCCCGCCCGAAGAGCGCGCCGCCAACCTGGTCGACCTCGTGCACCGCGCCGTCGAGCGCCACCCCGACAACGAGGCGATGCGGTGGAAGCCGCCGAAGGCCCGCGGGTCGGACGAGGAGCGAGGCGAGCGCACCTGGATGGGCCGGTCCTACCGCCAGATGTGGGCGTGGATCACCGAGTTCTCGCTGGGTCTGGCGGATCTGGGGGTCGCCGACGGCGACACGGTCTGCATCCTGGCTCGCACCCGTCCCGAGTGGGCGATGGTCGACCTCGCCGCGCTGGCGCTCGGCGCGGTCACGTGCCCGATCTATCCGCAATCCGAGCCGGGCCAGATCGCCTTCATCCTGAACAATGTGGCTGCCGGTACCGTGGTGGTCGAGAACGCCCAGCAGGCGGCAAAGGTCGAATCGGTCAAGGCCGACTGCCCAGCGCTGCGTCGGGTGATCACCATGGAGTCGCACGGCAAGTTCCCGCCGGGGACCCTCACCCTCGAGGACGTGATGGCGCGCGCCGACCAGGACCCGACCCGACGACGCCTCTGGCGGGATGCGTGGCTGGCGATCCCGCGCGAGCACCTGGCGACGGTGGTCCACACCTCGGGGACGACGGCAAACCCCCGCGGCGCGATGCTCAGCCACGGGAACGTGCTCTTCAACTTCGAGGCGGCCAGCCAGGTGATCGACTTCTACCCGACCGATCAGTTCCTCTCGTTCCTGCCGCTCAGCCACATCTACGGCCGGATCGTCGACGAGGTGGTGGCGCTCGGCCGCGGGGCGACGGTGGTCTACGCCGAGGCGCTCCTTGAAAGGCTGCCAGCCAACATGATGGAGGTGCGGCCGACGATCATGGGATCGGTGCCGCGCCTCTACGAGCGGGTCTACGCCCGGGTCCTGTCCGCGGTCGAGAGCGGACCGGAGAGCCGGCAGCGCATCTTTCGCTGGGCGGCGGCGCTCGGCCGGCAGCGGTACGCGAACCACCTCGCCGAACGAAATGACTCGCTCTGGCTGAGCGCCCAGCTGTGGGTTGCCGACCTGCTCGTCTTCCGCAAGATCCGCGAGCGGACGGGAGGCCGCGTGCGCTACTTCGTGTCGGGCTCTGCCCCGCTGGCGCGCGAGATCGGCGAGTTCTTCTACGCGATGGGCATGCTGGTCCTGGAGGGCTATGGCCTGACCGAGACCTCGCCCTTCGTGTCGGTCAACCGTCCCGACGACTTCGTCTTCGGCACGGTCGGGCGGCCGGCGCCGGGCACCGAGGTGATGATCGATCCGGCGACCGGGGAGATCCTGGTGCGCGGCCCGCAGGTGATGCAGGGCTACCTCAACGATCCCGCCGAGACGGCGCGCGCCATCAATCCGGAGGGCTGGTTCCACACCGGCGACATCGGCGAGCTGGACGAGATCGGCCGCATCCGGATCACGGACCGGCTCAAGAACATCATCGTCTTGGCGAACGGCAAGAACGTCACGCCCGCACCGATGGAGGCCGCCCTCTCGATGTCGAAGTTCATCGCTCAGGCGGTGATCCTCGGCGACCGCCACCCGTACACCGGAGCCCTCATCGCTCCCGACTTCGACGAGCTCGGACCGTGGGCCGCCGCGCAGGGCGTGGCCGAGCTGCCGCCGGAGCAGCTGATCGCCCAACCGGCCGTGGAGAAGCTCTTCGACGCCGAGGTGCGCCGGACCCTGGACGGCTTCGCGGTCTACGAGCGGCCGCGGCGCATCGCGCTGCTGCCGCGCCTCCTCTCCGAAGAGGCGGGCGAGCTCACGCCCTCGATGAAGGTGAAGAACCGGGTCGTGGTCGAGGCGTGGGCGGACAAGATCGCCTACCTCTTCGACGAGAAGGGCTGACGCTTGGCCGCACACACGGACGAAAACCACAGCGGCGCTACCATTGCGGGCATGAACGAGGTCTACATCCTGTCCGCGGCGCGCACCCCGATCGGCAAGTTCGGGGGCGGC
>JBDUDC010000157.1:0-3560 GCA_040003165.1 Chloroflexota bacterium
GCGACGTGGTGCCGGTGGGCGAGAACGGCACCCCGAACGAGCTGGAGTTCACGATTTCAGAGGTGGGAACGTACACCGGGCAGTGCGCCGAGTTCTGCGGCCTGCAGCACGCCAACATGACCTTCTCCATCCAGGCGATGACGCGTGCCAAGTACGACCTGTGGCTCAAGAACACGCTGTCGGGCGCGACACCGGCTCCGTCGGCTCCGGCCAATGCGACGGTGGTGAAGCTGTCCGCGACCGGCACGGCGTTCAGCACGAAGAGCATACAGGTGCCCGCCGGGCATCCATTCGTCATCCATTTCCAGATCACCGACGGCCAGAATCACAATGTGGCGATCTTCAAGGGCGAGCAGAATCTCTTCCGCGGCACGATCTTCCAGGGCCCCAAGGCGGTCGACTACCAGGTGCCGGCGCTCCCGGCCGGCACCTACCGGTTCATCTGCGACGTGCATGCGCAGGCGATGACCGGCACGATTGTGGCAAACCCGTAGGGCAGAGCAGGAAGTTCGAGGCACCATGGCCACCACCACCCTGAACCCCCCAGCGGAGGGCTACCAGCGTTCCTGGGTGCTCGACTGGCTGACGACCGTCGACCACAAGAAGATCGGGATCCTCTACATCGTCAACAGCTTCTTCTTCTTCTTTGCGGCGGGGCTCCTGGCGCTGGTGATCCGTTCCGAGCTCGCCGTGCCGGGCCTCCAGTTCCTCGACGAGGCGACGTACAACCAGGCCTTCACGATGCACGGCACGATCATGATCTTCCTGTTCATCGTGCCGGTGCTGTCGGGCTTCGCGAACTACATCGTGCCGCTCATGCTCGGCGCCCCGGACATGGCCTTTCCTCGGATCAACGCCCTCAGCTTCTGGCTCCTGCCGCTCGGCGGCCTCCTCATCTTCAGCGGCTATCTCTTCGGCGGGGCCGCGGCCGAGGGCTGGACCGGCTACAACCCGCTCACCCAGGCCAAGTACTCGCCCGGCCCTGGCACCGACCTGTGGCTGATCGGCCTGACCCTGGTCGGCACGGCCTCGATCCTGGGCTCGATCAACTTCATCGCCACCATCTTCAAGATGCGCGCGCCGGGGATGACCCTCTTCCGGATGCCGATCTTCGTGTGGACCGTGCTGGTGACGAGCACCCTGATCCTGCTCGCGACGCCGGTCTTCACCGCAGGCCTTATCGCGCTCTTCATCGACCGCAACTACGGGGGCTCGTTCTTCGATCCCAACGTCGGGGGCAACCCGATCCTGTGGCAGCACATCTTCTGGTTCTTCGGCCACCCGGAGGTCTACATCGTCATCCTGCCGGCGATGGGCGTGGTCAGCGAGATCCTGCCCGTCTTCTCGCGCAAGCCGCTCTTCGGCTATCGCGCCTTCGTGTTCGCCACCATCGGCATCGGCCTGCTCAGCTTCAGCGTTTGGGCTCACCACATGTTCACGACTGGCTTCGTGTTCCTGCCCTTCTTCAGCTTCATGACCGCCCTGATCGCGATCCCCACCGGGGTCAAGTTCTTCAACTGGATGGCGACCCTGTGGCGCGGCAAGCTGAGCCTGACGACCCCAATGCTCTTCGCGCTCGGATTCCTGTCGATGTTCCTGATCGGCGGCATCAGCGGTGTGATGCTTGCCTCGCCCGCCGTCGACTTCCACCTCCAGGACACCTACTTCGTGGTGGCCCACCTGCACTACGTCTTCTTCGGCGGGTCGGTCTTCGGCGTCTTCGCGGCGACCTACTACTGGTTCCCCAAGATGACTGGCCGCCGGCTCAACGAGGGGCTCGGCAAGGTCCATTTCTGGATGCACTTCATCGGCTTCAACCTGGCCTTCTTCCCGATGCACCAGCTCGGCCTTTCCGGCATGCCGCGGCGCGTCGCGGACTACTCGCCGGATGCCGGCTGGACGATCCTCAATCTGATGTCCACCGCGGGCGCGTTCCTGATCGCCGCCAGCATCTTTCCGTTGCTGATCAACGTGATCGCGACCTTCATCAACGGCGAACGGGTCGGCGACGACCCCTGGGAGGGGAACACGCTCGAATGGGCAACCACCTCCCCGCCGCCGGCCTACAACTTCGACCGCCTGCCGCCGATCCATTCGGAGCGTCCGCTCTTCTTCCTGACCCACGGCCACGGGCATGCCGCCGACCGTCCCGACGACGTGGTGGAGAAGCCGGAGGATGACGTCGAGCGGCGCGGAGGGGCGGTATGACCACCGCCGAGCTCCAGGGCGCCGAGCTGCCGGCGCCGGGACGCGGCCGGCGCGAGGCCGGGATGCCGACCCCGCTGGTCGGCATGCTCCTCTTCATCGCCAGCGAGGTGATGTTCTTCGGCGGACTCTTCGCGGCCTACTTCAACTCGCGCGCCGCGCACGCCGGCGCCTGGCACCCGCCGGAGGGCGGCGAGCTCGACCTCCCCCTCGCTGCGGTGCTGACGGCGATCCTTGTCAGCTCGAGCTTCACCATGCAGTTCGGCGTGGCAGCGATCCGGCGCGGCGATCAGCGCGGCCTTCGCCTGTGGGTCGGCCTCACCCTCATCCTCGGCGTCCTGTTTCTCCTCGGTCAGCTGTACGACTATTCGCGGCTCGGCTTTGGGATCGGTGATGGGATCTTCGGCACCACCTTCTACACGCTGACCGGCTTCCACGGCGCGCACGTGTTCGGCGGCGCGGTCGGCATGACGGTGATCCTGTCGCGGGCGCTGCAGGGCCAGTTCTCAGCGGGCAACCACGTGGCGGTGGAGGCGGTCAGCATCTACTGGCACTTCGTCGACGTGGTCTGGATCGCACTCTTCACCACGATCTACATCCTCCGCTAGCGGAGCTCAGCCGTGAACGATGCAACGGTCGGCTATTTCCTGATCGGGATCGCGATCCTGTTCGTGCTGGGCCTCGTCTTCGCGCTCTCGAGCCGCCAGGGACGGCTGCAGCAGGCTCGTGCGACGCCGCCTCCCGGCGTCCACCTGCCGAGCGGCAGCTTCCTGCCGGTGCTGCTTGCCGTCGGCGCCGCACTGCTGGGGGCGGGCTTTGCCTTCCGACCCGCGGGCATGATCGCCAACCTCTTCCTGGCCATCCCCGGACTTCTGGTGGTGGTCGGCTCAATCTTTGCGTGGGTGCGCGCCGCCAATCGCGAGTGGCGTGAGATCGAGCGTGCCGGGCACGACGGGCCTGGAGGGCACTGAGCCCTATGGCGGCCATCGCCACCGGACGCCCGCGCGTCGAGCTGCGACGCCTGCCGCGTGGCTACCTCGTTCTCGCCGCGCTCCTTCCGGTCCTGCTGGCGGTCCTGCTGGGCATCTCGCTGCTCGGCCGTGGCGCGCTGCCCGGCGCGCAGGTCGGCCGCGAGGCGCCGGCCTTCGCGCTCTCGGACCTCGACGGCAGGTCGGTCCGCCTGGGCGATCTCCGCGGCCGGCCGGTGATCGTCAACTTCTGGGCGAGCTGGTGCGGCCCGTGCGTGCGCGAGTTCCCCATACTTCAACAGGCGGTCGACCAACACGGGGCGGACCGGCTGGCGGTGGTCGGCATCGTCTTCAACGACCGGTCGGAGAATGCGCGAGACTTCATGG
>JBDUDC010000158.1:0-3551 GCA_040003165.1 Chloroflexota bacterium
GAGAGCAGGAAGGAGGCGAGACGTTTGGCAGAGGTCCGCGTGGGCGAGAACGAGTCGTTCGAGAGTGCGCTGCGTCGCTTCAACAAGAAGATTCAGCAGTCCGGCATCCTGGCCGAGGCGCGACGCCGCGAGCACTACGAGAAGCCCAGCGTGAAGCGAAAGCGCAAGGAAGCCAAGAAGCGCAAGGCTGTCCGCGCGTAGCAACGCCAGACGCTCCCTCACAGCAGGCGGTGGACGAGACCGATTGCCTCCCGCCAGCATAGCCAGCCACTCATGAGCCTCCAGCTCCGGATCGAGGGCGCGATGCGCGACTCCATGCGCGCGCGCGACGCGCAACGGACCCAGACGCTGCGGATGGCGATGGCGGCAGCCCAGAACAAGCGGATCGAGCTTCGTCGCGACCTGACCGATGCCGACATGCTCGACGTGCTCGGCCGCCAGATCAAGCAGCGGCGCGAGAGCACCGAGATGTTCCGCAAGGGCGGTCGCGAGGAGAAGGCCGCCGACGAGGAGGCCGAGGCGGCGATCCTCGCCGAGTTCCTCCCCGAACAGCTCTCCGAAGAGGAGGTCGAGGGTCTCGTCCGGCGCGCGATCGCCGAATCGGGCGCGAGCGGTCCCGCGGAGATGGGCAAGGTGATGAGCCTCCTGGTGCCCGAGACCAAGGGAAAGGTCGACGGCCGAGCCCTGAGCGAGACGGTCCGCCGTCTCCTGGCGGAGTAGGCACCGGCCGCTGATGTTCATCCCACGCACGCTGGCGGAGACCAGCATGGGGCCTGGTCGTGCGGCCCTGGCTCGGGCGGTCCTGATCGCCCTGATGCTCGCCGCGGCGCTGTTCGGCGTCCTCTCCTTCAGCTTCACGCCCGGGCAGATCAGCCTCGAGGTCAACGATGTTGCCCGGCAGGAGATCCGCGCGCCGACCACGGTTACCTTTACCAGCCAGAGCCAGACAGAGGCCGCCCGCAACGCGGCCGCCGCGACGGTCGAGAAGGTCTATGAGCCGATCGGCGACCCGGCCGCCATTCGCATGCAGCAGCTCCGTGAGTTCGACAGCGCCGTCGGTGAGGTGAGCGGCCTCCTGGCCAGCCGCGACGCGCGCCGTCTCACCGCGGAAAAGCTGAAGAGCGAGCTGAACGCCGCCCTGCCGGATCGGAGCGACGCTCAGATCGCCCTGATCGCCGCCGTGCCGCTGCAGACCTGGAAGGCCCTGACCGCCGAGGCGCGCCGCGTCCTCGACTCGGTCCTCGTCGGCGAGATCCGGGCGGAGGCGGTCTCGGACGTGCGCCAGCGAGTGCGCCAGGCAATCAGCACCGACCTGCCCGCCAACCAGCGCGAGCTGGCCGGCGACCTGGCGGCGGGCTATGTCCGCGAGAACAGCCAGTACAGCGAATCGGCGACCCAGGCCGCCGAGCAGCGGGCGCGCAACAGGGTCGCGCCGGTCGAGGTCACCGTCATCGCGGGGACCGCCGTCGTGCGCGAGGGCGACCCGATCACCGTCCAGACCCTCGAGGAGCTCGAGGCCCTGGGCCTGACCCGGCCGCGCGCCAGCTTCGCGCGCACTGCCGGCCTCGGGGTCATCGCGATCCTGGTTTCGGCCCTGCTGGTCGCCTTCCTGTGGCGCTTCCAACCGGCGATCTGGTACCGCAACCGGTCGCTCCTCCTTTTCCTGATGGCGCTCGTCGCCACGGCGATCGCGATGCGGGTCGGCGCCGACCGGACGTTATGGACCTACGTGGTCCCGACCTCGGCGGCGGTTCTCCTCGTCGGCATCCTCCTGGAGGGCGGCGCGGGCGCCGCGTTGGCGGTCGTGCTGGCAGTCCTGGCCGGCGTGATGAACGCCGACGGGCTCGAGCCTGCCGTCTTCGTACTGGCGGGAGGCCTCGCCTCGCTGGTCGCCATCGTCCGGGCGGAGCGCTTGAACGGCTTCGTGCGGGCCGGCGCGTCGCTCGCCCTGACGAACATCGGGGTGGTCATTGCGTTCTCGCTGCTGGCCCAGGGCGACGCGGCCGCGATCGCACAGCTCGCCGGCGCGGGGGTCGTCAATGCGGGGCTGTCGGTCTTCCTGGCGGTCGGCTCGTTCGCGATGCTCGGCCACCTGTTCGGAATCATGACCGTGTTCCAGCTCCTCGAGCTGGCGAACCCCTCGAACCGCCTCCTGCGCCGCCTGTTGCTCGAGACGCCGGGCACGTACCACCACAGCGTGATGGTCGGCAACCTGGCCGAGCGCGCGGCAGAGACGATCGGCGCCGACCCGCTGCTGGCGCGCGTGGCGGCCTACTACCACGACATCGGCAAGATGAAGAATCCGCTTGCCTTCATCGAGAACCAGGCGGGCAGCCGCAACGTGCATGACGACCTCAGCGCGGAGACGAGCGCCCGGATCATCGCCGGCCACGTCCGGGACGGGATCGACCTCGCCTACGAGCACGGCCTGCCGGTCCAGATCACCGGCTTCATTCCGCAGCACCACGGCACCAGCCTGATGAGCTACTTCTGGGACCGGGCGCTGCAGGACGTGGGCGGCAACGAGGAGCTGATCGACCAAGCCGTGTTCCGCTACCCGGGCCCCAAGCCACAGAGCCGCGAGGCGGCGATCCTGATGCTCTCCGACGGCGTGGAGGCATCGGTCCGGTCGCTCGATGAGAAGGACGAGCGTTCGATTCGGGCGATGGTCGACCGGATCGTGGATGCCCGGCTCGAGGACGGCCAGCTCGATGATGCGGACCTGACCCTGAAGAACATCGCCCAGATCAAGGAGGCCTTCGTTCAGCAGCTGCTGGGCATGTACCACCAGCGGATCAAGTACCCCGACAACGTGGTGCCGCTCGAGCGTCGCGAAGAGGCTTGACGTATTGAGTCCACCGCGCGCGTCGCCTACGATGACCGGGCGATGGGCTGTACGGTCACGATCCACGACCGGCTGGGACACGAGCGGCTAGCGCCCGCCCTCGAGCCCCTCTCCCTGGACGATGCCCTCGCCCTGCTCGAGTCGGCCGTCGGCGAAACGGCACGGATCGGCGGCCTGGAAGGGTGCGAAGTCGAGATGACGCTCTGCGGCGACGCGGAGATGGAGCGACTGAACTTCGACCACATGGGGGAGCGCGGCCCGACCGATGTCCTCTCCTTCCCCCTGCACCAATGGTCGCTCGACGGGGTGCACTCCCACCTGGCCGATGACGACGGCGTCTCGCCGCCGGGACCGATGATGCTCGGGGACCTGGTCATCGACGTCGACCAGGCGGTGCGGCAGGCGGCCGAGGGATCGTGGAGCCCGCTCGAGGAGCTGGTCCTGCTCGCCATCCACGGGACGCTGCACCTGCTCGGCCACGACCACGCCGAGCTCGAGGAGGAGGCGACGATGCGCCACGTGGAGCACGCCGTGCTCGGCGCGCTGCATCGCAAGCACCACGAGGTCGAGTGGCAGCCCGGCTCCCTCTTCGACCGTGCCGGCCATGCTGTGACGACCGGGAGCTAGCGGGCTCAGTCCGGGATCAGGCGGGCGATCTGTCCCAGGTGGTTGCCGTCCTCCCCGGCGATGTGAGCCGCCTGCAGCT
>JBDUDC010000159.1:0-3536 GCA_040003165.1 Chloroflexota bacterium
GCGTCGTAGTCGCCCCAGATGGCGATCCGCTCCCCCGCCGCGATGGCTGCCTCGATGCGATCGAGGGCGACCGTTGCATCGGCCATCAGGCTGACGTCGTGAAGCGCCTGGAGGCCGGCGTTCAGGAATCGGTCCAGCTGTGCGTCTTCGACGAATCCGCGACGTGCCAGCAGCGTGGCGACCGGCTGGCCGAAGCCGGCGAATGCCGGCGGCTGAAGGCAGGGCTCCGGCAGGAGCCAGTCCAGGCGCGGCAAGATCACCCAGCCATCGTACCGGCTGGCGCTTACCGGGCGCTTACCGATCCCGCGCTCGGGTTGCTAGCGCGCAGCCCTCACAGTTCGCGCCGCGGAGCGGGTCGCGCGCCGCTTGGCATCCCACTCATACCACACCACCAGCAGCTGGCTCGCGTTGAAGATCGAGGAATAGGTGCCGGACACGACGCCGAGCAGGAGCGCCAGGGTGAAGGTCCGAATCGTGGCAGGGCCGAGCAGCAGCAGGGCGGTCAGCGTGACCACGACCGTCAGCGAAGTGTTGATCGACCGCCCGATCGTCTGCAGGATCGAATGGTTGACGATCGCCCCGAACGGCTCCCCGGCGTGCCGGACCCGGTTCTCACGGATCCGGTCGAACACCACGATCGTGTCATGCACGCTGAAGCCGATGATGGTCAGCAGGGCGGTCACGAACAGGGCATCGAACTCGAGCCCGAAGAAATAGCCGAGGATCGCGAAGATCCCGACCACGACGATGACGTCGTGGAGGAGGGCGACGATGGCCGCGGTGCCGAATCGGAATCCGAAGCGAACCCACAGGTAGCCGAGGATGAACAGCTCGCCGATGACGATCAGGATCGCCGAGCTGCGAATCAGCTCGAGCCCGATGATCGGCCCGACCGTGGTGACGCTCCGCGGATCGCCCGGCCCGAACCGAGCGACCAGCTTCTCCTGCAGGGCGGCGAACGGGGTGCCCTTGACGACCGCGGGCGGGCTGGCGCTCGGGTTGGGCACTGCTCCGCCGGCGGACGCGCTGGGTCCGGGCGAGCTCGAAGCCGCTGGCGAGGCCGATGGGGCCGGGGTCGCGGAGGTTGCGCCGCTCGCGCTCGGGCCTGGCGTGCCGGTCGGCGCAGGCGTCGGGATCGGGGTCGGCGCGGGGGCGAGGTCGATCGGCTCGGTGCGGATCTCGAGGTAGCCGTTGTCGAGCTGGCGGACCTGGGCTTCGGGGTGGCCGAGCGATATGAGGACCGTCTTCAACTCCGCCGCCGCGGGTTGTGAGGCGTATCGGGCCTGCCAGACCGTGCCGCCGGTGAAGTCGATCGCCGGCTTCAGCCCGCCGAGGATGATGAAGATCAGGCCGGGAATGGTGAGCAGCGCGCTGAGCGCGAAGTACCAGTTTCGCTTCCCGACGATGTCGTACATCGGTCAGCGCTCCACGTGATAGAGCTCGAGCCGTCGACCCCAGTCGGTGCGCACGACGTAGCGCAGCATGGTCCGCGTGACCGTCACCGCGCTGAACATCGAGACGAGCACGCCGACGATGAGCACCAGGGCGAAGCCGCGCACTGCGGTGGTCCCCTGCCAGTAGAGCCATCCGGCCACCAGCAGTGAGCTGACGTTCGAGTCGAGGATGCTCGACCAGGCGCGGTTGAAGCCGGCCTCGATGGCGGGGCCGAGCGTCTTACCGGCCCGAATCTCCTCTTTCATCCGCTCGAAGATGAGGATGTTGGCGTCGACCGCCATGCCGATCGAGAGGATGAAGGCGGCGACTCCCGCCAGGGTCAACGTGACGCCGATCAATCGGAAGATGGCGTAGACCACCAGCGTGTAGAAGACCAGCGCCAGGGCGGCGAGGACGCCGGGGAGCCGGTAGTAGGCGATCATGAAGAAGAGGACCAGCAGCAGCCCGACGCCACCTGCGACCAGGGCCTGGATCAGGAAGTTCTTCCCGAGGGTCGGAGCGACCTGCGCTACGCCGGCCTCGCTCAGCGAAACCGGCAGGGCGCCGAAGCGCAGGGTGTTGTAGAGGTTCGTGCGCTGGACCTCTGCGTCGGCTCCTCGGCCCACGGTGATGATTGTCTGCCCGCCGCAGATTGCCGACTGGATGGTCGGCGTGGTGATCACCTTGCCGTCGAGCGCGATCGGCCCGGGCTTGCCGACGTTCGCGGTCGTGAAGTCGCACCACGTGGTGCGGCCCTGGTCCTTGAGCGTGAAGCTCACCCCGATCGCGCCGCCACGGTCGGCGTCTGGCGCGACCGTATCGGACTGGATCTGGCTCCCGTCGAAGAGGACGCGCACCGTTCCGCCGGTGATCAGCTGCCTGATGTCCTGTCCCTCGCTGAGCGTCTGGCCCTGCGGATCGAGGAACTGGAGCTGCCCGGTCGAGCCGACCAGGTCGCGGACCTGCTGCGGGTTGCTGACCCCGGGAACCTCGACCACGATCCGCTGGGTGCCGTCGCCGGCGACCTCGGTACGGACCTGGGGTTCCGAGACGCCGATCCCCGCGACGCGCTTCTCGAGGATGTTGCGCGCAACTTCAACCTGCTGGTCGGTGATCTTGGCACCCGACTGGGGCGTGATCTGGAGCGTCACCCGCACGCCACCCTGGAGGTCGAGCCCGAGGGTCGAGTGGAGAGAGCAACCTGGCAGGTTGACGCGCGCGCAGTCGAGATGCGTCGTCTTACGCGGCAGGTCGATGAAGATCGCGAAGAGGGTGATGACCAGGATCACCCAGGGGGCGGTGCGGCGCCAGGTCATGATCGGCTGAGCTCGTCCTCTCGGTCGCGGACACGAAACGCCCCGCTCTCATAGCGGCGGGGCGCGGCGATTATAGGTTCGCCCCGATTCGGCTGCAATGCTGCGGCCTTACGCCAGCATCCCCTCACGCGAGAGGTGGCTCTTCAGCCGCTCGGCGAGCTCGCGGTTGACGCCCGGCGTTTCCGCCACCTCCTCGACCGATGCCTCCCGGATCCGCCGCACGCTCCCGAACCGGCGCAGCAAGGCCTTCTTACGAGCCGGACCGATCCCCTCCACCTCGTCGAAGACGCTGTGCAGCGCACGCTTGCCCCGCACCTCGCGGTGATACGTGATCGCGAAGCGATGTGCCTCGTCGCGGATGCGCTGCACGAGGTAGAGCGCCTGGCTGTTGCGCGGCAGCACGATCGGGGCGGGGCGACGCGGCAGGTAGAGCTCCTCGAAGCGCTTCGCCAGGCCCGCGACCGGCAGGTCGGTCAGCTTGAGCTCTTCGAGGACGCCAACGGCGGTGGAGAGCTGGCCCTTTCCGCCATCGACGATGACCAGGTCGGGCAGTGCCCAGCCGGCGTCCCGGGGCCGGGTCGTCCGCGCGCCCTCGTCGAGCGGCTCACCGGTGTCGCCCTCTGCCGCCTCGTCGGCGCCGACCTCGGCCAGGGAGAGGTAGCCCGTCTCGGCACGCAGCTTCGCAGCTCGCGTCAGCCGGCGACGCAGCACCTCGCCCATCATCCGGAAGTCGTCGGGGGTGTCGCCGGAGCGGATGCGGAAGCGGCGGTACTCGCGCGGCTCGGG
>JBDUDC010000160.1:0-3509 GCA_040003165.1 Chloroflexota bacterium
CCTTCCGCGCGCGTTCCGATTGGGCCTCGATGGTCGGCGCCATTCGGGAGCACCTCACCGAGACGAACATCTTCACCTTTGAGCGGGTCATCTGACCGACGCCGAGAGGTAGGCCGCAAGGCCAGGCCAGAGCCCGCGCAGCCAGAAGAATAAAGGCAGGGGGCCCGGTAAGACCGGCTCGGCCACAGGCACTGCCAACTGAGCCCCGGCCCTTTGGATTCGGGCCCTGACGGCCTAGTGAGCGCCCTGCTTCCCCCAAACGCCGCCGCGCCGACGACCCTCAAAGGGGCGCAGGCCGGCAGCCACTGATCTTCGGGCGCCCGACGACGCCCGCTCCAGCCACGACGGCGGTGTTAGGCGAGCGCTTTGGCGGCTTCGGGCGTCGGCCGGTCAGAGCTCGTCGTAGCTGACGACCCTCAGGCGATCGAGGTCGTGCCTCCACTGGTGGTGGATACCGCGCGACTCCATCAGCCGGCTGACGCGCCTCTCGAGCATCTGCTGAAACGGCGGATCGGGCGCGTAGAAGAGACGGTGCAGTGCCCCGTGAAGGAAGCCCGGCCGCCAGCCCTGCGGCTCGTCCAGCTCGGCCAGCCGCACCGACAGCTGGTCGAGGTACGGAGCCCCTCTGCCCTCCAGGCCGAACAGCGCACCCACCAGATGCAGCCCTGACTGCGCCGCGTGCGCTCGCGCTCCCAGATCGTCTGCCCGACTCAACGCTTTCAAGGAGTGAGCGAAGCCGTGGAGATAGCCGTCGTACTCGTCCGCCACCGAGTCGCGAACCGGCTCCCGAGGCGCCACCAGGGCGTTGAGAAGCGACTCGATCTCGCCGGTCTTGTCGACCAGCACCGCTGCTAGAGCAAGGGTCGCGACTCGTGGACTGCTCGCGCGTGCTGCTCGCCTGAAGCGCCCGACGTCCTTGTATGCGATCTCCACCATCGGCGAACCCGTGCGGAACCTGAGCTCGACCGTCGTGCCGCGCTGCCTACGCCGCTCGTAGGCGTTCTCGGTGAGCAGGCAGACGAAGTCGTAGTTGGAATCGGCGCTCGCGGTGCCTGCCGCCCTTGAGCCGTGGAGCAAGAGGCCGATCGCCTCAGGATCGGAGGCGACCTCAGCGATGACCTCGGCGATGCGAGCATCCGTGGCGGTCTCGCCGTCACCGCGGCGCGCGCGAGTGGCCACCGCCGCCGAGCCGTTCGGCGATGCGTAGAAGCCCAGGACCCGGCGTCGCGGCTCCTCGGCGGGCACAGCCACTTCTGCGGGGCGGTCGATCTCGGGCGTCTCGGCCGGCCGATCACTCGAGCTCACTGGCGACTTCAGCATGGCGGGCACCTGCGTTCGCTGAATCTCGGGGGGTGCAGCATGGCGAATGGTGCGGTTAGCTGCAAGCCCCGCACCAGCCTCGTCGAGCTCCAGACCGCGACCGCGAGCACAGGGGGGAGCGCCGACCGCCGATCGCCGACCGAGCCACCGCAGACTTCCTGTCCTTGGAACCACGCGGCCCTGTGGGTCGTGTGGCTGGTCCAGCCTCCCTTGGTCCTAGCGGCGGTCGGGGCCTGGCGGCTGTCTTCGCACGCCGGACTCGCGCCCCTCTGGTGACCGCCCACGAGCCGCACGGGAGGGAGGGTCCCATCAGCGACCCGCTCGAGCAGCAGCCTCGGACCCTTCCACACCGTTCGGCTCGTCCGAGCCAAGCCCCTTCTGAGCGACGTCCTCCCAGAAGTCCACGGCCGCTCGCTCGTAGAGCAGGCCCATGGGCAGGGTCACGCCGCGCCAGTGCTCGACAGTCCGCTGCCCACGGCCGGGGACTCCGGGGCGCCGCTCGAGGCGCGCGTCTTCCTGGTAGGCCAGCAGCTTGGCCCGATGGATGGCGAGTTGCTGCTCTGCCAGGCGGAGGCGCGCCGCGGGGGGCGCCAGATCGGCGAAGAAGAGCTGCAGGAGCCCCAGGTCGCGGAGTTGCGTGGGCTCAGCGCGTGGCCGGTCAAGCCAAGCCGCCAGGGCGTGGGTCCCGGCCTGGGTGATCGTGAACACACGGCGACGTCGACCGTCCCGGTCGCGGGTTTCGGTGACCAGTCCCAGGCCGGCCAGCCGCGCCGGCTCGCTGTATAGCAGTGTGTGCGGGAACGACCAGAAGTTGCCGAGGGTGGCGCCGACGTGGCGCTCAAGCTCGTACGGCGTCGACGGCCCTTCGCGCGCGAGCAAGCCAAGGACCAGGTATGAGGTGGCGCTCAGTCGTTCGCTTGACATGATGCGCAGCGTACCATACACTTTGAACTGTTAGCGCGCGCCACAACCCCAGCTAGTTTGCCGGGGGTTACACACCAGCGGCCGACCGCCAAGCGTGGCACTGCTGGACCCTCGTCACGGCAGCGCCGACGGCAACGAAGGTGATCCTCACATGGCTATCGACATGAAGACTCAGCTCGAACGTATCCCGCTCGAAATATTCAACCAGGGCAACTTCGGGCTCATCGACGAGCTCATCGCGCCCGAGTTTGTCGAGCACTACGCGCAGCCCGGCGTGCCACCCACGCGCGAAGGCTTCATGCAGGTCGCGATGGCCCTGCGGTCAGCCTTCCCGGACCTCCACTACACGGTCGAGGACGCGATCGAAGCGGGCGACAAGATCGTGCATCGGCTGGCTGCCAGCGGGACGATGAAGGGCGACTTCCTCGGCATCCCGGCCACCGGCACGCGAGCGACCTGGACCGAGATCCATATCGGGCGCGTCGCCAACGAGCGGCTGGTCGAGCATTGGGGTCTCGTCGATCAGCTGGGCATGCTCGTCCAGCTCGGCATCGTCCCAGCCCCCGGCCAGGTTCCCGTCACCGCCTAGACGCGGCCAACCGGACGTCTGGTGGAGAGGCCCCTGCGCTCGACGCGAGGGGGCCTCTCACTGTCTTACCCGCCGCATTGAGTTGGTAGCATCAGCGAGCGCGGAGCGATCCCAATGAGCGATTGGAAGAAGCTGTTCCGGGAGAACATGGCGGCCGACCCGGAGTTCGCTGCCTACATCAAGGGGCTCGAACCAGGGGCGCCCGCGAAGCCCACGGTCAAAGACCACGTAGCCTTGCTCAAGCTCCGGGCGCGACTGCTGGACAAGGAGGCTCGCGACGGCGACGAGCTCGTGGCTCTGATGGACGCCCACCGCTTTGAGAACACTCATCAGCTGTGGGAAGCCGTCGAGCGCGGCGAGGTGACCCTGCCCGAGTCGGCCATCGAGCTGCTGCTGCGCATCGGCGCAATCGAGGAGAGGCGATGATGCCGCCGGCGGGGCGCGCTCCAGCGGGCTCGCGAACGCGATCGACCGCGTCTCCAGATGGCTATCGAAAAGACGACTTCCTCGTGAGGGGCCGGGATGAAGGCGGCAACTGAGGTGCGGCCTGCTTGACGCCCCTGCTGACGCCCAGACCGGCGCACGGCCATGGACTGCTGGGTACTGCGTGGACGAGAGTGAGCTCGAGTTTGCTCTCCAGGACGCTCGGTGGCCCGCCATGGACAAGGGCTATGCC
>JBDUDC010000036.1:0-11772 GCA_040003165.1 Chloroflexota bacterium
CGTCCGCGGTGCTCTCGTCCGCGGTGCTCTCGTGCGCGGTGCTCTCGTGCGCGGCAGCCGCTTCCACGGGCGCCTCGGGCTCCGATGCCCGATGGCTCACGTCGCGCTCCGCCTTGCCTGAGTCCTCCGACGCCTCCTCGGGGAGCTCCTCCACGGGCAGGTTCTCCGGCCAGCTGAGGCGCTGCGCGGTGCTGCCCGCCGCAGCGAGCTTCTCGAGCGCCGAGCGGGTGAAGGCATGCGCGTGGATGGTGACCCCCTTCGGAGCGTCACCGCCACCGAGGATCTTCAGCGGCAGCTGACTGGTCTTCTGGTCGCGGATAAGCCGGTCGTGCTTCAGGACGTCCGGCGTGATCAGCGTGCCGGCCGCGACATCGGTGAGCGCGGCGAGATTGATCCCGACGTACTCGACCCGGAAGCGGTTCGTGAAGCCGTGGAGCTTGGGAGTTCGGACATGGAGCGGCGTCTGGCCGCCCTCGAACCAGGCCGGGATCGACGAGCCGGCTCGTGACTTCTGGCCCTTGGTCCCCCGGCCGGCGGTCTTGCCGCGGCCCGATCCATGCCCGCGGCCGACGCGGCGCGAGGGCTTGTTTGATCCGGCGGCCGGATGCAGATCGTGGAGCTTCACTTCGCGGATCCTCCCTCTTTGGCCGAGCCGGCGGCCGGCTCCTCGACCTTCAGCAGGAATGCGACGCGGCGCAGCATCCCGCGATTCTCCGGGGTGTCGAGGACCTCGACGGTCTGGTGAAGCCGATGGAGCCCCAGCGCCTGGATCGTTCCTCGAGCGCCGGCCTTGTGGCCGATCGTCGAGCGGATCCAGGTGACGCGAAGCCGTGGTCCCGCCTTCCTGCGGGTTGCGTTACCGGCCACGACCACCTCCACCGGTAAAGGTGTGCGGCCGCTCGACGTACTCGTGCGGGGCCCGTGCAGCCTCCGCCCCGCGCTTGCCGAGCAGCTGCTCGGCGGTCTTGCCGCGCCGGCCGGCGATCTCATCGGCCGAACGAAGCGCGCGGAGCGCCTCCATGGTCGCCTGCACCACGTTCACCGGATTCGTGCTGCCCATCGTCTTGCTCAGCAGGTCACGGATTCCGGCCGCCTCCACCACAGCGCGCACCGAGCCACCGGCGATCACGCCGGTCCCGGCAGAGGCAGGCTTGAGGAGCACGTTCGAGGCGCCGAACCGGAACCGGATCTCGTGCGGGATGGTTGCGCCGACCAGCGGAACGCGGGTCAGGTTCTTCTTGGCATCCTCGACGCCCTTGCGGATCGCCTCGGGCACCTCGCCGGCCTTGCCAAGCCCCGCGCCAACGGTCCCGTTGCCGTCTCCGACCACGACCACCGCGCTGAAGCTGAAGCGGCGGCCGCCCTTCACCACCTTGGCGACCCGGTTGATCTGGACCACCTTCTCGTCGAGGCTCAGCTTTGAGCCATCGATTCTTGCCATGCGAGCTCCTTTCGCTCTACAGCTCGAGGCCGCCCTCGCGGGCGCCCTCGGCGAGCGAGCGGACCCGCCCGTGATACCGGTACCCGCCCCGGTCGAGCACCACCTGCCGAACCCCGGCGGCCTTCGCGCGCTCCGCGATCGCCTTGCCCACGGCGTGCGCGGGGGCGAGCTTGCCGGCGCCCGATCCGAGCGACGGCTCGCGGCTCGATGCCGCAGCCAAGGTGCGCCCGGTGGTGTCGTCGATGACCTGGGCGTAAATGAACTTCGTGCTGCGGAACACGTTGAGGCGTGGCCGCTCCGAGCTGCCCTCGATGCGAAGACGGATCCGCTCGTGACGCTTGCGACGCAGCGCGTCCCGCGATTCAGACTTGATCATCGCTACTTCCCGCCCCCGACCTTGCCGGCCTTGCCGGCCTTGCGGAGGATCTGCTCGCCCGCATAGCGAATCCCCTTGCCCTTGTAGGGCTCCGGCTTCCGCTTGGAGCGAATTCGTGCCGCGACCTGTCCCACCAGCTCCTTGTCGGCGCCGAAGACGGCGAGCCGCGTGGGGGTCTCGACCCGGAACTCGATGCCCGCCGGCGGGGTCATCTCGACCGGGTGCGAATAGCCGAGCGCCAGGACGAGCTTCTCGCCCTGCAGCTGCGCCCGGTAGCCGACACCGCTGATCTCGAGGCCCTTTGTGAAGCCGCTGGTCACCCCGGTGACCATGTTGTTGACGAGAGTACGGGTCAGGCCGTGCAGCGCGCGGTGGCGCGGCTCGTCCGAGGGACGAACCACGCGCAGCTCGCCGTCGCTGCGCTCGAGCTTCATCTCCGGATGAATCTCGCGCTGCAGCTGCCCGAGCGGCCCCTTGACCCGCAGGGTGCGGCCCTGCTGGTCGATCTCGACTCCCTCCGGGAGCGCGATCGGCAATCGACCGATACGTGACATCGCTTCGCTCCCTTACCAGACGTAGCAGAGGACTTCGCCGCCGAGATTCAGCTTCCGGGCCTGTGACCCGGTCATGATCCCGCGGGAGGTGGACAGGATGGCCAGGCCGAGGCCGCCGAGAACGCGAGGGATCTCGGTCTTGCGGGCGTAGACCCGCAGCCCCGGCTTGCTGATCCGCTTGATGCCGGAGACCACCGGCGTTCGCCCCTCGACGTACTTGAGGCGGACGACCAGCTGGTCCTGGACACCGTTCGGCTGCGTGTCATAGCCGTCGATGAAGCCCTCCTCGACGAGGATGCGCGCGATCTCGCGCTTCACCTTCGACGAGGGGAGCGTCAGCTCACGATGCCGCGCGGCGCTCGCATTGCGAATCCGCGTCAGCATGTCGGCGATCGGGTCGGTTACGTTCATCTCGGTGTGCTGTCTCCTCGGCGGCGGTTCGCGCCCACGCCCGCAGCGTGGTTTGCGCCTGCCGCTGATCGTGTCGCCGCGGCGCGGCGACCTGTCGTGACTACCAGCTGGACTTGGTCACTCCCGGCAGGAAGCCCTCGAGGGCTCGCTCCCGGAAGCAGATTCGGCAGAGCGCGAACCGGCGCATGTAGCCCCGCGGGCGACCACAGACCGAGCAGCGATTGTGCTGCTGGACCGGGAACCGCGCGGGACGCATCGACTTCGCGATCTTGGATTTCTTGGCCACAGTGTCCTTTCTTGCCTAGCTCGCCTGGAACGGCATGCCGAGCAGCTGGAGGAGCATGCGCCCCTCCTCATCGGTGCGTGCCGTGGTCACGATGCTGACCTCCAGCCCGCGCAGGCGGTCGATCTTGTCGTAGTCGATCTCGGGATAGACGAGCTGCTCGCGCAGGCCGAGGCTGAAGTTGCCACGGCCGTCGAACGAGCGGGTCGGGATCCCGCGGAAGTCCCGGATGCGCGGCAGCGCGAGGTTCATCGTCCGCTCCAGGAAGTCGTACATGCGCTGGCCGCGAAGGGTCACCTTGGCGCCGATCGGCATCCCGGTGCGCAGCTTGAACTGGGCGATCGAGCGCTTGGCTCGCGTCACGATCGGCTTCTGACCGGTGATGGTCGCCAGATCGCCAACGGCGGCGTCGAGCGCCTTCGCGTTCTGGATCGCCTCCCCCAGGCCGATGTTGACGACCACCTTCTCCAGGCGCGGCACCTGCATCGGGTTTGCGTAGCTGAACTCGCGGCGCAGGCTGGGGATGACCTCGTCCTGATAGCGCTGCCGCAGGCCGTGGTACTCCGGCTTGCGATAGCCGCCGTTCGCGCCTCTTGCCCTCGGCTGCGCGGCGGACTCCTCCGCGGCGGACTGCTGAGCGGCCGCCTCGGCCACCGGCTTCGATTCGGCGGCCCTCTTCGCGGGCCGCTTCGCGGCGGGCTTCGCCGCGGCGCGCGCGCGCGTCGGCTTCTTCTCCTCGGGGCTCACTGGGTCACCTCGATCTGCTCGCCGCAGCGCTTGCAGACGCGAACCAGGCGGCGCTCCTCGCCCTCGAGGTGCTGGTGCCCGACGCGGGTCGGCTTTCCGCAGCGCGGACAGACGACCTGCACGTTGCTGATCTCGACCGGCATTGGCACGTCGAGGATGCCCGCCTGCTGGGTGCGGCTCCGCGGGCGCTGGTGCTTCTTTGCCATGTTGATGCCCGGGATCACCACGCCGAAGCCGCGCTTGGTGCGTTCGACCCGCTCGACGGTGCCGCGCTTGCCGCGGTCCTTGCCGGCGAGCACGAGCACGGTGTCACCCTTGCGAACGTTCACGTCAGAGCACCTCCGGTGCGAGGGACACGATCTTCATGTAGTTGCGCTCACGCAGCTCCCGGGCGACCGGCCCGAAGATGCGCGTGCCGCGCGGGCTGCCCTGCGGGGTGATCAGGACGGCCGCGTTCTCGTCGAACCGGATGTGGCTGCCGTCGGGGCGGCCAAACTCCTTGGTTGTGCGCACCACCACGGCACGCACCACGTCGCCCTTCTTCACCCCCGAGTTGGGGAGCGCCTGCTTGACGCTGGCGACGATGACGTCTCCAACCTCGGCCGTGTCGCTCTGCGAGCGGCCGATGACGGTGATGCACATCAGCGTCCGCGCCCCGGTGTTGTCGGCGACGCGCAGCCTGCTGTACTGGCGAATCATGCGCTCAGCCCACCAGCTCCTCGTGGGAACCGCGTGCCACGACCTCGACCACGCGCCAGCGCTTGTCCGCGGAGAGCGGACGGCTCTCCTCGATGCGGACCGTGTCGCCCACGCGCGCGTTGTTCTCTTCGTCGTGCGCCTTGAACTTGCTCGAGAGGCGCACCACCCGCTTGTAGACGGGGTGTCGGCGCAGCCGTTCGACGCTGACCACAACGGTCTTGTCCATCTTGTCGGAGACCACGCGCCCGACCTTCGCTCGTCGCTTGCCCTGCATCAGCTGGCCTTCTCGGCGTCGACCGCCACGGCGGCGTGCTGACGCTCGGTCATTACCGTCAGGATCCGGGCGATCCGCTTACGGGTCGCAGGGAGCCTGCTGTAGTTCTTCTCCTGTCGGGTGGCGAGATCGAAACGGATCTTCCAGAGCTCCTGCTTCGCATCCACCAGCGCGATCTCCAGGTCACGATCGGAGAGAGCGCGGATCTCATTGAGGTCCATGGTCGTAGCCCTCCTTGATCACGAACTTGGTCGAGATCGGCAGTTTGTGGCTCGCCAGGCGCATCGCCTCGCGGGCGATCGGCTCCGGCACGCCGGCCATCTCGAACATCACGCGCCCGGGCTTGACCACCGCGACCCAATGGTCGGGAGCCCCCTTGCCGGAGCCCATCCGGACCTCGGCAGGCTTCTTGGTGACCGGCTTGTCCGGAAAGACCCGAATCCAGACGCGGCCGCCGCGCTTGATGTGGTGAGTCATCGCTCGCCGTGCCGCCTCGATCTGGCGGCTCGTCAGCCAGCAGACCTCTTCGGCCATCAGCCCGAAGTCTCCGAAGCTGACCGTGGTCCCGCCCTTGGCCATGCCAGCACGGCGACCGCGCTGCACCTTGCGGTGCTTGACCCGCTTTGGCATCAACATCGGCTACTTCTCCTCGGCCTTCGCTTCGGCCTTCGGCTCGGACTTCGCTTCGGCCGCCTTCGCTTCGGCCTTCGGCTCCGACTTCGCCTTCGCCTTCGCCGCGGCCTTCGGCTCGCCTTGCCCGTTCTGCTCCTCGGCCGCCGGCTTCGCCGCCTTGGCGGTTGAGCGCGTACTCGTGCGCCGGGCGGCTGGGGCCGGAGCCGCGGTGGTCGCCGTCGCTTCGACCTGCTCCGGGGCAGATGGCGCCGCTTCAGCCGGCGCGGCGGCCGCCTCCGAGGCCGGGCGCTCGGCCACCGCGGTCGCGGACGCGCGGCCGGTCGAGGCCGCGGCGGTGCGGGCCCGAGTGCGTGCCGGGCGACGTGCCTCGCGAGGCTCGGTGCGTGCCGAGCCTGGTCGCTCGCCGAGCTGCTCGCCACGGTAGACCCAGGCCTTGACCCCGATCCGCCCATAAGTGGTTCGCGCGTGGACGACGCCGTAGCTGATGTCAGCCCGCAGCGTGCCGAGTGGGATCCGGCCCTCCTTGTCCCACTCGGTGCGGCTCATCTCCGAGCCACCGAGCCTGCCGGAGACTTGGATCTTGACGCCCTTGGCACCGGCCTTGATGGTGCGCTGAATCGACTGCTTGATCGCCTTGCGGAAGGCGATCCGCCGCTCGAGCTGGCCGGCGACGTTCTGCGCGACCAGCATCCCGTCGAGCTCCGGCTGCAGGATCTCCTTGATCTCGAGCTTCACCTTCTTGTTCGTCAGCTTGCCGACGGCCGTGCGGAGCATCTCGACGTTCGCGCCGCCCTTGCCGATCACGATCCCCGGCTTGGCCGAGTGGACGGTGACGGTGACGTGGTTGATGCCGCGCTCGATCTCGACCTGGCTCACGCTGGCGTTCGACAGCTGCCGGTCGACCAGCTGCCGGATTTTCATGTCTTCCTGGAGCAGCGTCGCGTAGTCCCGATCCGCGTACCACTTCGCGAGCCAGGGCTTGATGATGCCGAGGCGGAAGCCGTACGGATGAACCTTGTGACCCATCAGGCCTCCTCTCGGTCAGCCACCGCGATGGTGATGTGGCTGGTCCGCTTCAAGATTGCAAACGTTCGACCCTGGGCACGCGGCCGCGACCGCTTCAGGGTCGGCCCCTCGTTGGCCTGCGCGCTCACGACCCGGAGCTCGTCGGCCGACAGGTTGTAGTTGTTCTCCGCGTTGGCGGTCACGCTCTTCAGCACCTTGGCCACGTCGCGTGCGGCGGCGTTCGGCAGGAAGCGGAGGATCGCGATCGCCTCCTCGACCGGCTTGCCGGTGATGAGGTCGGTCACCAGCCGCACCTTGCGCGGGCTGATCCGAATGTACCTGGCGGTTGCAGAGACGCGCATCGGCCCTTCCTACTTCAGCGCCGAGGAGCGTTCGGTGGCCTTGCCGTGGCCACGATAGGTGCGCGTCGGCGAGAACTCGCCGAGCCGATGCCCGACCATGTTCTCGGTGATGAAGACCGGCACGTGGCGACGTCCGTCGTGCACAGCGATCGTGTGCCCGATCATCTGCGGGAAGATGACCGAGGCCCGCGACCAGGTCTTCAGCACCTTGCGCTCGTTGCGCTTGTTCATCTCGTCGATGCGGCCGAGCAGGCGCGCGTCGACGAAGGGTCCCTTCTTGACGGAACGACTCATCGAAGCCTCCTAACCCCGCCCGTACCGACGGCGGACGATCATCTTGTTGGTCGGGTTTCTCTTGGCGCGCGTGCGCAGGCCCATGGCCGGCTTGCCCCATGGCGTCTTCGGCGGCATGCCGGTCGGCGACTTCCCCTCGCCTCCGCCGTGGGGATGGTCGTTCGGGTTCATGACCACTCCGCGGACCGATGGGCGCCGGCCCATGTGCCGGCTCCGACCGGCCTTGCCGATCTTCTGGTTCTCGTGGTCGAGGTTGCTCACCTGGCCGATGGTGGCCATGTTCTCGGCACGCACCCTCCGAACCTCGCCCGAGGGGAGGCGGATGGTCGCGTGCTCACCCTCCTTGGCGAGCAGTTGCGCGCTGCTTCCCGCGCTGCGCACGATCTGGCCACCCTTCCCGCTGCGCAGCTCGATGTTGTGGATCTGGGTGCCGAGCGGGATGCGGGCCAGCGGCAGGGCGTTGCCGGTGCGTGCCTCCACGTCGGGGCCTGAAGAGATGACGTCCCCGACGCCCAGCCCGTGCGGCAGCAGGATGTAGCGCTTCTCGCCGTCCGCGTAGTGGACCAGCGCGATGCGGGCCGAGCGGTTCGGGTCGTACTCGACCGTCGCGATGCGAGCCGGCACGCCGGCCTTGTCGCGCTTCCAGTCGATCACCCGGTAGAGGCGCTTATGGCCCGCGCCCTGGTGGCGGACGGTGAGCTTGCCCTGGCTGTTGCGCCCGGCGCTGCGCACCTGGCTCTGGGTGAGCGGCTTGTGCGGCTGATCCGTGGTGATCTCGTCGAAGGTCGAGCGAGTCATCTGTCGCATACCGGGGCTGGTGGGTCGATAGTTGCGAAGTGGCATCGGCTACACGGCCTCGAAAAGTTCGATCTTCTGGCCAGCCCCGATCGTCACGATCGCCTTCTTCCAGCCCGGCACCATGCCGAGCGTGCGACGCCCGCGTCGCTTCTGCTTGGGCCGGACGCTCACCACCCGCACGCCGAGGACGTCCACCTTGAACTGGGCCTCGACCGCCGCCTTGATCTGGAACTTGTTGGCGTCGCGGGCGACCGCGAAGGTGTAGTTGCCGCGCTCGGTCTGCAGTGTCGACTTCTCGCTGATGACCGGCCGCAGCAGGACGTCGTGGAGACTCATCGCGCTCATGCGAAGACCGCCTGTGCCTTCTCGAGCGCGGCGCGCGTGAAGACGATCGTATCGGCCTCGAGGAGGTCGACCACGTTCAGGCTGTCGGCCAGGATCACGCGAACCTCGCGGAGGTTGCGCGACGAGAGCTCGACCACCGGATCCCGCTCCGCGAGCACGAGCAGCACCTTGCCGCCCGCCTTCCAGGCGTCGAGCCGGCCGATCAGCGAACGGGTCTTGATGCCATCGAGGTCGAAGCCCTCGACCACGCGCAACGCGTCGTCGGCCTGCTTCGCGGTGAGCACACCGCGCAGGGCGAGGCGACGCATCTTGGCGGGCATGCGCTGCTCGTAGCTGCGCGGGTGCGGCCCGAAGACGACGCCGCCACCTGCCCATTGCGGAGAGTTGGTGCTTCCCTGCCGCGCGCGGCCGGTCCCCTTCTGGCGCCACGGCTTGTGACCGCCGCCCGAGACCTGTCCACGCGTCAGCGTGTCGGAGGTGCCGGTCCGGCGCCCGGCGAGCTGGCGCATCGCGGCCTGGTGGATGATCGCCTCGTTGACCGGAGCGGCGAAGAGGCTCTCGGCCAGCTCAACCTTGCCGGCCTGCTTGCCGCTCGCGGCGAGGACCGCTGTCTCAGTCATCGTCACTTCGCCTTCTGCACGACGAGGAGTCCGTTGCGGGCACCGGGCACGGCCCCACGGACGAGGATCAGGTTGCGCTCGGCATCGACGCGCACGACCGTCAGCTTCTTGACCGTCACGCGCTCAGCGCCCATGTGGCCGGCCATCCGGGTGTTGAGGAAGACGCGGCCCGGCGTGGTTCCGGCCCCGACCGAGCCGGGGGCGCGGTGGTGGTCGGACCCGTGGGTCTTCGGCCCGCGCTTGAAGTTGTGGCGGGCGATGACGCCGGTGAAGCCATGGCCCTTGCTGACGCCGATCACGTCGACCAGCTCGCCCGCCTCGAAGAGGCTGACGTCGAGCTGCTGCCCGAGCTCGTACCGATCGGTCTCGTCGATGCGGAACTCACGGACCTGGCGCGGGTGCTGAAGCTCGCGATCGAGGTGCTTGAACTGACCGGCCACCGGCTTGGTCTGACGCTTGGCGGTCCCGCTTCCGAGCTGCAGCGCGGCATAGCCGTCCTGCTCCGACGTCCGGAGCCGCGTGACGGTGTTCGGTGTCGCCTCGATGACGCTGACCGGGACGACGCTGCCGTCGTCCGCGAAGATCCGCGTCATGCCGAGCTTGCGCCCGATCAGTCCTGCCGGCACTTCCTGGTTGCTTCCTTCCTGAGTCCGATGAGCCTGTTCGCGTGGTGAGGGCGGGGCCGGGGCCACCGCCCTTGCATCACATCTTGATTTCGATATCGACGCCGGCCGCCAGCGACAGCCGCATCAGCGCATCCACGGTCTTGGTCGACGGGTCGATGATGTCGATCAGCCGCTTGTGGGTCCGGATCTCGAACTGCTCCCGGCCATCCTTGTGGACGAACGGGCCACGGATGACCGTGTACTTCTCGATCCGGGTCGGCAGCGGAACCGGCCCCGCGATGGCGGCACCAGTCCGCTGCGCCGTCTCCACGATCTGCTCGGCCGACTGGTCGAGCAGCTTGTGGTCGTACGCCTTGAGCCGGATCCGGATGCGCTGCTTGGCCATCGTCAGGCCGTCAGTGCGGTGATCACACCGGCTCCGACCGTGTGGCCGCCCTCGCGAATCGCGAAATGCTGCCCCTGCTCGATGGCGATCGGCGTGATCAGCTCAACGTCGACGGTCACGTTGTCGCCGGGCATGATCATCTCGACGCCGGCCGGGAGCTTGATCGCCCCGGTGACATCGGTCGTGCGCAGGTAAAACTGCGGGCGGTAGCCGGCATAGAACGGCGTGTGACGCCCACCCTCCTCCTTGGAGAGCACGTAGACCTCGGCCTGGAACTGGGTGCCGGGCTTGACGCTGTTCGGCTTGGCCAGCACCTGCCCGCGCTCGAGCTCTTCGCGCTCGATGCCGCGCAGGAGCAGCCCGACGTTGTCGCCAGCCTGGCCCTCGTCGAGCGTCTTGCGGAACATCTCGACGCCCGTCACCACCAGCGAGCGGCTCTTGGCGTGGATCCCGACCAGCTCGACCGTCTCGCCGGTCTTGACCATGCCGCGCTCGACGCGTCCGGTCGCCACCGTGCCACGGCCCTTGATCCCGAAGACGTCCTCGATCGGCATCAGGAACGGCTTCTCGGTCTCGCGCACCGGCGTCGGGATGTAGTTGTCGACAGCATCGAGAAGATTCTTGATCGACTCGTACTCGGGCGCGTTCGGGTCGGTGCTCGTCGACTCGAGCGCCTGGAGCGCCGAGCCGCGGATCACCGGAACGTCGTCCCCGGGGAAGTCGTACTTGCCGAGCAGCTCGCGGACCTCCATCTCGACCAGGTCGATCAGCATCTCGTCGTCGACCATGTCGACCTTGTTGAGGTACACGACCAGGGCCGGGACTTCAACCTGACGGGCGAGAATGATGTGCTCGCGCGTCTGGGGCATCGGTCCATCCGCCGCCGAGACGACCAGGATGGCGCCGTCCATCTGCGCCGCGCCGGTGATCATGTTCTTGATGTAGTCGGCGTGGCCAGGGCAGTCGACGTGCGCGTAGTGGCGGTTCGCGGTCTCGTACTCGACGTGGCTGATCGCGATCGTGATGCCGCGCTGCCGCTCCTCCGGAGCGTTGTCAATCTGATCGAACGCGCTGAAGCTGGCCAGCCCCTGGAAGGACAGGTACTTCGTGATCGCGGCGGTCAGGGTCGTCTTGCCATGGTCGACATGGCCGATGGTGCCGACGTTGACGTGCGGCTTGCTGCGGTCGAACTTCTTCTTGGCCATCTGGTGTCCTTCGTTGCTCCTCTTAGGTCGCTTAGCTCTTGGACTTCGCGATCAGCTCATTGGCGATGCTCGATGGAACTTCCGCATAGCGGCTGAACTCCATCGCGTAGGTGGCGCGGCCCTGAGTCATGCTCCGCAGCTCGGTCGCGTAGCCGAACATCTCGGCCAGCGGAACGTGCGAAGCGATGACGCGCGAGCTGCCGCGCTCGTCGATCCCGTCGATCTGCCCGCGACGGGAGTTGAGGTTGCCGATGACATCCCCCATGAACTCCTCGGCGGTGGTGACCTCGACCTTCATGATCGGCTCGAGAATCGTGGCGTCGGCCTTGGCGACTGCCGCCTTTGCCGCCATCGAGCCGGCGATCTTGAATGCCATCTCCGACGAGTCGACCTCGTGGTACGACCCGTCGACCACGGTGGCGCGCACGTCGATCAGCGGATAGCCGGCGATCACGCCCGACTCGAAGGCCTCGCGGATCCCCTGCTCGATCGGCTTGATGAACTCACGCGGGATGCTGCCGCCGACCACCTTGTTGACGAACTCGAAGCCGCTGCCGCGTTCGAGGGGCTCGAACTCGACCACCGCGTGGCCGTACTGCCCCTTGCCGCCGGTCTGCCGTACGAAGCGTCCCTCGCCGCGAGCCGGCTTGCGGATCGCCTCGCGATAGGAGACCTGCGGGCGCCCGACGTTGGCCTGGACCTTGAACTCGCGCA
>JBDUDC010000161.1:0-3476 GCA_040003165.1 Chloroflexota bacterium
CAGCTCGTCACGATGCGCCGCCTGCAGCTCGCCGGGCATCGACCGATCGGCCTGGTGGGCGGCGCGACTGGCCTGGTGGGCGATCCGAGCGGCAGGTCGGCGGAGCGTGCCTTCAACGAGGCCGAGGTGGTCGCCGGCTGGGTCGACCGCATCCGGTCCCAGGTGGAGCGCTACCTCTCCTTCGACGGCGAGAACGCGGCGATCATCGCCAACAACCTGGATTGGACCGGGCCGATGTCGGCGATCGAGTTCCTGAGGGATATCGGAAAGCACTTCACCCTCAGCCGCATGCTGGCCAAGGAGTCAGTCGCCGCGCGAATGGCCGGCGAGGGGATCAGCTACACCGAGTTCAGCTACCAGATCATGCAGGCGCTCGACTACCTCGAGCTGTATCGGCGTCACGGCTGCACGCTGCAGACCGGCGGCAGCGACCAGTGGGGCAACCTGACGGCAGGCGTCGACCTGATCCGTCGCGCGGAGGGCGCCTCGGTGCACGCGCTGGCGACACCGCTCCTGACCCGGGCCGACGGCTCGAAGTACGGAAAGAGCGAGGGCGAGACGATCTGGCTCGATCCGCAGCTCACCAGCCCCTTTGCCTTCTACCAGTACTTCCTCAACGTCGAGGACTCCGAGGTCGGCAGCCTCCTGCGGACCTTCAGCTTCCGTTCGCACGAGGAGATCGAGGCGCTCGAGGCGGCGGCTGCCTCCGCTCCGGAGTCACGAGCTGCTCAACGCGCCCTGGCGGAGGAGCTGACCGTCCTGGTTCACGGCGCCGACGAGGCGCGTCGAGCCGTCGCCGCCAGCGGAGCGCTCTTCGGGGGGGCGGAGCTGGCGGAGCTCGATGCGGCGACCGTCGCGGCTGCCGTCGCCGAGCTGCCGCACGCATCGCTGCCGGCGGGTGAGCCCCTTCCGTCGGTCCTGGACCTGCTGGTCGACACCGGCCTCGCGACAAGCCGCGGCGACGCGAGGCGACTGGTCGCCGAGGGTGGCGCGTACCTCAACAACCGGAAACTGGCGGATCCCGCGGCACGCCCCGCCGCGACGGACCTGCTTCACGGCCGCTGGCTCATCCTGCGGCGCGGGAAGCGCCGGCTCGCCGTCGCCGAGGTCGCCGGCTGAACGCGGCCGCGGGCCGATCTGCCGACTCGAAGTTGTCATATTCAGACCAGCGCCGCATTACCTCGCCTCACGGGGGCTGGGACCGGCAGATGCGGCTGTCAGCCCGCATTGCACCCCAACAGAGGCGGTTCGAACGCCGCAGTGCGGCCTGGATCTGAATCTGCCGGTTCTGGCACCGACCGGCGCCGAACGGAATCGGCTAGTGCTTCTCGGATGAGCCGTTGGCAGCGTGCTCGGCGATCACCCGCTCGGCTATCGTATGCGGCACTTCGGCATAGTGGTCGAGCTTCCAGCTGAACCGGCCGCGACCCTGGGTGATCGAGCGCAGCTCGGTCGCGTAGTGGAACATCTCGGCCTGCGGGACCTGCGCGCGCAGGTGCTGCATGCCGTCGCCGGAGTCCATCCCGAGCACGTGGCCGCGCTTCGAGGTGATCTGGCCCATCACGTCGCCCATGTACTCGTCGGGGACGATCACCTCGACCTCGAGGATGGGCTCGAGGAGGGCCGGATTGGCCTCCGCGAATGCCTTCTTCAGCGCCTGGCTGGCGGCCACCTTGAATGCCATCTCCGAGCTGTCGACCGGGTGAAAACTGCCGTCGACCAGGGTCGCCTTCAGGTCGACGACCGGGTAGCCGGCGAGCACGCCCTCCGACATCGCCTCGTGGAGGCCCTTCTCGACCGCCGGGATGTACTGCTTCGGCACCACGCCGCCCACGATCTTGTTGCCGAACTCGAAGCCGGTCCCGGACTCGGTGGGGCTGAACTCGATCACCACGTGGCCGTACTGGCCGTGGCCACCGGTTTGGCGCTTGAACTTGTTGTCGATCTTCGCATCCGCGCGGATGGTTTCGCGGTAGGGGACGCGCGGCGTGGCGGTCCTGACCGATGCTCCGAACTTCCGCTTGAGGCGATCGACCAGGACGTCCACCTGGCTGTCGCCCATGGCGGTCAGGATCGTCTCGCCGGTGCCGTCTTCGCGATGGACGTGGACCGATGGCTCCTCCTCGAGCATGCGGGTCAGGGCCTGGCCGAGCTTGTCGAGATCGGCCTTGCTCTCGGGCTCGATGGCGATCTGCAGGCTCGGGGCCGGGAACCCGAAGCGCGGCAGCTCGACCGCGTGGTCCTTGTCAGCGGTCAGCGTGTCTCCGGCGCTGGTGCTGGTCAGCTTGGCGACGGCGGCGATATCGCCCGGGCCGACCTGGGGCAGGTTCTCCTGCTCCTTGCCCTGCATGCCGAGCAGGTTGCCGATCCGCTCCTCTTCCTTGCGGCTCACGTTGTACACGTGTCCCTGGGAGCGGAGCGTGCCGGAGACCACGCGGAAGTAGGTGAGCCGTCCGACGAACGGATCGGCAGTGGTCTTGAAAACCTGGGCCACGAATGGCGCGTCGGATGTCGGGCTCAGCTCCTTGTCGTCGACGGTGGTGCGCTGGCCGACCTCCGCGGGCGAGGGCACGTGCCGGGCGATCATGCTCGTCAGCTCGCGGACGCCGATGTTCTTCAGCGCCGAACCGACGAAGACCGGCACCACGCTGCCCTCGCGCGTGCCCTTGTGCATCGCCTGCTCGATCTCCTCGTCGGTCAGCGGCTCGCCGTCGAGGTATTTCATCATCAGGTCATCGGACGCCTCGGCCGCCGCCTCGACCAGGGCGTCGCGTCGTGCCTGTTCACCGGCGCGCATCTCGTCGGGGATGGGCACCTCTTTCGGCTTGCCGTCCTCGTACACGTTGGCGTGCTGCTCGATGACGTCGATGTAGCCCTTGAACCCCTCCGCGGAGCCGATCGGCAGGTACACCGGAGCGATCTTGGGCCCGAACTTCGCCTTGAGGCTGTCGAGCACGGCGTCGTAGTTCGCGTTCTCGCGATCCATCTTGTTGACGAAGATCAGGCGCGGCAGGCCGCGCTGCTCGGCGAGGCGCCATACCTCCTCGGTCCCAACCTCCACGCCCGCCGACGCGTCGATCACGACGACTGCGGCGTCGACCGCCGCCAGCGCCTCGACCACGTCCGATTGGAAGTCCGCGTAGCCGGGAGTGTCGACGATCGTGATCCGGACCCCGTCCGCCTCCAGCGTGCCGATCGCCAGGTTGATGCTCTGCTTGCGCTTCTGCTCGTCGGGGTCGTAGTCGAGCGTCGAGGTGCCGGCCTCGACACTGCCCAGCCGTGAGATCGCGCCGGCATCGAAGAGCATCGCTTCGGCGAGGCTGGTCTTGCCGGCGCCACCGTGGGAGATGAGCGCAATGTTGCGGATACGGTCGGGCGTGGTCGGCTTCATCGGTGCTCCTTGCAGTCGAGCTGGCGCGACGAGGCCGATCCGGGATCCGCGATCCGCCTCAAGCGATCGGTGGCCGGGAGTGGGA
>JBDUDC010000037.1:0-11683 GCA_040003165.1 Chloroflexota bacterium
TTCCACCTCGAGGGGATCGACCTCGTCAGCCGCCTGATCGAGGGCCAGTTCCCGAACTACGAGCCGGTGATCCCGACCGGCCACACGTCGCGCGCGGTGCTCGACCGCGAGTCCTTCCTGGCGGGGACGCGCCGAGCCAGCATCTTTGCGCGGGACTCGGCCAACATCGTCAAGATCGAGCTGGGGGGCGCGGAGGCGGACGGGTCCGCCGTCTCGATCACCGCCCACGCGGCCGATATCGGCGACAACGCCGACGCGCTCGACGCCACGGTCGAAGGCTCGGCCACGACCATCGCCTTCAACGCGCGCTACCTGATCGACGTGCTCAGCAACCTGGGCGCCGAGGAGGCCGCCCTGGAGCTGTCGGGTCCCCTGGCCCCCGGGGTGATCCGCGGCGTCGGGAAGGACGACTACGTGCACGTCATCATGCCGGTCCGCACCGCCTCCTGACCGTCGTGCGCCTGAACCACCTGGCGCTCGAGAACTACCGCAGCTATGCCGCCGCGGAGCTCCATCTCGATCCGGGCCTGACGATCGTGGCCGGGCCCAACGGCGCCGGCAAGACGAACCTCCTCGAGGCGATCTTCGTCGCCATCGCCGGTCGCCGGCACCGCGCCAACAGCGACGCCGAGCTCGTCCGGCACGGGGCCGGCTTCGGCCGCGTGCGGCTGGACCTGGGCGGAACGAATGCCCGAGACACGGCGCGCGTCGAGCTGATCATTCCCGGGGAGGCGGCGCCGGCCGAGATCCGCAAGCGACTCACTGTCAACGGGGTGCCGCGGCGCAGCTCGACGGTCGGCGAGACGGCCCGCGCCGTGCTCTTCCGGCCGGAGGAGATGCTCCTGCTCGTCGGCGCGCCTTCCGAGCGACGGCGCTTCCTCGATATCGTCCTGGCGCAGCGTGACCGACGCGTCGCCCGCGACCTGGTCGAGCTGGCTCGCATCCTGGCCCAGCGCAACGCGCTGCTGCGCGCGATCCGGGCGGAGGAGGCCGGCGAGGAGACGCTTCTGTTCTGGGACGACCAGCTGGCCGAGGTGGGCGCCCGCGTGACGGCAGCGCGGATTGGCGTGGTGGCGGAGCTCGACGCGCGCATCGCGCCGCTGCACGATGCCGTCGCGCCGGCGGACGAGCGCGGGGTCGCGGTGCGCCTCTCCTACCTGGACAACCTGAAGGAGGCCTGGCCCGGTCGCGTCGAGGCGGCCCTTGACCAGCTGCCGGACGCGTTCCGGCGCCGGATCCGGGAGGTGCGCCAGAAGGAGCTGTGGAACGGCGTTTCGCTGGTTGGCCCGCAGCGCGACGATCTTCGCGTGGAGCTCGCCGGGCGCGACGTGGCGGCGTATGCCAGCCGCGGCCAGCAGCGGACCATCATCCTGGGCCTCAAGCTCGCCGAGACGGACCTCCTCGCAGCCGACGACGCTCCGACGCCGATCGTGCTCTTCGACGACGTCTTCAGCGAGCTCGACGCCGGGCGCGCGGAACGCGTCCTGAGCCTCCTCGTGGAGCGTGGCCAGGTGATCGTCACCTCCGCCGACCTCTCGGCGCTGCCCGCCGCGCGCCGCCGGGGAGTGCCGATCTGGCAGGTCGACTCCGGGCGCCTGATCGCTACGCCCCGCGTGGCCTAGCTGATGAGCGGCGACGAGGCGGGCTCGGTCGTGCAACGCGCGCTCGTCGACGCGCTGGGTCCCGGGGCGTCTGAACAGCTCGCCCTCGCCCAGGTGCGGGTCGCCTGGGACGAGGTCACGGCGCGCGCCGGGCTCACCGCCGGGGGACTTGAGAGCCGGGTGGCGCGGATCAGCGACGGGATCGCCAACGTGGAGGCATCCGAGCCGATGCTCGCCCAGGAGCTGACGCTGCGGAGTGAGGCTCTCACATGGGCGGTCAACGAGCGGATGCGCGGCCGCCCGGGGGCGACCATTGTGCTGTCCGGAGTGGCCGTATCGGTGCATCGAAGGAAGCCGGGCAGCCGCATATAATTCGCCCGACGACCGTCACTGCCGCGCTTCCGTCCTCCCCGAGCATGAGCCCCGCAGGCATGAGCAATCGACTAGGCACCCGGATCGGCCTGCCGGTGCTCGAGGAGCGTGCCCCCGACGCGATCGACATCGTCCTGTTCGAGGAGCCATCGGTCGGCGCCCTGGCGCGCACGAAGGGGAGCCTCTTCCTGCTGGCCCAGATCACCGGGGCCGATGCGGGTCTGGCCCGGGCCACGACCGAAGCCCTCCAGGGCCTGAAGCGCGATTACTACTATGACCTCTCGAGCGGGGTGCTCGGTGCGCTCGCCAAGGCGTTGGCGAACGCGAACCGGCGCCTGTACCACGGCCGGGGGCGGCTCGGGATTCCGAAGCGTGCCTCGGTCAGCGTGATCGCGCTCGTGGTCCGCGGTCGCGAGGGGCACGTCGCCAAGCTCGGCCCCGCCTCCGCGGTCATCGTGCGCGAAGGCCGCATGTTCGAGCTGCCACCCCCGCCGGCCGTCGACGAGGAGGACCCGCGCGTCCGCCAGCGGCGGATCGCCGCGACACTAGGCGAGGCGCTCGACATCGAGCCGTACACCTGGAAGGGAGAGCTCGCCCCCGACGACCGGATCGCGCTGGTGAGCCGCAACCTGGCGCAGACGGTCGGCGTCGAGGAGCTGAAGCGGGCGCTCGGCTCCCTGCGCCCCGGCCAGGCCGTCGAGCATCTGCAGCATCTCTTCGCGATCCGCGGCGGGAAGGGCTCGGACGGCCTGATGGCGATCGAGATCGTCGAGCTGGGGGCCACCGCCACGACCCATCACCTCGAGCCGGTCCGGCCTGCGGAGCCGCTCGCCGGCCTGCCAGACCAGAGCCCGGTGCCGCTGGCCGATGCGATCGGGCGTCTCGGCCGCCGCGGCGGCCGTGCGATGGAGGGCCTGCGCGGGGCGACCGGGCGCGCCGTGCTTTACCTGCTCAACTGGATCCTGGCCTTCGTGCCGCGTCGCGGGCCGGAGTACCCGCGCAGCGTGCCCCGCACCGCGCACGTCGAGGCAAGCCGCCGGCGGCGTATGGGCCTGGCAGGCATGATCGTGCTTGCCGCGATGGTCGCGGTCGGCTCGACCGTCGCCCGTCTCGACTCGGCGAGCCCCACGGAGGCGATCCCCCGAGCCGCCATCGCCGGGAAGGCGATCGCGAAGGCGAGCGCCCTGATCGGCAAAGTGGAGCAGGCCGTAGCCGGGGCGGACCTGGTCGACCGCGATCCGGCGCGCGCAAAAGCTCTCCTCAATGACGCCTTCGCGGCCCTTGGGCGCGCGGGAAGCGCCGGAGTGGCGCCCGTCAGCCTCGCCGCCCTCCAGCGTCGCGTCGACCGGCGGCTCGATGCGCTGTACCGCGTGACTCGCATCAGTGAGGCGACGACGGTCTCCGATCTGGCGGCCGCCTTCAAGGACGTGGCACCGGACCGCCTGGTCTCGGCCAGCGACGGGTCGCTGTGGGTACTCGACTCGGGGCGGGGCCGCGTCATCCGGGTCGACGGCGCGGGCGGCACCGCGGCGGTGGTGTATCGCGCCGGGACCGACTATGCGGGCGCCGGCGTGGCCGGCGCGCCGTGGCTGCTGGCGACCGCCGCCACCGATGTGGTGGTGGTCGACCATGATCGGCAGGCGTGGCGCATCGATCTGGCGCAGCGCGTCCCACGGCGCATGCAGCTCGCCGGAGCGGCCAAGATCTCGGCCCAGACAAAGCTCATCGGGGCACTGCAGCACAGACCACCGCTCGAGATCTTCAACCTGTACGTGGTCGACGGAAAGAGCGGATCGATCCTGCGCTGGACGCCACCCGCCGTGATCCCGGTCGAGTATCCGAATCCGCCGACAGCGTACCTGACCGAGGCCGCAGATCTCGCCCCGGCACGCGCCCGCGACATCTTTCTGGACGCCAACCTCTGGCTCCTGCAGTCCGGCACGGTCACCAAGGTGAGCGTCGGGCTACCGCTGCCCCAGGAGGACTACAGCCTCGACGCGCCGCCGGACGGCGAGGTGCGCGCCGCACTCGACTACCGGCTGCTCGACGGCGCTACGGTCGGGGATCGCGAGTACCTCTACATCTATGACGCGGCGAATGCCCGGATCCTCGCTTTCCAGCGCGCCGACGGGGCCTTCGTGCGGCAGTGGATGGCTCCGCGCGACGGGCCGACGGCGGGCCTCCTCGATGGGGTGCGCGGAATGGCGGTCAGCAGCGTGCCCGAAGGCCCGGCGGTGGCCTACCTCCTGACCCCCGGAGGGGTGGTCCGCATCGTCCTCGAGTAGCGGGCTAGAATCGGTCCATGGCCGAGGAGCCGATGGGCCGCGTGCGGCTGATCGAAGTGGTGGTCGAGAGCGTGCGGGTGCACATGCTCTCAAGCCAGCACGTCGTGATCCTCAAGGAGTCCGAGCGGGACCGCTATCTTCCGATCTGGATCGGCCCGTCGGAGGCGAATGCGATCGCGATGCGCCTGCAAGGGGTCAGCGCCGAACGACCGCTCACGCATGACCTGGTGGTCAGCCTGCTCGGGGCGGTCAACAGCAGCGTCAACCGGGTGGTGGTCACCCATGTCAGCGACGGCACCTTCCATGCGCGCCTGTACGTCGAGAACGCAGCCGGGGAGGAGACCGAGATCGACTCGCGCACGTCGGACGCGATCGCGATCGCGGTCCGCACCGGTTCGACGATTTACGTCGACGAGCGCGTCCTCGACGAGGCCGGCGTCGAGCCCGAGCACGAGGACGACGAGCCCGACAGCGAGCGGCTGAAGCTCTTCCGCGACTTCGTGAACTCGCTCCAGGTCGATCTCGAGTCGGGCGAGAAGGGTCCACCGCCCGAGGAAGAGGAGAGCTAGGCTCCTTCTGCCGTCCCGCGCGAGGGACGCGAACCGAGCGCATGGCGGCGGTAGAACCAGAGCGACCAGCGCAGGCGCCCGATGTCCCGCAGGGTGCGCAGGATCTTTCCGAAGCTGGCACCGGTGTTGGTGCCGGCCGCGCGCGGGTAGTGGGTCACCCCCACCTGTGCCATGCGCACGCCGCGGGCTCGCAGCTTGATCAACAGCTCGGCCGAGAGAAATGGGCCTTCCGCGTCGAGCGGCAGGCCGTCGAAGAGCTCACGGCGGAAGAGCTTCATGGCGCAGTCGATGTCGCGCACGTGCAGACCGAACATGAGCGAGACGATCGCGTTATAGGTCTTGGCGATCAGGACCCGATGGAACGGGTCACGCCGCCGCCTGCGGTAGCCGATCACCGCCTGCACCGGCCGCTCCTGTGCATGCAGCCGATCGAGCAGGATCGACATCTCCGCCAGGTCGAACTGCAGATCGCCGTCCGAGAAGCCGATCAGCTCGCCGATCGCATGCTTGAACCCGGTCCGCAGGGCGCCTCCGTAGCCGCGGTTGGGCTGGTGGACCACGCGAACCCGCGGATCGCCGGCGGCGAGGGCATCGGCCAGCTGGGGGGTCCGGTCGGTGGAGCCGTCGTCGACGATCAGGACCTCGAGCGAGCCGACCAGCGGGCCGACCTCGTCGAGCGCCCGTGCGACGGTCGACTCGACGTTCTCCTCCTCGTTGAAGGCAGGGAAGAAGAAGGTCAGCTGCGGGCGCGACTGCACCCCGGCCCCGGGGTCGGTCACTCAGAGGCCCTCGATGCGGAGCAGGTCGGTGTAGCCGGGATACGTCTGCACGGTCTTGGTCTCGTACCTGGTCACGATCCGGCGGTAGTCCCACTCGGGCGGGACGATGAACACGGGCCGCCCGGGATAGAAGGCGCGCACGGCGAGCCAGAGGGTACCGTAGCCATCGTCGAGGATGTTGCGCTCGTCGATGATCGTCACGTCCGGCCGCTCGCCCAGGACCCAGCGGTGGTACCAGAGCGGGGTGCTGTAGCTCCACCAGCTCATCACCACCGCGTTGGGGGGCAGGGCCGCGTACACGCTCGCGACCCAGCGGTCCGCGTCGTAGTTCTGGCTCTGATCGCGAGTCCGGTAGAGCGAGACCAGCGAAGCGGCGGGCAGTGCCGCGATGAGGAGCAGCACGAAGGCGCCCGCAAATGCGGCGGCGCGGCGGCGTCCGATCCGCCCCATCGTGCGTCGGGTGATCTCCGCGCCGGCCCGTCCGAACGCGGTCGCCACGCTCGCCGCCGCAACGCCGAGCAGCGGCGCGGTGGCAATCACGACGGTCAGGTAGTAGCGGTCGATATCGCCGTCGCGGAAGTTCATCGAGTACAACACGTCACCCGCCGCGATGAGCGCCAGGAAGAGGAACGCGCCAAGGCGGCGCACCGCCAGGGTGGCCGCGCCCCATGCCACGAACAGCCAGCCGGGCCCCCAGTACTGGAGCTGGAGCACGCTCTCCGCCTTGATCCATTTGGCCCCCAGGGCGGAGAAGGGCTGGTTGAACTCGTCGAACAGCGTGTGGAACTGCTCCGCGAAGACGAGGTATCGCAGGCGATCGAAGGTGTCCGGCCGCGCGTAGAAGAGTGGCGGCTGCGGGCTGACGGCGGCGCGGATCGGGATGTAGGCGTACATCGCCAGCAGGCCGACCAGCAGGAGGACGGCGCACGCCAGGACGAGTCGCCAGCGCCGCCAGATGTCGGGGCGCACCGCCACGACCCAGGCCGCGATGCCGAACGCCATCAGGCCGGTCAGCGGGTGATTCCCCAGCCCGATGCCGAAGGTGAGCGCCGCACCCGCCAGCCACCACCCCGCACGTGGCGCTCCCGCGCGCTCGGCGGCTCCCCAGACCAGCAGCAGCCAGATGATGAGCGCGGCGATCAGCACATGCAGCGCGTGCACATCGGCGCGCAAGGCGATCTCCCAGGGCTCGGCCGCAAAGGCGAAGGCAGCTCCGGCGATGGCTGCCGCGCCGGCCGCCAGCCACCGCTGGCGCTCCTGCAGCAGGTGCCCGGTGATCAGCACCACCAGCCCGGCGGCCAGCGCGACGGAAACGGCCGAGAGCAGGTTCATGCGCCACGCGACGCTCCCGAACGGGAGCTGGCTCCATAGCCAACCAACCAGCGAGTAGGTCGGGAAGCCGGTCGGATGGAAGATCGAGAGCGTATGCGGTACGGTCTGCGCCTCGCCGGTGTCCCAGAACCCGGCCGATGGCATCAGGGTCCGCAGGTAGATGCCGAACGCGAAGAGCGTGACGGCAGCAGCGGCCCACTCGATCGCCGGCGGGGTGTACGGGATGATGCCGCGGCCCACCACCGTCCTGCTCTTGTCGACACCGCCCGCAACCCCGCGCTCTCGGGGCGCGTCAGAGGCCAGATGTATACTCACCGCCACCTTGGCGTTCGATACCCGCCGGCGTCGGAGAACGGTCCGCCGGCAGCAATGACCCACGACTCCGTCGAGCGACGGGGCCCGTGGACCCGGCACAGCGCCCAGCGTGTCGACGCCGTCACGGCACTCATCGCGCTCCTTGCTGTCGGCTTCCTGGTACGCGTGTTCATTGCCGGGATCGAGCTGCCGCAGAGCGGCTTCCGCACCGATGTCGGCGACTTTTTCGCGTGGGCGTATCAGCTTGCACGCGTCGGGCCAGGCGAATTCTACGCAAGATGCGGCTTCTGCGATTACCCGCCGGGATACATGTACGTCCTCTGGGTTGGCGGCACGATGGCGGCGATCTTCGGTCCGGCGGCCGCCGCGGTATTGGCCAAGGCGCCGGGAATCCTGGCTGACCTCGGCGTTGCGTGGCTTCTGTTCAGGATTGGGCGGCGGTGGGGCGCCGAGCTTCTCTCGCGGGCGATCGGCGCACGGCACGCGCGGGCGGGCGAAACCCTTGGACTGGCCGCGGCGGCGGTGTACCTCTTCAACCCGGGGACGCTCTTCAACTCGGCGGTCTGGGGCCAGATCGACTCGCTCGGCTCGCTCGCCCTTCTGGCCACGATCTACCTGCTGGCTCGAGGCCGTACCGAGGCGGCGGCCGTCGCGGCGGTCGTCGCCATGCTGATCAAGTTCCAGTTCGCATTCGCGATTCCGATCGTGGCCGTCGTGGGCATCAAGCGCCACCTGGCCGGCCGCTCGACCGACGCGGAGCTCGATGGCCGCCCCGAGCCGATTCGCGCGCTGGCATCGCTGGCCGTTGGCACTGTGACCCTCGTCGCCATGCTGCTTCCCTTCCGCATGCCGCTCTGGTCGCCGAATCCCACCGAAACCACCCTGGTGACCAAGTTCTTCGAGGCCTCCGGCACTTATGCGGGTCTCGCGATCAACGCATTCAGCATGTGGCGCAACGTCTGGAGCGGGCTCGGGAACACGAACCAGTGGGGGAACGACGAGGTGCCCCTCTTCAGCCTCGCCGGCGTGACGGTCGACTGGCGACTGGTCGGTGTGCTCCTGTTCGCCGCCGTCGCGCTGATCGCCCTCTGGCAGGTCGCGCGCCGCGACGACATCACGGGCTTGCTGATCGCGTCGCTGGTGATCGCGGTCGCCTTCTTCGTCCTGCCGACGCGGGTCCACGAGCGCTACCTCTTCCCGGCGCTCGTCCTGGCCGCCCCCCTCGTCCTGCGACGGCCGTCGTGGGCCGTGCTCTACGCCACGCTTTCGCTGCTCTTCTTCGCCAACGTGTACTGGGTCTATACGACCGACTGGTCGTATGTAGGCCCCAACGTCCTGAACCCGGGGGTCGGCGGCGCGCCGATGGTGCGCGAGCCGTTCCTCGCGTCGACGCTGCTCTCCGACGCCGGGGTCTACCTGCTGGCCGCTGCCGGGGTCGGCGCACTGGCCTGGCTGATCTGGCGGTCCGTCCGGCTGAGCTTCGCGTCCGACCTCTCCCCGGAGCCGATCCCGACCGATGAGCCCTCGCCCCTGCGAGCGGCGCGGGCGAGCGAATGGGCGGGCACCGAGCTCGATTCGGTCGAGGACGAGTCGGCCGCGCAGCGGCTCGTGCGGCGAGTGGCCGATTGGCTGCGACCCGATCCGGCGGATCCGTACCTGCGCGAGCCCGGGCGGCGCCTTGACCGTCGCGACGCTGCGCTCATCGCCGGGCTGGTGGTGCTCAGCTTCGGCTTCCGCCTCTGGCATCTCGATGTGCCGCGCGGGATGTGCTGCTTCGACGAGATCTACCACGCCCGCTCCGCGATGGAGTGGCTCTCCGATTGGGAGCACGGCTGGAGGCGCGACGTCTATGAATGGACGCATCCGATGCTGGCGAAATATCTGATCGCTGCGGGCATCGTCGTCACCGATCCGAACAAGGTGGTCGGTGAGGCCGCCCTCGACGCTCCGGTCTCGGCCCTGGTCGTGGCCCCGGCACGCAGCTCGGTCGGTCATCCCGATTCGGTCGCCTTCAGCGCCTCGGGAGCCGAGCTGGCGGCCCGCGACCTCGCCACCGGCGCGGAGGTGGCGCGGTGGGCGGCGCCCGGCGTGGTGGCGAGCCTGGCCTACGACGAAGACAACACCCGGCTGCTGGTCGGTCTGGCCAGCAGCGGCTCGATGGCCGCATACGACCTGAACGCCTTCCTGGCGGCCCGCGGACCGCGTGGCCCGCCGCCGCGCGCGGCCGGGATCACCTTCGATACCGGCCTCTCGTCGGTGGACGAGATCGTGGTGGCGGCGGATCCATCTCTCATCCTCGCCCGCGGGCACGGAGGCATCGCGGAGCTCGAGATGGTGACCGGCGCTCCCCTGGCCGCGTCGCCACTGACGGCGGGCGGGATCGGCTATGTGAAGGCCAGCGGCGACCTGCCGTCCCGGGTGGTGATCAGCGACCTGGCGCACAAGACGGTCGCCTTCCTCGACTCGGCGACCCTGGCCGCGAAGCTCGACGCGACGGGCTCGCCGACGGGAAGCGTCCACAGCGCGGTGCCACTCCTCGGCCCCCTGGTGGTGCGCGAGAGCGAGCAGACGGTCTTTACGCTCACCGGGCCCCAGCCGGCGAACAAGGAGCACCCCGCCGTACCGGGCGGCATGCTGGTCGTCGACCCGACCACGCAGAGCATTGCCGGAACCGGGCCGCTCCCCGGGGTGCCGACCGCGATCGCCTGGAATCGGCAGGCGGACCTGATCGACATCGCGGGCACGGCCGCCGGCGGGGCACCGGTCATCTGGTCGGTTGAGCCGCACCTGAACGGGGGCACACAGAGCGCCGGCCTGGCGGTGTATGACAGCACAGCGCTCCGTGCACCCGCGACCGCCCTCGCCTTCGACGTGAGCACGCACTCCCAGTCCGATGATCATGGCCGCCTCCTCGTCGTCGCCGGGACGCAGCTCGCGACCATCGACGTGGGCTCCAACCCGATCGCCTGGCGCATGGCCGGCATCCTCTTCGGCTCGATCCTGGTAGCGCTCGTGTACCTGCTCGCCGCCACCATGTTCCGGCGCCGGCGCATCGCCGTGCTGGCCGGGCTCTTCGTCGCCTTCGACGCGATGAGCTACGCGATGAGCCGCATCGCCATGAACGACATCTTTGCCGCGGTCTTCATCGTGGCGGCCTATCTCCTCTTCTGGCAGATCTGGTCGCTACGGTGGAGCCGGAGCGCGTGGTGGGCACTGCCCGCCGTCGGCGTCCTCATCGGCCTGGCGGCGGCCACCAAGTGGGTCGGCTTCTATGCGCTCGCCGGGATCTGGGTACTGGTCCTGGCCCGGACGGCGCTCGGCCAGCTGGTGCTGCTCGCTCTTGTCGCGTTCCTGACGGTAGTGACGGGAATCGGGGCCCCGTGGCCGTTCACGGTGCTGATGCTGGCGGCGCTGGCCCTCGCGCTGCTGCTCGTCCACGCACGTCCGATCCGGCTCGACCTCGACGACGTGCGCTTTGCCCTGCCTGCAAGCGGGGTAGTCGCCGGGGGTATCGGCCTCGCGCTGGCCATCGGATACGGCTCGGTAAAGGGCTTCCCGCCGAACGGGGCCATCGAGGTCGTCTTCGCCTACTTCTCGCGCGCGGCGCAGGCGGGCTGGCCCGCCCTGGTCTTGATCGGCGTCGCGGGTCTTCTCATGCTGCTGCGCGCCTATCGCTCACTCACCAATCCGGCCAGCGACGCCCGCTGGTATCAGCCGGCCGCGCTTGGAGGGCTCGCCTGGCCATGGATCGGCGCCTCCCTGCTGATCGTCCCGCTGGTGGTGTACGGGCTGGTCTACCTGCCCTACCTGTGGCTGGGCCATAGCTGGGCGCTGCCGAACACGGGTCCGGGCTTCGGCTGGTCGGTGGACGAGCTCCAGCGGCAGATGTTCGGCTACCACTTCGGGCTGCAGTCGGGTCATCCGGCGAGCTCCCCATGGTGGAGCTGGCCGCTCGACCTCAAGACGGTCTGGTTCTCCAACGCCGATTACGACGGGAAGCAGCTGGCGGTCGTCTACAACGGCGGGAACCCGATTCTCTTCTGGGCGGGGATCCCGGCCATGGTCCTCGGTGCCCTGCTTGCCTGGAAGCGGCGCTCCCCCGCGCTCGTCCTGCTGGTCGTGGCCTTCGCCTTCCAGTACCTGCCCTGGACGCGGATCGAGCGCGCCACCTTCCAGTACCACTACCTCACCGCGGTGATCTTCACGATGGTGGCGATCGCCTACCTCGTCGACGAGGGCCTGCGCCGATGGGCGCTTCGCGATCTCGCGATCGGGTTCCTGGCACTTGTCGTGATCGCGGGCCTGGTGATCTTCCCGCTCGGTTACGCGATCTCGATGCCGGACTGGTACATCAACGCGCTGCGCGTCCTACCGCCGTGGAACTACTACTTCAAGTTCCCCGATCCGCCGCAGGGGACCCGCGCCGCGCT
>JBDUDC010000038.1:0-11669 GCA_040003165.1 Chloroflexota bacterium
TGCCCGCGCATGATGGGTACGGTGCGGATACATGCACTGGCGACCGGTGATCGGTGGCCGCACCCTGGAGGGAGACCCGAGCTCGTGAAGATCCGCCGCATCGCCACCGGCCTGCTGATCGGCCTGGTCGCGTCATCCGCCGTGTCGGCCCCGGCGCTCGGCGCGGATCCGGTGAACACGCCGGTCACGGACGTCAACGGCAAGGTCCTGCCCGCGTCGCCCGGTCCCTTGGCGGAGTCTATCCACGCCGAGATGTTGGCCACCGCTCCAAAGGCGCCGGTCTTCCAGGTGGGCGGTCAGCCGTCGGTGCAGCTCGCGCAGCCCAAGATGAGCGTTGCGAGCGCGGACGGAAGCGCATCGGTCACCTCGATCGGTCCCGGCGGCGTTCTGCCGAACAACCTTCGCAAGGAGGTCCTCGGCTTCCTACCGTACTGGATGCTCGACACGAACACCCTCAGCCAGGTGCGCTACGACCTGCTCTCGACCGTGGCCTACTTCGGAATCGCAGCGCGCTCGGATGGGAGCCTCACCAGGAGCGGCTCAACGTGGAGCGGTTGGACCTCCTCCGCCCTCACCGGCGTCATCAACTCCGCTCACGCGCGAGGTGTTCGCGTGGTGCCGACCATCACCTTCATGGCCTGGGACGGCAACTACGCCCCGATGACATCGCTCCTCACGCACCCGGCCTACCGGGCACGGCTCGTCGGTGAGATCGCCGGTCTCGTCAAGGCGCGCGCCGCCGACGGCGTGAACATCGACTTCGAGCCAGTTCCGTCCTCGCTGCGCTCATACTTCACAGCATTCGTCCGCGAGCTGAAGGCGGGCATGGTCAACGCCGGGGCGCGCTCGTATTTGACGGTTGACACGATGGCGGGAGCGGCCAGCTGGGCGACCGGCTACGACGTGACCGCCCTGGTGGCCGCTGGGGCCGCGGACGCCCTGATGGTGATGGCATACGACTTCAGCTGGTCGGGCTCGTCGCGAGCCGGAGGGGTGGCGCTCTTCAACAGCACGTACATCTTCGATGCGACCGATGCGCTTTCCGCCTACGTGCTCGTCGTGCCGCGCTCGAAGCTGATCTGGGGCGTCCCATACTACGGTCGCACCTGGCCGACGGCGACCGGCGCCCTCAACTCGGTCACCTGCCGCAGGGTCACTCCCGATCCGTGCCCCAAGTCCAAGATCGACGCGCCGGGCTCGTCGTATGCGTACGTCTACACGGGAGCCAAGAAACTGGCGGCGGCCCACGGCCGGCTCTGGGATGCCCTCGGCGCGGTCCCCTGGTTCCGGTGGTACGACAGCGTCAACACCACCTGGGTGCAGGGCTACTACGACGACCCGACCTCGCTGCAGGTGAAGTACGACATGGTCAACAACGCCGCGCTGGCGGGTGTCGGCATCTGGTCACTCGGAATGGACGCTGGGACCAGCGACCTGTGGGACGTCATCCACAGCCGCCTCCAGGGGCAGCTCTACGGCCTGCCGAGCTGGCCGGCCTACGCCCGTGCGTCGCTCACCGCCGCCCAGGACTACGCTTACCGCATCCTCAAGGCCCGCTACCCGATCGGCTGGCGCACTGGTCCGCCGCGCTGGGGACGCTCGACGTGGCCGAACGACTACCGCACCGCCAGCTACACCGCGGCGGCCGCCTACTCGCTGCGCATCGTGATCGCCGAAGCGCGGGCGGCCGGGGTCATCTTCTAGCCGTCGCTTCCGGCGCGGCCACGCGCTTCCAGATCGCTGCCATCGAGGCCCGATGCGCCTCGATTGAAAATCGGCGGGCGTTGGCCGCCACCTCCCAAGGGTCGTAGTCGGGAACAGCCGCCAGCGCCGCTGCGAAATCGCCGTCAGTAACCAGGATGCCGTTGACGCCGTCCTCGATCACCTCGGGCAGGCCGCCGACCGCGCGCGCCACGACCCAGCGCCCCGCCGCGATCGCTTCGGCCGCAACGAGCCCGAACGCCTCCTCGTCCGATGGGACGAGGAGCACGTCGTGCTCGCCAAGCAGGGCAGGCAGCTCGTCGTGGGCGACTACCTCCAGCCCCGGGCCACGCAGCGTATCGGCCAGCTCGCGCGCGATCTCGTAACCCTTCGCCGGCGCGGAGCCGCCGAGATAGAGGACTCGCCGCGCAGCTGGCCGGGGCGTGGGGCGAAAGCGCGCGAGATCGACGCCGGGCGGCACGATCTCGGCCTCCGACCCGAGGCGCCGAACCTCGGCTGCTCCCGCGGACGAGTTGGTCACCACGGCCGCCGCACCACGTACCACGCGCCGCGCAAGCCAGCCGAAGACCGGATTCGCGTGCGCGAGGTTGCGGACATCGCCGCCATGCGCGTAGACCACCAGCGGAATGCGGCGCAGCCGCGCCGCGAGGAGGGCGATCGGGCCGCTCGGCAGCACGAAATGGCCCTCCACCCCGCCAAACGAGCCCCGCGCCGTGAGCGCGCGCCAGAGGAGGATCAGGTAGCGAAGCCAGGCCGGCCGGTCATAGCGATCCGGCGAGATCACGGTCACTCCCGGCACGCCCTCCAGCCGCGCGGCCACGAAGATGCCCGCTGCCGGGCGATCGGGAGTCGGGTAGCGGCCGCTGATGACGAGGAGGCGCATGACCAGCGACGGTAGCGCATGGCCGTATGGAGAGGCACTAGAATCGGCCCCCAGATGAGCAGCCTGGCCGCACCGCACCGCCCCGACGGGCGCGTTCCCAACCAGCTCCGGCCGGTGAAGATCGTGCCCGACTACCTGAAGTTCGCCGAGGGTTCGGTCCTGATCCGGGTGGGGGATACGCGGGTCATCTGCGCCGCCACGATCGAGGACCGAGTACCCGGCTGGATGCGCGGCAAGGGGAGCGGCTGGGTCACCGCTGAGTACAGCATGCTGCCGCGTGCCGGCACGGAGCGCAGCCAGCGAGAGTCGTCCCGCGGACAGATCGGCGGCAGGACGCACGAGATCCAGCGGCTGATCGGGCGGTCGTTGCGCGGGGTGATCGACCTGTCGCGCCTCGGCGAGCGCACCATCACGCTCGACTGCGACGTGATCCAGGCTGACGGCGGGACGCGCACCGCGAGCATCACCGGCGCCTACGTCGCACTCGCCCGCGCGCTCAACCGCTATGGAATGGGGCAGCTGCTCACCGGCAAGGTGGCAGCCGTGAGCGTCGGGCTCGTCGCCGGCCAGCTCCTGCTCGACCTCAACTACGCGGAGGACTCGAGCGCGGAGGTCGACTTCAACGTGGTGATGACCGACGACGACCGCTTCGTCGAGCTGCAGGCGACCGCCGAGCATCGGTCCTTCACCCGGGAGCAGATGCAGCAGATGGTGGACCTGGGGGCCGCGGGCATCAGGCAGCTGTTCGAGCTGCAGGCCAAGGCGATCGAGTCCGCACCCGGCGAGTGAGACAGCTCCTCGTCGCGACCAACAACGCCGGAAAGCTGCGGGAATTCGAGCGCCTGCTGGCCGATCTTCCGGCTGAGGTTGTGGGGCCTGAGCAGATTGGCCTGCAGCTCGACGTGCCGGAGCCGCACATGACCTACGCCGAGAACGCAGCGGCCAAGGCGGGGGCGTTCTGCCGCGCCTCGGGCCTGCTGGTGCTGGCCGACGACTCAGGCCTCGAGGCGGCCGCGCTCGACTGGGGCCCGGGCGTCCGCACCGGCAGGTTTGGCGGGCCGCAGGTGACCGATCGCGTTGCGGCCCTGCTCGACCGGCTCGACGGTGCCGCCGACCGAAGGGCGCGGATGGTCTGCTGGCTCGCGATCGGCGTACCGACCAGCGCCGCCCCCGGGATCGAGCTCTTCAGCGGTGAGATGCAGGGGACGCTGACCCGGGCCCCGCGAGGAGATGGTGGGTTCGGGTACGACCCGATCTTCGAGCTGCCATCGGGCCGCACCAACGCCGAGCTGCCCGAAGCCGAGAAGGACCGGATTTCGCATCGCGGCCGGGCGGTGGCCGCAGCAGCCCCACGCCTGAGAGCGCTGCTCACGAGCTGATTGGTACCATCGCGCCTGCGCTCGGGACGATAGGCGGGTTGGGTTCGGACCTCCTGTCGGCGTACCTTCGGATCGACGTCTGAACGGTGCCGAAAAGGTGCCGCTGTGCCGTCACGTCGGAGTCCAAAGCCCAGTGCCGCGTCCCGTTGCGCCTCTCGTCAGCCTGCTGCTGATGCTCTCCGCCGTCGGGGTCACGGCCCAGCTGGTTGCCGCCGCGCCCCCCGCCGAGGGCAAGCACGCCAGCCGATCGGTGGCGGCGTACGCCCCGGACCGCGTCGTGGTCGGCTTTCACGACCCCCGCAAGGCCGACGGCGTTCAGCGGGCGCACGGTCTCGCCCGGGCGAGCCAGGTCGGCGGGCTCGCCACCGACCAGCTGGTGCTGAAGACGAACGGCCGCAAGGTCGAGCAGGTGCTCGCCGAGCTGGCGGCCGATCCGGCGGTCGCCTTCGCCGAGCCTGACTTCCGGGTCGAGCTGGCCGGCGGCGGCGCGGTCACGGCGGTCGCGGTCAACGATCCTAGCTCGCCAAACCAGTACGGGCTCGACCGTATGCAGGTGCGCGACGCGTGGTCGCTCACGCGCGGCGGAACGAACGTCGTCGCCGTGCTCGACACCGGAGTCTCGTTCGTCCACGCCGACCTCGTCGGGCGCATCTACGTCAATCCCGGCGAGTCCGGGTCGGCGCGCGAGACGAACGGCCGCGACGACGACGGGAACGGGTTCATCGACGACGTCAACGGCTGGGATTTCGTGAACAGCGATCGCCGGCCGGCCGACGACAACGACCATGGCACGTGGGTCTCCGGGGTGATCGCTGCGAACCCCAACAACGCGGTGGGCATCGCGGGCATCAGCTGGAGCGACAAGATCCTGCCCGTCAAGGTGATGGACTCCGCTGGCAGCGGCTACACGTCTGACCTGGCGGCGGGGATCCGCTACGCCGCCAACGCCGGGGCTGATGTCATCAACATGAGCGTCGGCGGCTTCCCGTACGACGTCGCCGTCAAGTCGGCGGTCGACTACGCCTGGAGCAAGGGCGCCGTCCTCGTGGGCGCGGCCGGCAACAACCGACGCGAAGAGACCTTCTACCCGGCCAGCTATCCGAACGTGGTATCGGTCTCTGGCACCCAGGCGGACGACGAGTTCACCAACTGGTCGAGCTACGGCACCGCGGTCGACGTCAGCGCGCCAGGGGCCGACATCCAGACCACTGACTGCGGCGGCTGCTCGACGGCGAGCGCGGGCGGCAGCGCCTACATGTACGTGAGCGGCACCTCGTTCGCCACCCCCAACACCGCGGGCGTCATCGCGCTGATCCGCGCTCGCTATCCGACCTGGACCAACCAGCAGGTCGTGGACCGGCTGGTGGCGACGGTCGACGATCTGGGCTATCCGGGCTGGGACAACCGATACGGAGCGGGCCGTATCAACGCGCTGCGGGCAGTCGGCGGATCGACAGGCACGCTCGTCTCGGCCGACGGGGACAACTTCGAGCCCAACGACACGATTGGGAGCGCACGGGCGGTTGCGCTCGGCACGACCGTGCAGCCGACCATTCACCCGGCCTCGGATCCGGACCACTTCCGGTTCAGCGTCCCGCGTGCCGGCCGGCTCGAGGTGACCGTCACCCCGGTCCTCGACGGGATCCGCTGGCCGATGAGCTCGCTGCCGGTGGATCCGATCGTCGACGCCTGGGACGCGTCGGGCGCCGCCACTGGCCATTCGGATAATCCGACCGACTCGTCAGCCGTGGAGTCGCTGGCGCTGCGCTCGATTTCCGCGACGAGCTTCGTGGTGCGGGTCACGAACTGGTATCCGAACGGCAGCCCCGGGGCGTACAGCATCCGAGCGGTCTACGTCGACGACGTCGCGCCGGCGGTCAGCTCCTGGAGCCCCGCTGCCGGGTCGACCGGCGTGCCCGCCGAAACGGCGCGGGTGAACCTCGTCTTCAGCGAGCCCGTGACGGGCGTCGATGCGACCAGCCTGACGTTGCGGGACGCGGCCAACCTTGCCGTCCCCTCCACTGTCACCTACGTGAGCGCCCAGCGACTGGCGACTCTCACACCGAATCTGCCGCTTCGCGCAAGGGTGCAGTACCGCGTCGTCGTCAGCGCCGCCATCCACGACGCGGCCGGCAACGCCCTGCCCGCAACGTCGGCGACCTTCACCACCATCCAGCAGCTTTACGGCTTGCCCAGCTGGCCGGCCTATGCGCGCGCCAGCCTGGCCGTGGCGCAGGACTATGCCTACCGCATCCTCAAGGCCCGCTACGGGTCGCAGTGGCGCACCGGACCCCCGCGATGGGGACGCTCGACGTGGCCGAACGACTACCGCACCGCCAGCTACGCCGCGGCCGCCGCCTACTCCCTGCGGGTGGTGATCGCCGAAGCGCGGGCGGCCGGCATCATCTCCTAGCGCACCGAACGCGGCTCTGAGCCAGGCGCCGCGAGGCTCCGCTAGAATCGCGGCGACCAAGGAGGTCGCATGCACGACCGCTCGTCCGTGCGCATCCATCCCACCGCGGAGGTTTCGCCCGACGCGGTGATCGGTCCGGGCACCAGCATCTGGAACCAGGCGCAGGTGCGCGAGGGGGCCCGGATCGGAGCCGGCTGCGTGATCGGTAAGAACACCTACGTGGACGTCGACGTCGTCGTCGGCGAGCACGTCAAGATCCAGAACAATTGCAGCCTCTTTCGGGGGGTGACTGTCGAGGACGGGGTCTTCATCGGTCCGCACGTGTGCTTCACGAACGACCGCGTGCCGCGGGCGGTGAATCTCGACGGCTCGCCGAAGGGTGTCGACGACTGGGAGGTCTCTCCGACCCTTGTCCGCCGCGGCGCAGCGCTCGGAGCGGCCAGCGTCATCCTGCCCGGCGTCACGCTCGGAGCGTGGGCGATGGTCGGATCGGGGAGCGTCGTGACGCACGACGTGGAGGATTACGCCCTGGTGGTCGGGAATCCGGCTCGCCGGGTCTGCGCGGTCTGCCCCTGCGGCCAGCCGCTCCACGACCGCGACGGGCAGCCGTTTCGCGGCACCTGCCCGCACTGCGGGGCCGCATTCCCGCCCGAGGCCGCGTCGTGAGGATCCTCACCGTGGTGGGCGCGCGGCCGCAATTCGTCAAGGCCGCGCCGGTCAGCCGTTCGCTCCGGGTCGAGCACGAGGAGATCCTGGTCCACACCGGGCAGCATTACGACGACGCGATGAGCGCGTCGTTCTTTCGTGATCTCGAGATCCCGGAACCTGACCTGAACCTCGACGTCGGGAGTGGCAGCCACGGGGTTATGACCGCCGAGATCATGCGCCGCCTCGAGCCGGTGATCACCGAGCGTCGGCCGGACGGGGTCCTGGTCTACGGCGACACGAACTCGACCATGGCCGCGGCGATTGTCGCCTCCAAGGTGGCGTACCAGGACGGCGTCCGGCCGTGGCTCGCTCACGTGGAGGCGGGCCTTCGGTCGTTCAACCGGGCGATGCCCGAGGAGCGGAACCGGATCGTGGCCGACCACCTCGCCGACCTCCTGCTCGCTCCCACCGACACAGCCATGCGCCACCTCGAGCGTGAGGGGCTGGGGGATCGCGCGCAGCAGGTCGGAGATGTGATGGTGGACGCCTTCTCGTGGGCTGCCCAGCGGGCGGAAGGGAAGCTGCCGAGCGTTGGCGAGGAGCACCCCGGTTATGTGCTGCTCACCCTGCACCGGCCCGACAACGTCGACGACCCGCGCCGCCTCGCCGCCTGGCTCGCCTCCCTTGCCGGCGAGCGGCCGGTCATCTTCCCGGTCCATCCGCGCACGCGGGCCGCCCTCGAGCGGGCCGTCGTCGCGCTGCCGGCGAATCTCCATCCCACCGAGCCGGCGGGGTACCTGGAAATGGTCGCCCTCGAATCCAACGCCGCCGTGGTCGCCACGGACTCCGGAGGCGTGCAGAAGGAGGCCTACCTCGCCGGCGTGCCGTGTGTCACGCTGCGCACGGAGACCGAATGGGTGGAGATCGTGGAAGCGGGCTGGAACCGGCTCGCGCCGACGCCGGAGCAGGTTCCCGACGCGATCGCGGCCGCGCTGTCGGGCACCCCCACGGCCCGGCCGCCGCTCTACGGCGACGGTCTCAGCGCCGGCCGGATCGTGGCCGCCATGGAACGCTTCGCGACAGGCGCTGATCGAGGCCAGCGCACGATGGAGGCAACCCTCAGGTGATACCGATCGCTCGCCCGCAGATGGGCCCGGAGGAGAAGGAGCTCGTCTGGAGCGCGATGGAGGCCGGCGCCCTGGCGCAGGGCCCCCGCGTCGCGGAGCTCGAGCGGCGCTTCGCGGACTTCGTCGGCGTGTCGCAGGCGGTCGCCACCAGCTCGGGTACCACCGCCCTGCACCTGGCGCTGCTCGGCTACGGGATCGGACCGGGCGACGAGGTGATCACCGTGCCCTTCACCTTCATCGCCAGCGCGAACAGCGTGCTCTTCACCGGCGCGCGCCCGGTCTTCGTGGATATCGATGCGGACAGCTACACCATCGACGTCGAGCAGATCGAAGGCGCGATCACGCGACGCACCAGGGCGATCATGCCGGTCAGCCTATACGGCAACCCCGCCGAGATGAACGCCGTCGCCGAGATCGCCGATCGCCACGGACTCTCGATCGTGGAGGACGCGGCGCAGGCACACGGCGCGTCGATCGACAGCCGCCTGAGCGGCAGCTGGGGAACTGGCTGCTTCAGCTTCTACCCGACCAAGAACATGACCACCGGCGAGGGCGGAATGGTGACCACCGACGACCTCGAGCTGACCGATCGGCTGCGCCTCCTGCGCGAGCACGGGATGAAGGTCCGCTACCACCACGACGTGCTCGGCTACAACTTCCGAATGACCGATCTGCACGCCAGCATCGGTCTTGCCCAGCTGACCAAGCTGCCCGGCTACAACGAGCGGCGCATCGCGATCGCGGGGCGCTACTCGGCCGAGCTCGAAGGCGTCATCACGCCGAAGGTCCGTCCCGGCACGCGTCACGTCTTCCATCAGTACACGATTCGGGTCCATCGCCGCGATGAGTTCGCGGATCGCCTGCGCGACCGCGGAGTGGGCAGCGCCATCTACTACCCGGTGCCCGTCCATCGCCAGAAGCCATTCATCGCGCTCGGCTACGGCGACCAGCATTTCCCAGTCACCGATCAGCTGACCGGCGAGGTGCTCTCGATTCCGGTCCACCCGTCGCTGAGCGACGACGAGGTGAGCACCGTGATCGAGGCCGTGAACGCCACGGCGGCGGAGCTCGGGCCGATCAGCGTCGGGTCCGTCTCGGCGTGAACGACGGCGCCGTGGAGGAGACGCCGCTGCGGGCCGGCGTGGTCGGGCTCGGGATGATGGGGCGCAACCACGTTCGGGTCTATGACGAGCTGCCAGGCGTCGACCTGGTGGCGGTCGCCGATCCGGATCCGGAGGCGAACCGACGGGCGACCACCGGCCGGACCGCGCGGGGCTACGCCGATCCGGCCACCATGCTTGCCGAGGAGCAGCTCGACCTGGTCAGCATCGTGGCTCCCACCTCCCTCCATCTCCACATCGCGCTCGCCGCGCTCGCCGCGGGAGCCAACGTGCTGGTCGAGAAGCCGATCGCATCGAATCGGGCCGAGGCGGAGGAGATGATCGCGGCCGCCGAGGCAGCCGGCCGGATCCTGACGGTCGGCCATATCGAGCGCTTCAACCCGGCGGTCCGGGAGCTGCGCAGGCGCCTGGTCGACGGCGAGCTGGGGCGCATCTTCCAGATCAAGGCGACCCGCCTCGGCCCGTTCCCGGCGCGCATTCGCGATGTCGGGGTGGTCGTCGACCTCGCCCCGCACGACCTCGACATCATGCGATACCTGCTGGAGAGCGAGCCGGTACGGTTGTACGCCGAGACCGAGCAGCGCATCCACACCGATCACGAGGATCTCTTCAACGGGATGATCAAGTTCGCCAACGGCGTGATCGGGATCCTCGACATCAACTGGCTCACGCCCACCAAGCGCCGAACGCTGACCGTCACCGGAGAGCGCGGCATGTATGTCGTCAACTACATCAACCAGGACCTGATCTTCTACGCCAACCCGGATGCCTCCCTGACCTGGGAGGACCGGGGCGCCGACGAGACGGGTCCACCCATCACGTCGGTGGCGGAAGGCGAGATGACGCGACGCCAGATTCGGCGACAGGAGCCGCTCGCCGTCGAGCTCGGCGAGTTCGCTGCCGCGGTTCGCAGCGGCGGCCCCTCCCCGGTCGACCCGCACGACGCGATGATCGCCCTGCTCCTGGCGCGCAAGATGGTCGAGGCCGCCTCGAGCGGCCTCGTCGTCTCCGGGGCCGAGCTGCAGGAGGCGCTGGCGTGAGGATCGCGGTGGTCGGGCTCGGCCACATCGGCCTTCCGCTGGCAGTGCAATACGCGCACCGAGGCCATGACGTCGTGGGCTGCGATACGGCTGCATGGATCGTCGAGGCGATCAACCGTGGCGAGTCGCCGCATCGCGACGAGCAGGCGCTCATCGGCCGCGTTCCCGAGCTCGTGCGCGCCGGTCGTCTGCGTGCCACCACAGACGATGCGGAGGGTGTACGCGGCGCGGAGGCGGTGGTCGTGATCGTTCCGGTGGTGGTCGACGAGCAGCGACAGATCGACTTCCGCCCGATCGACGCCGCGACGCGCGAGATTGCCAGGGGGCTGCAGCCCGGGACGCTGGTGGTCTACGAGACGACGCTGCCGGTAGGCACCACCCGCGACCGATTCGGCCCGATGCTCGAAAGAGGGAGCGGCCTCGTCATCGATCGCGACTTCGACCTTGCCTTCAGCCCGGAGCGCGTCCTGGTCGGGCGCGTCCTGCTCGATCTCGAGCGCTACCCGAAGATCGTCGGCGGCACCACCGAAGCGGCGACCACGCGCGCGCTCGAGTTCTATCGGGCGGTGCTCGAGCCTGAGGCGCAGGTCTGGGCGGTGACCAACGCGGAGACCGCGGAGATGACGAAGCTCGCGGAGACCACCTACCGCGACGTCAACATCGCGCTCGCCAACGAGTACGCCCGCTACGCGGCGCAGCGCGGGATCGACGTGCTCGAGGTGATCAGCGCCGCGAACTCGCAGCCCTACAGTCACATCCACCAGCCGGGGGTCGGGGTCGGCGGCCATTGCATCCCGGTCTACCCGCACTTCCTGTTCAACGATGCGCCTGACCTGCGCATCCCCCCGCTGGCGCGGCAGATCAACGAGGAGATGTCGCGTTACACGATCGACCTGGTCGAGGATCGGGTCGGCTCGCTCGACGGGCAGCCGGTCCTGCTGCTGGGGATCGCCTATCGCGGCGACGTGCGCGAGGACGCGTTCAGCAGCGCGTTTCGCCTGCGCGACGAGTTGCGCGCTGCCGGCGCCCAGGTTTTCGGCCATGACCCATTCTTCAGCGCCGAGCATCTCCGCCAGGCCGGGTTCGAGCCGTACGACCTGACAGCTCCGGAGCGGATCAAGGTCGCCATCCTGCAGGCCGCGCACAGCGAATACACGACGCTCGACCCGGCGTCCCTGCCGGGGCTCGAGCTGTTCGTCGACGGTCGGAACGCGCTCGGCGCAGAGCGCTTCGTCGCAGCCGGGATCCCCTACGTCGGTATCGGCCGCTAGCGTCACATGAGCGAGGACCTCGGGCTGCCGCGCGTGGGCCTTGCGGCCGGCCGGGGGGTATGGGT
>JBDUDC010000039.1:0-11663 GCA_040003165.1 Chloroflexota bacterium
TTCGCGACGTCGAGCACAGAGGCACGCGTGATGCGCGTGATGATCGCCAGCGGGATCGACCCTAGCGCGATCGCCGGGAGGACCAGGTGGCGGAGCGCGTCGACGAACGCCTCCCACTTGCCTGCCAGGACCGTGTCGATGAGCATGAAATGCGTGACCGCGTCGATCGTGATACGCGGATCGATCCTGCTCGAAACGGGCAGCAGCCCCAGCCTGACGCCCATCAGGTACTGCAGGGTCAAGCCGAGGACGAAGATCGGGATGCTGATCCCCAGCAGCGATACCAGGGTCACCGTGCCGTCGATCCAGCCCTGGGGATGGCGGCCTGCCAGACGGCCAAGCGGGATCCCCAGCCCGACCGCGAAGAGCAACGCCACGAGCGTCAGCTCCACGGTCGCCGGGAAGCGAACGATGAAGTCGTTGAGCACCGGCCGGTTGTTCACGAGGCTGCGGCCCAGGTCCCCGCGCAGCAGGTCGCCCATGTAGAGCACGTACTGCTCCCATAGCGGCTTATCGAGGTTCAATGCCTCCCGCAGGCGCGCGGTCGTCTCCGGCGTGGCGTGCTGGCCGAGGATGGCGCGCGTCGGGTCGCCGGGCAGCAGATGGATGAATGCGAAGAGCACGATGGAGAGGCCGATGAGCACGGGGATCGCGCTCACTAGGCGCCGGACGATGTACTTCGTCACGGAGCGTGGCTCCTCTCTCGGGGAACGGGGAGGCCGGTCTTCGCGACCCGGAGGCCGCGAAGACCGGCGTGAGCTTCGGTTGGACGATCAGCAGGCTCCAGCGCTTACTTGTCGAGCCAGACCGTGTTGAAGTACTCGTTCAGCGCCCCACTGCCGATGACACCCTTGACGTACTTCTGCGCGGCCGCAGGTGGCGTTGAGTGCAACAGGGGGATGGTCGGCAGATCCTTGGCGAGCTGATCCTGGACCTTGGTCCAGAGATCCTCCTGCGCGGCTACATCGGGCAGCGTGAGCGCCTCGAGCATCCAGTCGTCGACCTGCTTGTTGCTGTACCCGAACTCGGGGTTCGGCTTGTCTTCCTTGAACCCGAAGAAGGTGTTCAGGAAGTTGTCAGGCCCGGCCCAGTCGCAGGTCCAGCCGAGCAGGAATGCCTGGTACTTGCCCACCTCCTCCGCGTCGAGGTAGTCGGGACTCCAGGTGGCCGTGTGCGGCGTGACCGTGAAGCCGGCGGCCTCGAGGTCGGTCTGGATCGCCTCGAACAGGCCCTTCGGATCCGGCATATAGGGGCGTGCCACATTGGACGGGTACCAGAAGTCGATCGTCGGGTTGGAGACGCCGGAGGCGGTCAATGCAGCCTTTGCCTTCTCCGCGTCGTAGGTCGGCAGGCTCAGCGCCTTGTAGAACTGCGTCGCAGGCGGCATCCAGTTGTCGGCCACCACCGCGGCGCCGGCGTAGAACGCGTCGACGTAGGCCTGCTTGTTGAGCGCATAGGCGATCGCCTCGCGGATCTTGGGATTGTCGAGCGGCGGCTTGGCCTGGTTCAGGCCGAGGTAGCCGATGTTGCAGGAGTCACCGCGGTCGATGATCTCGAGGGTCCCCGCATCCTTCGCCGACTGCGCATCGATTGGAGCGATCGTCTGCGCAAAATCGACCTCGCTCCCTGTCTCGAGCGCATTGAACTCGGCAGTTTGATCCGGGTATTCCTTGAAGACGATCTCGTCGAGGTGAGCCGCGTTGGCCGTATCCCAGTAGTCCGCATTCTTTTCGACCGTCACGTGGTCCCCGGCAACCCATTCCTTGAACTTGAAGGGGCCCGTGCCGACCATGCCGCTTTCCTGCATGTACTTGTTCTTCTTGATGTCAGGATTGTCGGCGTCGAACTTCTTGAGCGCGTCCGGGCTCGATAGGAAGAACGAGGCCACGGTCTGGGCAAGCAGGAAGTTGGACTGTGGCTGCTTCAGCGTGAATTTGACCGTCGAAGGGTCGACCGCTTCGACAGAGGTGATGTTCGAACCGCTGCCGAAGCCGAAGACGGCGCCAAAGTAGTAGGCCAGCGCCTGGAGCTCGGCCGGCAGATTGAGCCAGCGGTTGTAGTTGTAGACGACCGCATCCGCATTGAAGTCGGTGCCGTCGTGGAACTTGATCCCGGACCGCAGCTTGAACGTATAGGTCAGGCCGTCCGTGGAGGCCTCCCAGCTCTCGGCCAGGACGGGATCGATCTTGTCGACCGAGCCGGGCGCCAGTCCTACCAGGCCCTGCATGACCTGGTTGCCGACATACGACGAGTTACTGTCGCTGATAAGCGCCATGTCAAGGTTGTCGATGTCGCCGGGGATGGCGACGACAAAGGTGCCGCCCTCCTTGGTCTGGTCCGTTCCACCCGATGCTCCCGGCCCGCCCGAGGCCGACGCAGCGGTCGAAGGGCTGCTCGCCGGCGCATTGGTGCAGGCCGCAAGCAGCAGGACGACCACCGTCAGCACGGCGGGGTATCTCGAGTTCCGCATCCACTCTCCTCCATGCAGCGTGCCTGCTGCGAATCGCGGTGTGAATGTCGCCTTGCGGCGTTGCCGTCGACCCGGTGGCCACCGTCACCACGGATCGTTGTGCGAGTCGGCGTCCGGCCGTCCTTGCCGAGGGTCCGCTAGTTTTGCATACCGCGTGACCCCTAGGAAGGCTTTCTGGTGGGATTCGAGATGGGCCGCCACGAGGCGGCCGCGGTATCCGCCGTGGCACGCTCGTTCGAGACTGCCTGGTCGGCCGGGACCCATGCGTGAATCAGGACGATGTGCGCATCTGGGTCAGGACCGGACGGAGCGACCGACCCCGCGACCGGGCCACCCATCACGAGGCCGAGGTTCGACGGATGAATCATGAACGCCTCCGGATCGCTCGAGCGCGCCGGCGGGACGTAGGGGACTGCCGCTTCTGATGCGGCGATCTTCAGATAGCCGTTCCTGGCTTCCGCGAGGAGCGGCTGGCGCTCGAACCGCTCGCCGGCGGCGCTCGTCACCCGCGGGGCCGAAGCCGGCGGCTGCTGGATCCCGACCTGTGTCCCGGAGGCGATGAGCACCGCGAGCGCGGTGGCGGAGACAGCCGTAGCCGTCCGCAGCCGCGCCAGGACGACGCCCGAACGTCGCCGGAACCACGCCGCGAGCCCAACCTCCGGGCTCTGGGTACGCCGCAGGATGCGGTCCCACGCCGCGGGCGACGGTGCCGCGCCCTCGATGCGGGCCTGGAGGGCCGCGCGCAACTGCTGCACCAGGGCGCGGTCGAGGCCGATCTCGTCGCGACAGGCCCGGCAATCGACCAGATGCTCGATATGGGGGGCCGAGCGGACGTCGAGCACGCCGAATCGGCTCAGCTCGAGGAGCTCGCGGCAGACCCTAGCGCAGCTCATCGACCGCTCGCATCGGCACGCCGGCGGGCAGACGCCGCTCGACGGGCAGCCGGGCACGCAGCGCCTTGAGCGCGTAGTGCAGGCGTGACTTCATGGTCCCGACGTTGCATTCGGCGATCTCGGCGGCCTCCGCCAGGGAGTAGCCGTGGAGGTAGTACAGGATCACCGCCGTCTGCTGCTTGGGCGGCAGCGAGTCGATCCCGCGCTGCAGGACCTCGAGGATCTCCCGCGACTCCACGATCTGGTCCGGGCGCTGTCCCAGATCGACGACGAGGTTGCTGATGATGCTGGTGATCGGCTCGGCCAGGGCCTTGCGCCGGCTGAATCGGCTGTAGCACAGGTTGATGGCGACCCGCTGCAGCCATGGGAGCGGCGAGCGGTCCGGCTGGAGGCGGTCGCGCACCCGGTACGCCTTCACGAAGCAGTCCTGCAGGACCTCCTCAGCCAGGAACGGGTCGCGCGTGATGGCGAGCGCGGTCATGTAGACCGGCCGCTTGTAGGTATTGAAGAACTCCTCGAATGCGTGCAGGTCGTCAGCCTGCATACGTTCGATGAGGCCGTCCGGCTGAGTGGGCTCCACTGGCACCTACCACCTACGATCGCCGAGCGCGACTATCCATACTACCCTTCGCCGTCGACCGGGGTTCACGCCCATCTCGGCGCTCACGCCGTGGATTGGTCGGCCGCCGCCGGCTCTGCAGCGACCGCATCGGGCTTCGCCTCTCCCGGGAAGCGGTGCCGCAGGTCCGGGTGGCGGGCCGCGTTCGCCTCGTCCAGCCGGCCGACCGGCGTGGTCACCGGCGCACGCTTCACAGATTCCGGATCCGTCGCCGCCCTATCCGCGATGTCGTGCATCACCTCGACGAAGCGGTCGAGCGTCTCGAGGCTCTCGGTCTCGGTGGGCTCGATCATCAGCGCCTCCTCGACGATCAACGGGAAGTAGATCGTCGGCGGGTGGATCCCTTCGTCCAGGATCGCCTTCGCGATGTCCAGCGTGGTGACGCCGTGCGCTCGCTTCTGACGGCGCCCGCTGAAGACCACTTCGTGCTTGCAGATGCGGTCGTACGGCAGGTCGTAGGCATCGGTCAGGCGTACGCGCAGGTAGTTGGCGGCGAGAACCGCGTCGTCGCTGATCTCGCGCAGGCCGGACCCGCCGTTGGAACGGATGTAGGTGTAGGCGCGCACGAACATCCCGAAGTTGCCGAAGAAGCTGCGCACCTTGCCGATGCTTTCAGGCCGGTCGTCGTCGAGCGCGAATCGTGCACCGGGCGTGGAGCGGCCCGCCCACGCGTTGGCCAGCACCTCGCCGGCGTGGCCTTCAACCAGGCTGACGATCGGCCGGGGCAGGAAGGGCGCCAGCCGATCGCTGACCCCCACCGGGCCTGCGCCCGGGCCTCCCCCGCCGTGCGGCGTGCTGAAGGTCTTGTGCAGGTTGAAGTGCATCACGTCGAAGCCGGCCTCCCCGGCACGGAAGCGCCCCAGGATCGCGTTCAGGTTGGCCCCGTCCATGTAGGCGATGGCTCCCGCCTCGTGGACGGCGTCGATGACCGCGTCGATCTGGTCCTCGAAGATCCCGAGCGTGCTCGGGTTGGTGATCATCAGGGCGGCGACGTCCGGGCCGAGCGCGGCGCGCAGCGCATCGAGGTTGATGCCGCCTCGCTCGTTGGAGGGGACCGTCACTGTCGTATAGCCGACCATCGTGGCGGTCGCGGGATTGGTACCGTGGGAGCTGTCGGGGACCAGCACCTTGGTGCGCTGCTCGCCCTCCCCGCGCGACCGATGATAGGCCCGGGTCATCAGCATGCCGGTCAGCTCGCCGTGGGCGCCGGCGGCGGGCTGGAGGCTGACCGCTGCGAAGGCGCTGATCTCCTTCAGCAGCTCGGCCAGCAGCCACATCAGCTCGAGGCTGCCCTGGCTGAGCACCGCGGGGTCGAGCGGGTGCGAGTCGGCGAAGCCGGGCAGGCGCGCGGCCCACTCGTTGACCTTGGGGTTGTATTTCATCGTGCACGAGCCGAGCGGGTAGAAGCCGAGGTCGATGGCGTGGTTCAAGTGGCTGAGCCGATTGAAATGGCGCAGCAGATCCAGCTCGCTCACCTCCGGGAGCCGAGGAGCGGACGCACGAACCGCGGATTCGGGCAGCTCCGGCTGGCCGGCGGCGGCGGCGCGAGCCGCCTCCGAGGGCCGCGCGAAGCGCACGCCCCGCCGATCGGGTCGCGATCGCTCGAAGATGAGCGGCTCCACCACGGTGAGCTCGTCCCCGCTCGCCGGGGAGTGGAACGCGGCTCCGCGGCCGCTCGCATCCGCCGCCGGCGCGCGCTCTGCCACGCTCATCCCGTCGCTCTGAGCGCGTCGACCAGGCGGTCGATCTCGGCGTCGGTGGTCAGCTCGGTGGCGGCGAGCAGCAAGGTGTCGGGCAGCGCCGGGAAGTCGCGCCCCAGCGGCAGGCCCGCCACAATCCCCTCCGCGCTCAGCTCGGAGTGCCGGCGCTCGGCGTCGCGGAGGTCGATCGCCACCTCGTTGAAATACGCCCCCGCGAACCGGCGCTTACCAATTCCCGCGGCCTCGAGCGCGGAGGCGAGATGGCGCGCCTGGGTCATCGACAGCTCGGCGACCTCGCGCAGACCCTGGGGACCAACCGCGGCCAGGTATGCCGTCGCGGCGAGGGCGCAGAGCGCCTGGTTGGTGCAGATGTTCGAGGCGGCCTTCTCGCGCCGAATGTGCTGCTCGCGCGCCTGGAGAGTGAGCACGTAGCCACGCCGCCCCTCCGCGTCGCGGGTCGCGCCCACCAGCCGGCCGGGCATCTGCCGCACCGACGCCATCTTGGCCGCCATGAGGCCGACGTATGGACCGCCGAAGCTGACCGGAATGCCGAGCGGCTGGCCCTCGGACGCGACGATGTCGGCTCCGTAGCTGCCGGGCGCGGCCAGCACCGCCAGGGAGGTGGGCTCCACGACCGCGACCAGCTGTGCCCCCGCGGCATGCGCCAGCTCGGCCAGCTCCGCCATCTGCTCCACCTGGCCGAAAAAGTTGGGCTGCTGCACGACCACGCAGGCGGTCCGCTCGTCCACGACATCGGCGCCCGCGGCGGGATCAGTCCCGCCCGAGCCGCCGAGCGCCAGGTCGGCGGGCAGCTCGACGATCTCGATCCCCGGGCCGGAGCAGTAGGTGGCCAGCACTCGCCGATAGTCGGGATTGAGCGCGCCCGAGACCACCACGCGCTCGCGTCGGGTGAGGCGGCATGCCATCAGCGCGGCCTCCGCGGTCGCGGTCGCGCCGTCGTAGTGGCTTGCGCTCGCCACCTCCATCCCGGTCAGCTCGCAGATCAGCGACTGGAACTCGTAGATGCTCTGCAGGGTCCCCTGGCTGACCTCCGGCTGGTAGGGCGTGTAGGAGGTCGCGAATTCGCTGCGGCCGATCACCTCGCTGACGACCGACGGGACGAGATGCCGATACGCACCGGCCCCCAGGAAGCTGACCTCCGGGATCCGATTCCTGCCTGCCACCCGAGCCAGCTCATTCCGCACCTCGAGCTCCGCGAGCGGCGGCGGCACGTCAAAGCTCGCCGGTCGGAAGCGCGACGCGATGTCGGCGAACAGGTCGTCCACGGCGTCCACCCCGATGGCGCCGAGCATCACCTCACGGTCGGACGGAGTGTGCGGGGAGTAGGCCATCAGCCCGCGGTCTGGGCCTGGTACGCCGCGGCGTCCATCAGCTGCTCAACCTCGTCGGGCGAGCTCAGCTCGACCTTCAGCATCCAGCCCTCGCCGAACGGGTCCGCGTTGACCAGCTCCGGCTTCTCGCGCAGCGCGGCGTTGATCTCGACCACCTCGCCGGAGACCGGCGCATACAGGTCGCTCACCGCCTTCACCGACTCGACCACGCCAAAGCTCGCGAACTGGGCGACCTTCGTGCCCGGCTCGGGGAGCTCCACGAAGACGATGTCGCCGAGCTCATCGGCCGCGAAGTTGGTGATGCCGATCGTGGCGCGCGACCCCTCCACGCGGACCCACTCGTGGTCCTTGGAGTAGCGGAGATCGTCGGGGTACATGGGCGGGTCGAGACCTCGTGCTGCGGTGCCGGGGAGCCGGGCTAAGCCGCCGGCGTGGGGCGCGGGCGCCGGTAAAACGGCAACTTTACCTGCTCGGCCGAGCACGGACGCTCACGCACGACCACCTCGAACGTGGCACCGACCGCGGCTCGGTCGGCCGTCACGTATGCCATCGCGATCTTGTCGCCGAGGGTCGGCGAGAGCGTGCCGCTGGTGACGGCGCCGACATCCTCACCGTCCGCGCGGACGGCGTACCCATGGCGCGGGATCGCGTTGTCACGCATGACGAGGCCGATCAGCTTGCGCTGCGGTCCCTCCTGCTGCACCTGCTGCAGCGCCCGGCGACCGACGAACTCGCCCTTCTCGAGCTTCACGACCCGGCCCAGGTTGGCCTCGAACGGATTGGTATCGCGGTCGAGCTCGTTGCCGTAGAGGGGCATCCCGGCCTCGAGGCGGAGGGTGTCGCGGCTGCCCAGCCCGCACGCCTGCAGGCCGAGCGGTTGGCCGGCGTCGTACAGCGCCCGCCAGAGCCGCTCGGCGCGGCGTGCGTCGCAGAACAGCTCGAAGCCATCCTCGCCGGTATAGCCGGTGCGGGCCACCAGGCAGTCGATGCCGGCCACGCGCCCGGGAACGGAGCGGTAGTTGCCGAGCTGCTCCAGGTCGAGACCGGTCAGGCCCGCAACAAGCTCGGCGGCGCGAGGACCCTGCGGTGCGACCAGCGCGGTTCGATCGCTGCGGTCGTCAATCGCCGCGTCGAAGTCGCCACGGGAGAGCAGCCGGCCAAGGTGCTCGACCACCGCGTCGCGGTTCGACGCGTTGCAGACGATCAGGTAGCCCTCGTCGGTGCGATACAGGATCAGGTCGTCGATGATTCCGCCGCCATCGGTGCACAGCATCGAGTACTGGGCCTGCCCCGGCTCGAGCGCTCCGGGATCACTCACCACCGCGTAGCGGACAAAGGCGAGCGCCTCCGCACCCCCGATCGCGACCTCTCCCATGTGCGACAGGTCGAAGAGGCCAACGGTGCTGCGGACGGTCCGATGCTCCTCGATGATCGACCGGTACTGGACCGGCATCTCGTAGCCGGCGAACGGCACCATGCGAGCGCCGAGCTCGACGTGGACGTCGTGCAGCGGAGTCCGCCGCAGCTGGCCGATCGCCTCGCTCAACGGCACATCAGGCGGTCGCCTCGCCGGCGGGCGTGCCCGCCACGATCAGCGCCGCCGCCTTCTCGAGGACCGAGCGCTCGGTGGGATAGGTGAGCAGCTCGATCGCCTCCTCCAGCGGCCACCAGCGCACCTCGTCGAACTCGTGGTCGTGCTCCGAGAGGTCGCCTCCGATCGGCCGCATCAGGAAGAAGTGCACCGTCTTCGCGAATCGGGTCCGTCCGCGAACGAAGAAATAGCGGATCGAGCTGATCGGCTGCTCGATCTCGACCGCCAGCCCGGTCTCCTCCCGGGTCTCGCGCAACGCGGTCTCCTCGATCGTCTCGCCGACGCTCGGCGTCCCCTTCGGCAACGCCCAGAGGGCCGGCCTCAGACGATGAACGAGGGCCACCTCGGTGCGGCCCTCGACAGTGCTGTGAACGACACCCCCTGCCGACGTGGCGCGAGCGCTGCGCAGCGGAGCCACGCGCCGCTAGGAGCGGCGGGCGCGCAGCAACCCGAACGGCGAGACGGCGCGGCGGGCGGGAGTGCGCGCGAGGCGGCCCACGGACGGGAAGCGGAACCGACTCGTCTGGGAGCGGAGCGCCCCGATGGTGGGCAGCCGCTGAGCCGAGCGGCGAGAGCGATGGTAGACGGTCGCGGTGCGCCGCAGACCGAGGCGCGAGCGCGGTCCCGCCCGCCGACTCCGACCGAAATCCATCACCGGATGGGAGACGTAGCGGGCCACCAGACTCACTCGCATGGACCGCATTGTACGCGGCCCCACCCGGGGCGCAAGAGAGAACCGAACCGGTCAGCGCAGCAGATCGCGGTAGAGCTCCTCCATCTCACCCACGCGCCGCTGCGCGGCGAAGCGCTCCGACCCGTCCCGCGCGGCGGACGCCATCGCTCGCCGCCGCCCAGGATCCGCGGCGAGCGCACCCATGACGCGACCGAGCTCGGCGCCATCGTGCACGACCAGGCCATCGATCCCGTGGCGCACCGAGTCGGCGACCCCCGGGCCGTCGAGGGTCACGATCGGCAGGCCGCTTGCCAGGGCCTCAGCGAGCACGAGGCCCTGGGTCTCGGTCTGCGACGCGAAGGCGAAGAGGTCCGCCGCCTTGAGGATGGCCAGGGCGACGGCATGCGGCTGCTTGTTGGCGAAATGGACCCGAGAGGTGAGGCCGGCGAGCTCGACCCGCCGGCGGAGGCTGGCCTCGAGCGGCCCGCCGCCGATCAGGACGAGCCGAAGTCGCCGTTCTGCCGCGGCAGCCGCCTGGAACGCGTCCAGGAGCAGGTCGAGGTTCTTCTCCCGGGCGAGCCGACCCAGCGTGGCCACGACCAGGCTGTCGGCCGGCCACCCGGCCGCTGGGCGCGGGTCGATCGGCTTCAGCCCTCGGGTCACCTGCAGCTCGATCCCGGTCGGGATGACGCGGACGCGCGGACCCCCGGCCGCCAGTCGATCACTGAGCTCGGCCGCGAGGTCCGATGAGGGCGCGACCACCGCCGCGCAGCTGGTCCAGAAGCGGCGCAGGTGCGCGTCGAGCGCGGCCGTTGCAGGAGCGGCCAGGGCGCCGAGGTAATGGCCGTACTCGGCGAAGCGGGTGTGGTGGGTGAAGACCAGGGGGGCCCGCACCCGGCGCGCCACCTCGTTCGCCAGCAGCCCACTGGCGAAGGGCGACTGGGCATGGACGATCTGTGGCGCAAACGCGATGGCGGCGCGTCGCCCGGCGGTCCAGGCCACCGGGATCGGCATGCGATAGCCGGGCGGCACCAGTGCCGTGGGCTCGTAGGAGGGCAGCCAGGCGTAGGCGGGCTCCGGCCCCAGCGCCCCAGCGGTCCCGGGATCCGCTCCGCGCTTCGGCCGCGGCGCCACCAGCAGCACCTCGTGCCCGGCGCGGCCGAGCCCGCGAGCGAGAGCCTCGGTCGAGATAGTGACGCCGGAGAGGTACGGCAGGTAGGTCTCGGTGAAGATCGCGACGCGCATCGGTCTAGCGCATCGGGCGCGGGGAGACCGTCACGCCGGATCGGAATGGAGGGATGGTGGGCGATACTGGATTCGAACCAGTGACCTCACGGATGTGAACCGTGCGCTCTAACCGACTGAGCCAATCGCCCATCTCAGGGGAGCGGCCCAGTATAGCGGCGACCGTCATTCGGCTGGCCCCGCGTGCTCATTTCACGGCCAGCTGCGAGAGGAGCCGGACCAGCACGCCGAGGACCAGCATTGCGACCAGCGGCGACCAGTCGAGGCCTCCGGTGGCCGGAATCATCCGGCGGATGGGTGCGAGGATCGGCTCGGTCACCTGGTAAATGAAGGCGACCACTCCCCCTCCACCGGTCGGCGTCAGCCAGCTGGTGACGACCCGGGCGATCAGCAGAAACCAGAGCACGAAGCCGAGCAGCTGCACGAAGTTGACGATCAGGACCATCAACCGCGGAGGATAGCAGCCCGGCCGATGCCCCCTGCGGGGCTAGTGCGGCCTCGGCCCGAAGAGCGCAGTGCCGATGCGCAGCAGCGTCGCGCCCTCCGCGACAGCGGACTCGGCGTCGCCGCTCATGCCCATAGAGAGCTCCGGCAGCTCGACGCCGGCGCGTTGCTGGAGCTCGTCGCGCAACCGGCGGAGGGTCGCGAACGTGTGTCGCTGCTCCCCGTCGTCGGCGTCGTGCCGCGCCATCGTCATGAGGCCGACGACCCGGCCGCTCAGTGCCGGCACCACCTCAGCCAGCGCGTCGGGCGCGAAGCCGGCCTTGCTCGCTTCGCCGCTCACGTTGACCTGCAGCAGGAGACGGGGCGCGTGCTCGGCAGCCGTCACGTCGTCGTACAGGCGCCGCAGCAGCTCCAATGAGTCGACCGAGTGAATCACGGCGAAGGCGCCGACTGCCTTGCGGGCCTTGTTGCGCTGCAGCCGCCCGACCAGGTGCCACTCGGCTCCCGGCAGCTGCTCGATCTTTGGCAGCGCCTCCTGGACCCGATTCTCGCCGAGCGCGTGCAGCCCGGCGTCGACGGCCGCTCGCGCCACCGCCACATCGAACCCCTTCGTCACCGCCACGATCCGGAAGCCGTCCGGATCGAGGCCCGCGCGCTCCGCCGCGACGCGCAGCCG
>JBDUDC010000162.1:0-3452 GCA_040003165.1 Chloroflexota bacterium
AGATCAGCGACCAGCCGCCGATGGCAGCTCGTCGCCTCGGCGCAGGCACACATCAGCGCGACATTGGTGCCGCTCGCCAGCAGCTTGACCACGACTTCGATCTCATCCGGCCGTGCCAGACGCATCCCGCCGGTCCGATACTCCGCGTTCCCCAGCCCGCCAAGCCAGCGATACGCGTACGGCGCGGTCTCGACGGTCTCGCGTGTCCCGAGGCTGAAGGCCCGCTTCCGACTGTACGGACGGAGCCGAACGTCGATCACGACCTCGACTCGCTGGCCCAGCAGCTCGCGCAGGTCGCCGCCACCCTGCAACCCGGCGTAGCCGAAGGTGTAGAGCGTCCCGATTGCCATCGGCGGGGGGTGGCCCGACACCGCGGCCGAGCCACGGTTCAGGCGTGCCAGGCCCATGTCCACCGCCATGGACCTAGCGGGACTCGACATGGTCGTCACCATCGTCGAGCGGTCGCGTGGCCCTCAGGCCCAGGAGAACCGCCACGAACCCCGCCCCGAGCGCAGCCAGCACGAGCAGATCCTGGATAGCGTGCATCGGCCTCTTCTCCCTGGGCACCTATCACGTTGCGCCGGGCACTCGGCTGGACTGCCTACCGTACTGCCCCGAGTCAACCCCCTCGCCAGGCGCATGGCCCTAGCCGGCGGTGTGCGACACTCGGCCGACAGCGAGATGCATGGGTATCGGCCAACGAGGTGAGCAACATGATCGTCGCAACGACTCCCTACCTTCCCGGCCACGGCGTGATGGAGGCGAAGGGCCAGGTCTTCGGCCTCGTCGTGCGCAGTCGCGGCCTGGCGGGCAACCTGGCAGCGGTGATCCGATCGCTGGTCGGCGGTGAGATCCACGAGTACACCGAGTTGCTCGAGGACACGCGACGCCAGGCGCTCGACCGGATGGTGCAGAACGCCACCCTGATGGGCGCCAACGCGGTGCTCAGCATGAGGTTCGACAGCTCGGAGATCGGCAGCACGATGTCCGAGATCGTCGCCTACGGCACTGCCGTGGTGGTGGAGGCCGACGCCTCCGCAGCAGCCTCCCTCGAATAGCCGATGCACGCCGCCGTTCGCATCCTGACAGCGGTGATCGCAGGCCTGCTGATCGCGGTCGGCTTGCTCGCCATCGCCATCGGGCAGGTCTTGGGCGGCGCGTGGACGCTGCTGGTGGGGCTGGCCGGCGTCGTGGCAGTGCTCTACGAGCAGCGGCGCTACGGCGCAGAGCGGCCGCTGGACGTCGATGCGCGTTTCCAGCCGACCGACGAGGTCTTCGTGGATCCGTCCACCGGGCGGCGCATGCGCGTCCACATCGACCCGCAGAGCGGCGAGCGCCGCTACCTGCCGGAGTCCGGAGAATCGGAGGGGCCGAGCGGCCGCTGACCCAACGCGCCGGCCAGCCGCCGGATCACGGAAAGACGCCTGCCTTGTAGTCGCCGAGGATCTCGTCCGCGACCCGTTGTCCGGTTTCCACGCCGCCGTTCAGGTAGCCCTGGAAGTCCTGGGAGGTGTGCTCCCCGCAGAAATGGACCTTGCCGCGCCGCTCCTTCTCGACGCCCGAGAAGCCGGTGTACTGCCCGACCTTCCAGAACGAGTACGAGCCCTTCGTCCATGGGTAGGCGGTCCAGAAGTCGACGGTCGCCCTGCCGTTGTATTTCGGGCCGATGCCCGGCAGGACAGGGCGCAGCTGTGCAAGGAACTGCTGCGCGCGGTCCTCGGGGGTTCCCGACCCGAAGCTTGCCCCGATCGTGCCGCCGGTGTAGTCGACCAGGATGCCCGGTGTCCCGCCCTGGGCGCGAGTCACCTCCCAGGTGTTCTGGTAACCGGTATCGGCGAACGTGTTGCCGTTGTTGCCGAGCGAATTCCAGTGGCGGTCGGTGAACTGGACGTGGAGCTTCGAGTTCGTTCCCATCGCCAGGTTCTTGATAGCCGTGTCCTTGAGCTTTCCGAAGTTGGCCTTGGCGTAGTCGACCGACTTCAGCAGGGAGAAGGGGAGCGCAAGCACGACCCGATCAACGATCGTTGCCGCGGACTGCCCTCGGAACGAGAGGCTGTAGGTGCCGTCCCGGTTCTGCCCGACTGAGGTCAGCTCCATCCCGAGGGCAATCCGGCTGCCCAGGATGCTCTTCAGGGCGGCGGGGACCTGGTCGTTGCCGCCCTTGACGTGGTACTTCTCGTTCGAGGGCCCGAAGATCCGCAGCTGGCCTTGCCCCGAGTACGCGAGGAGGTAGAGCATGTTAAGGGAGCTCTGGACCGAGCACTCGCCGCCGTACTCGATGTTGTAGGCGACGTCGAGCAGCTGGCCAAGCCTGGATGCCATTCCCGGCCCGACGTCATAGCCCTTCGCGCTGGCCGGAACATAGGCGTTGATGTAGTCCGTGATCGACATCTGGTCGAGCTGGCGGCCACGAGCCGTATTGAGGTTGTAGAGGGTTGGATAGCTCGCGGCCGAGACGTCCTTGTGGAGCTGCTGCCAGATCCCTTTGAGGTCGTCAGTGGCGTCGGCGAATGCGTATGGCGCGCCATCGAAGTAGAAGAAGTCTTCGGTGCCGTTCGACTGGGCCGAGAGCAGGTTGTCCAGCGTGAAGCCGAGCTCCCGCGCCAGCCCTCGCATCGCGGTGTGCCCCTGGTCGATCAGCTCGCCGCCATGCTCGGCAATCTGGCCCGCGTCGAAAACCCCACGGATCGTCCAGCACCGGCCACCAACGCGATCAGACGCCTCGTAGACGGTGGCTGCATAGCCTGCCTGCTTGAGCCGATACGCGCAGGTGAGGCCGGCCAGGCCGGCTCCGATGACCGCGATCCGCGGCGTCGCGGAGGCGGCCCGGACGCTGCTGCGCCGACCGATCGCCATCGCCGCGGCTCCGGCGAGCCCGGCGGTGCCCGCCCTTCGGAGCAGCTCGCGCCGGCTGATGCCTTCCTGAATGATGCGTTCAGCGGGAAGGTCTCGTCGCCAGGACTCCCGAGCGAGCGAGGCGGCGTCGAGCAACCTGTCTACCAAGGGGGTGCGAGCCATAAATGCCTCCGTCCATGGGGAACGTTTATTAGATTGAACAGCAGCCGGACTGCCTGCGCAAGAATTCTTTGTGCCGTCCTCAGACCCTCGAAGCCGGTGGGGTCCTCGGAAGGGTGAGATTCAGCGATTCCGAGGCCACGAAGCACAAGTCAGCGGGGCCGGCCCTGCCCCAATACGTCGACGGATTTGACGATGCGGCGCTGCCGTGTCTCGTCGGTCTTCGCGCCTTCGATGGATCCGACGTGCCACGACTTGAGGCTGTCCGACAGCGCGTCGAAGGTGCGTTTGGCATTCGGATCAGCAGCGAGCGCAGCGGCGAAGTCCGGCGGCACGGTGACCTCGCGCGGCGCGGTGTCGAGCTCGATGTCGACGTCGACCTCGTCGCCGCCGGCGATGCCGGCGCCCGCGCGGTTTTCGGCGCTGACCCCGACCAT
>JBDUDC010000163.1:0-3443 GCA_040003165.1 Chloroflexota bacterium
TGCCACCACCAGCCTGATCCCGCTCGTCCAGAAGCTGGGGGCGCTGCCGATCCTGTTCGCGGGCAACGACGAGCAGAAGAGCCGCTACTTCCCGAGACTCGCGAGCGGCGAATGGCTGATCGCCTTCGGCCTGACCGAGGCCGCCGCTGGCAGCGACGTGGCGGCCAACCGCATGCGCGCCCGCCGCGACGGGGAGGACTACCTGCTCAATGGCAGCAAGCGTTTCATCACCCACGGCTCGATCGCCAACGTCGTGAGCGTCTTCGCATTGACCGATCCCGAAGCCGGGGGGCGCAAGGGGATGAGCGCCTTCATCGTGGAGACCGATGCCCCCGGCTTCGCGGCGCCTCGCGTCGAGCACAAGATGGGGATTCGCGGGTCGCCCACCGCCGAGCTCACCTTCGACGACGTCCGCGTCCCGGTCGCCAATAGGCTCGGGGAGGAGGGCGATGGCTTCCGGATCGCGATGGCGAGCCTCGACGCTTCGCGGGTCGGGATCGCGGCGCAGGCGGTCGGGATCGCGCAGGGGGCCATCGACGTCGCGCTGCGGCATGCCGGTCAGCGTGAGCAGTTCGGCCAGCGCGTCACCGACTTCGAGGGGATCCAGTTCATGCTGGCCGACATGGCGGCCCAGACGGAGGCCGCCCGCCAGCTCACCTACGCGGCAGCGGCGCGGATCGGCAGCCCGGAGACCGCCTACTGGAGCAGCTGCGCGAAGCTGATCGCCGGTGACACCGCCATGCGGGTGACCACCGATGCGGTGCAGGTCATGGGCGGATACGGTTATATCAGCGAATATCCGGCCGAGCGCATGATGCGCGACGCGAAGATCACCCAGCTCTACGAAGGAACCCAGCAGATCCAGCGCCTCGTGATCGCGCGCCAGCTCCTGCAGCGCGCAGGGATCGTCGATCGCGGCGCATGAGCAGCGGAGCATAGAGACCAGCGTGAAGATCGTCGTCTGCATGAAACAGGTCCCGGCCACCACCTCGGAGAAGCGGTACGGGCCTGACTTTCGCCTTGAGCGCAGCGCCTCGGAGTCGATCATCAACCCGCTCGACGAGTACGCGATCGAGCAGGCGCTGCGCCTGGCCGACGACGGCAAGGCGGAGAGCGTTGCCTACCTGTCGATGGGTCCCGAGCAGGCGGTGGAGGCCCTCCGCCGCGCGCTGGCGATGGGCGGCGACGAGGCCTACCTGGTGACCGATGCGGCGCTCGCCGGCGCCGACGAATGGGCGACCGCACGCGTCCTCTCCGCAGCGCTCGACAAGCTCGCGCCGGACGTCGCGCTGATGGGCATGGCCTCCGACGACGCGCGCGGCTCGCTGGTGCCCGGCGCGGTGGCGGCCATGCGCGGACTGCCGTTGCTCTCCTACGGCGCGGAGCTGCGTCTCGACGATGGGGTGGCCCGCATTCGGCGCCTCTCGGCGGCCGGCTTCGAGATCTGGGAGTCGCCGCTCCCCGTGGTCGCCAGCGTCACCGACCAGGTGGGGGAGCCGCGCTACGCGAGCCTGAAGGGGATCATGGCCGCCAAGCGCAAGCCGCTCGAGACGTGGGGGCTGGCCGATATCGGCCTCAGTGCCGACGACCTGCGGAGCGCCGCCCTGACGCGCGTGACGGCGGCCGGGCCGCCGGCTGACAAGCCGCCGACCGAGCGGATCGAGGGATTGCCGCCGGACGAGATGGCCGGCAAGGTCGCCGACTGGCTGCAGGCGCGGAAGCTGATCTGATGGCCAACGACATCTTCTTCCTGGCCGAGTACGCCGACGGGGCACCGAGCCGCAGCGCGGTCGAGCTGGCGACCGGCGCGGCAGACCTCGCCAAGGCGAGTGGCGGCCAGGCGGTCGGTCTGGCCTACGGCCCCGGAGCCCGCGATGCGGCCGGCCTGGGGGCCAACGGCGCCCATCGCGTGGTGCTGCTCGGCGACGAGGAGCGGCCGGCGATCACCTTCGCAGACTCGGCGGTGAGCGCCGTGCGCGACGCCCAGCCGCTTGCGGTGCTCGCCCCCGCCACGCCCAACGGGCGCGACCTGGCGGCCGCGCTGGTCGGGTCGCTCGACCTGCCCGCCTTTGGGCCGGTCCGCTCGGTCGAGGTGGTCGACGGTCACGTCCGCAGCGAGCAGGCCACCCTGCAGGGCAGCGTGATCACCACCAGCGAGCCGGTCGAGGGAGCGGCGGGTCCATCCGTGGTCCTGGTACTGCCCAGCACCTTCACTCCCGAGGAGGGCGGCGGCAGCGCGGAGCTGACCAAGGCGTCCGCCGGCGAGGACGGCGCGTTCGGCAAGATCAGCATCCTGGAGCGCCACCCCGCCGAGGCCCGGGTCGCCAATCTCGAGGAGGCGAGCGTAATCGTCGCCGGCGGCCGCGGCGTTGGCGGAGAGGCAGGCTTCGAGCTGCTGCAGGAGCTGGCCGATGCGTTGGGAGGGACGGTCGGCGCCAGCCGCGCGGCGGCTGACGCGGGATGGGTCCCGTATCAGCTCCAGATCGGTCAAACTGGCAAGGTTGTGAAACCAGCGCTCTACATCGGCTGCGGGATCTCCGGCGCCATCCAGCATCGGGTCGGGATGCAGACCGCCGAGCATGTTGTTGCCATCAACAAGGATCCCGACGCGCCGATCGGTGAATTCGCAGACCTGTTCGTGGTGGGCGACCTGTTCGCCATCATCCCGAAGCTGATCGACCAGATCCGCGCGCGGAAGGGGAGCTGACCATGCTCGTTCGCTCGTTGGTAGGCATTGCGCTGGCGCTGATCAGCGCTCCGGGCGCGTGGTTCCGAGGCGGAAAGGGCAAGCGCCGACGCTTCGGCCACGGCAAGGAGCTGGCCACCTATCGCAACGAGCTGTTCGAGCGGACCCAGCGCATTGACGTGGTGGTCGGCGGCCTGGCCGAGGCGGTGGATGCGCTGCGGCGGCGCGATCTCGAGGTCGATGTCGCCATGGAACGCCTCTCGGCCGCGGAGGATGAGCTCGACCTCGCCGCCGATGAGCTGCGCGGGATGCTGGCGCCCGAGGAGCTGCATGCCCTCCACGTCGAGTACGAGGCAAACCTCGAGCGCGCGCTGCGCGGCATCGTGACCGCCGAGCGCGGCTGCGGCATCACGCGGCTGCCGCATCGGCCGCCCGAGGACGAGGAGCCGTTCATCTACTACAAGCGCGGCTACCTGAACCTGATCCACTCGCGGCTCCGCATGCAGGAGCTCGCCGAGATCCTGCTGGCGTGGGAGCCGGGCAAGCCCGCGGAGGCGACCGTCTCGGCTCGCCTGCGCCGCACCTAGCTAGGCAAACTCGGGCAGAAACTCCCGGTTCGCCTCGAGCAGGGCCGTCAGCAGCGGCTCGGCGTCGACGTAGGGGCCGACCAGCGGGTTGGCCGCCAGCGCGCGGAGAGCCGTGTCGCGGTCGTGGGTCCGGATCGCCTCCACCACCAGCCGCTCGTAGGCCTTGACGC
>JBDUDC010000040.1:0-11607 GCA_040003165.1 Chloroflexota bacterium
GTACTGCTCCATCTTCAGGTCGAGGCCGGTGATCCGCATGATCGCGCGCTCGACCGCGCCCCTCCGCTCGTTCCGGCGCTCGAAGCGCTCGTGGAGCTGTGCGAAGCCCGGCAGCAACCGTTGCCCGGCCGCGTGCATGACGTGGTTCGAATAGCCCTCGAGCAGTGACATCAGCGCCTGGGTGCGGCGGAACGAGCCCAGCTGGGCGGGGCTCATCATCCGCTCCAGCCAGTGACCCTTCGCGCCCGGTCCGCTGGCGACCGCATCACGCAGCCGCCCCAGCAGGCCTCCCGAGTCGGTCGCAAACTGCTCGACCGATTCGCTCACCAGCGAGGCGAAGTGGTCGCGCAGCCAGGGATAGGCCTCGAACTCGAAGGCGTGGGTCGCCTCGTGGAGCGCGATGAAGGTTCGGAACTCGTCGAGCGGGACGCGCAGCATGGCGGCGCTGGCGACGATATTGGGCTCGACGAAGTTGAGGCGGCCGCGGGTCGCGGGCCCTGCGGCGAGCAGGCTGACGTCGTATTGGCCGAGGACCTTCCGCGCGAGGAATGCCATCAGGAATCCGAGCTGCTGGTTGCCGATCGAGCGGTTGACGATCCGCGAGAGCGCCCGCCCGGTGGTGTCGGGGCCGCTCTGCGCCTCCGCAAGGATCTCCTCGACCCGCCGAAAGAGCTGCTGGAAGGTGGCCAGGTTGAGGTCGACCCACTCCAGCCGATCGATCACCGCTGGCGTCTCCAGCGCACGCGGCAGCTGCGCGCCGATCTCCTCGGCGACCGCTGGCTCGATCCGCAGCAGCGTGTCTCGATAGAAGGCGTCCGCGGCCTGGCGCTGCGCGGCCGAGATGGGGACCGCATCCTCCCCGAGCCGCCGCCGGGCGATCTGGCGAACCGCCTCCCAGTCGATGAGCCCGGTGCCGGCCCGGCGCATGATCTCGCGCTGGGCGACCGCAGCGCCGACGGCGACAAGACTGCCGACCACGATGCCCATCCCGAGCCGGGTGCCGCTGCGTGACATGGAGTCAGTCTACGGCAGGAACCGCCTCGACTGAGATCGCCTCGACCTGCGGCAGCTCCGTACCGAAGACTCGCGACGCGACCTCCGTGAATGCTGCCACGTCCCCCGTCGTGACGATGCGGCTCACCGGTTGGCCGCGCGTCGAACGCGCGCCGAGCGCGTCGAGCAGATCCTCGGTGGCGAGCGCAGCCGTGAACGCCGAATCGACGACACTGACCGGCGGCCCGACCAGGCGCTCGATGAGCGGTCGCAGGAGGGGGTAGTGGGTACAGCCGAGAAGCAGCGTATCGATCTCGGCATCGGCCGCGAAGAGTGTGCCCAGGTAGCCGCCGAGCGCGTTCTCCACCAACGGCCCGTCGAGCGTGCCGGCCTCGACCAGGGGCACGAGGTCGGGACAGGCCTGCTGGGCCACCTGCGTGCGCGGATCGGCCTCGTCGATGGCGCGCGGGTAGGCGCCGGATGCGACCGTGCCGGCAGTGGCGATCACCCCGACATGGCGAGTCCGCGTCGCGGCCGCCACCGCCACGGCGCCGGGCCGGACCACGCCCAGGACCGGCACGGAGGCTCGCTCCCGGACCATGTCGAGGGCCTGGGCCGTGGCGGTGTTGCAGGCCAGGAGAAGGAGCTTCACGTCCTGTTCGAGCAGCCAGCCGGCGCATTCCGCGGTGAAGCGACGCACCTCGTCGCCGGAGCGCGGGCCGTACGGCGTTCGCGCGTTGTCGCCCAGGTAGATGGTCGACTCGGCCGGCAGCCGGCGGCGGAGCTCGGAGAGGACAGTAAGCCCGCCGACACCCGAGTCGAAGACCCCGATCGGCCGCGCGTCTCCGGACCGACGCACCTCAGCGACGGGCGAGCGCGGGGCTTCTGTCGCGCAGGTGGGAGGCGAGCGCATCGGCGATGCGTCGCACGCCCAGCGAGATGGGTGCCTCTGGGCTCGAGCTGACGAAGGCGATCCCCTCGTTGTTCGCCGCGAGCACGAGCCGACCGTCCGATACGAGCTCGAAGTCGACGCTGGTGCCCAGCGCCTGCTCCAGGTCGGCCTTGTCGAATCCGCCCGACGCATCGGACCGATTGAGGATGGTGAGGAGCTTGGATGGCGGATAGCCGATCGCGGCGAAGGTCTCGGCCGACATCGCAAGGCTCCGAATCGCCATCGAGTCGTAGGTGAGCACCTGCAGGATGAGATCGGCCGCGTCGAGGAAGACGAGCACGTCCTCCGAGAGCGAGGCACGGGTGTCGATGATCACGAACTCGTACAGCTGCCGAAGGATGCTGAGCGCCTTCTCGATGTCGCGGGTGGTGACCATCTCGGCCATCTCGACCCGCGGCGGCGCCAGCAGGATGTCGATCCCGGACGGGTCGCGCCACGCGATCTCGGCGACATCGGACTCACGGATCCGATCGGTCGGCAGGTTGACGATCGATGGGGCGACCGCGGGCACCCGCAGGAGGCCGCGCAGGTCGCTGAACTGGAGCGAGCCGTCGACCAGGCAGACCCGATGCTCCTGGCCCAGCGCGACCGCGAGGTTATAGGCGATCGTCGTGCGGCCCACCCCTCCCTTCGGCGAAAAGAGGGTCACCATCAGGGAACCGACGCGCGACGATTCGACGGCCCGGTCCTCGGCGACCTTGCGGACCATGGTCGTCAGGTCGAAGCCCGAGAAGGGCATCTTGAGGACGGCGTCGATGCCCCGCTGCGCGTCCTCGCGGACGGGGTTCTGCGGCACGGTGAGCATGATCAGCCCGACCTGAGGCTCGGCCCCACGGATGCCCTGCACCACGTGGGCGCCGCTGACCCGCCCCTGCAGGAGCGCGTCGACGATCACCACATCGGGCTTGAGCTCGCCGACGGCACCAACGGCCCGGTCGCCAGCCGTGACGACGTCGAGCATCTTGATCTGGGACTGGGCATTGAGCAGCGAACGGATGTGGGACGCCACCTGCGGGACATCCTCGATCAGCAAGAGCCGAATCTGTTCAGCTGCCATCCGCACTCCTCACGGTGGTTCTTCTGCGCGACCGGACTGCGCGACGCGCGACCACGATGCAACGTTCGCTATCTCGGTCGAGCGGATCCAGGTCATGCGAGCCGAAGGTCGCTTCGACCTCCAACCCCGCCTCCCCCAGCAGCCGCTCGAGGCCGTCAGGAGATGGATACCAGAGCCGGTAGCTCGCCGGAAGCCGCGATATCGTACCATCGGGCTGCCGCACGTCGACGATCGTCGAGAAGAGGACGCGCATTCCCTCCGGAGCCTCGTGCCGCACCAATTCGCTGCGTCGAACCACCTCGCGGCCGCCGAGGTTCTTGCGCCAATCGATCGAGAGCGGCAGGTCGCGGCTCGGCAGCCCACCTGGCCCGAGCCCGTCCACGATGAGCCTGCCCCCTGCGACGAGCAGCCGCGCCGCGTGGTCGAGCGCCCGGAGCGCCTCCTCGGGGCCATCGAGGTGCGAGAGGACGCCGGCCAGGATCGCCAGGGCGTACCGCTCGGGGCGCTCCACGATCCGCACGTCCGTGCGCAGGAGCTCGACCCGGCCCGCGTCCGCCGCGCGACGGAGCATGGGTTCGGCCACGAGCCTCGCGGCGGCGCGCTCCAGCAGCGCTGCCGAGCCATCGATCCCGAGGATCTTCGTCGCGCCGCCCGCCAGAAGCGGCCCGAATAGGCGCCCTGAGCCGCATCCGAGGTCGACGACCGGTCCGCGCCCGCGCGCCGCCATTTCGCGGTAGAAGACGAGATCCTCCTTGATCTCGTCGTGCTCGAGGTCGTAGATCTCCGCCAGGAGGCCGGCGTCGCTCGGCTGGCCGGCAAAGATGTCGCTCATCCACCGCGCCCAGTGACGAAGCGCTCGACCACGATCGCCAGCACCACGAGGAAGATCAGCGCCGGAACCGTCAGCGCGCCGCCGAGTCGCAGGCCGGCGAGGGTCGCGACCAGCAGGCCGGCCAAGGCTCCGCGGCGCCCCGCGCGCCACCACGCGCCGCGGTACACGATCCGGCGCTTGACCGCGATCTCGCCCAGGAAGGCGAACGGGGCGACCAGCAGGGCGACGCTGGCCGCCGCCAGCACCACGACGATGATGACGTTGCGTTGCGCATCGGGACAAGGCTGTCCGGGCAGGGCCCTTGGGCATGCCCCGGCGGCGAACGCGACGAGGCCGATTGTGGCAAGCAGACCGAGCCCGATCAGGCCAAGGACCCAGAGGCGATGGCGGGCGCTCACCGCACCGCGTCGGGGCAGATCTCGCGGAACGGACAGAAGCCGCAGGCCATCGACGTCGGCGTGGCGTCGAAGCGCCGCGCGCGGATTCCCTCTGCGGCCCGCGCCAGCTTCGCGTGCGCGCGCTCGAGCCGCTTCTCGCTCGGCTCGGAGCGCCCGACCAGGCCCGACTCGAGGAAATGCAGCGAGAGTTCATCAGGGAGTCGACTGTGCTGGGCTTCGTAGGCGATCGCGTAGATCGACAGTTGGAGCGATTCCCGCGCGCGCCGGTTGGCGGTGGCCGGATCCCGGACATCGCTCGACTTGTAGTCGGTGATCACCACTCGCCCGTCGGCCTCGGTATCGACACGGTCGTAGCGACCCCGCACGCGGTCTCCGCCGAGCAGGAATGCGAACTCCTGCTCGACCGCGCTCGGCCGGGCGGGATCTGTCTGCTGTTCGTGCCAGAAGCGCTCGATGGCCGCGCGGCCTGCGGACCGCCGTGCCTCCTCGTGGTCGCGGGTCAGGAACCCGACCGACTCCCAGTTCGCATCCAGCGCACCCTGCAGCTCCGGCAGCGACATCGGCCGCCCGGCCATCTGCCGGCGGTGAAAGGCCTGCACCGCCGCGTGCAGCGCCTTGCCGTAAACCAGCGCGTGGGAGGGGGCGGTCGGAATGCGCACCACGTGCGCGTAGCGGTACTTGGCGGGGCATTCGAGGTAGTCGTTCACCTGGTAATAGCTCAGCGAGAGCGGCCGATCGGCCAGGGACGGGCGGGCGGGCGCGGCGACAGGCTGGCGGGCATTCCCTTCGTGCTGGACGAGCCGCTCCGCGAGGCTGGGGCGCAGCGCCTCGAGGGGCGTCGCTGGCGGGAGGTCGAGCGCCTCGAGCACGAACTGGCTGATCCGCCGCCTGCGCCGGCCGCCATAATCCGCCGCCCAGCTCAGGACCAGCTCCTCGCGGGCGCGCGTCATCCCGACGTAGAAGAGGCGCCGCTCCTCGGCGAGGTGCGCGTCACCGCCCGAGGCGGGTTCGTCGAGCAGGGAGGCGGGAAGCTGGAGCTGATCGCTTCGATCACGGCTCGGGAAGCGATCCTCCACCAGCCCGACCATGAACACGACCGGGAACTCGAGACCCTTGGCCTTGTGGTAGGTGAGGATGTGGACCGCATCCCCCTCGTCGGGCTCGCTGTCGGCGGTCGACGGGTCGTCGCCCGCCTCGATCAGCGTGTCGAGCTGCTCGACCAGGAACGGGAGCCGGTCGTCGCGCAGGAGACTCCCCTGCCGTTTGACGATCTCGAAGAAGCGCGCGACGTTCTGCAGGCGCTCGTCGCCGCTCTCGCGCGCCTCGTGGCTCAGTCGTGCCAGCCATCCGCTGCTGCTGACGAAGTGATAAAGAAGCTCGCCGCAGCTGCGCTCGGCGCTCATGGCGCGGTGCTGGTCGATGCCGGCCGTCAGCCGCTGCACGACCTCTAGCGCGCGGCGGCCAAACGGCGATTCCTCGGGATGGACCCATGCCTCCCGCAGCGCGTCGGAGAGGCTGATCCGTCGCCGGGATGCGCGGTTCAGGGCCAGGGTGACGTCCGCTGCAGCGAGGCCGTAGATCTCCGAGGTCGCCAGGTCGTACAGGCTCACCGAGTCAGCCGGGTCGCTGACGGCGCGGAGGAAGCTGATCAGGACCCGCACCTCGGGCTGCCGGTAGAGCCCGGCCGTTCCGCTGAAACGCCACGGGATGCGCGCCATGTTCAGGGAGCGCAGGAAGGGATCCGCGTCGCGGTTGCCGCGAACCAGGATCGCGTGGTCGCCGGCCCGACGCCCCGAGCGGACGCTCGCAGCGATCCGGTCGGCGGTGGCATCTGCCTCCTCGGAGCCGGTCGCGAATGCGCGCAGCTCGATCGGCCCGCCATCGGCCATCGGCCGGCGGAACGCGGCGCGCGCGCGCAGGCGCTTGTCGAGGCCCTCGCGCGCCTCGAGGCGCTCCGGGTCGTTATGGCGGATGAGCCGATGGGACGCGTCGAGGATGGGCTGGCGGCTGCGGAAGTTGTCGACAAGAACCACGCTAGCGGACTTCGGGTACGCGGCGCGGAAGCCGAGGATGTTGCCGAGCGCCGCGCCGCGGAAGCGATAGATGCTCTGGTCGTCGTCGCCCACGACCGTCACGTTGCCGTGCGGCGCGGCCAGGAGCTTCACCAGCTCGAACTGCGCATGGTTGGTGTCCTGGAACTCGTCGACGAGGACGTAGCGGAAGCGTGCCTGCTCCGCGGCGAGGATGGCCGGATGGTCGCGCAGCAGGCGGAGCGCGAGCGACACCTGGTCACCGAAATCGAAGCGGTCGCTTGCGCGCATGAGCTGCTCGTAGGCGTCGTACAGGCCCGCGAGCTCGCGCTGGCGGGCCGCCTCCTCTGCCATGGCCGCGTCCTCGGGCGCGGCGGCGGCGCGCGCCTCGAGCTCCGCCACCGCGGCGAGGTACTGTGCAGGACCGATGTCTTCGTCCCGCGCCCGGCTGATCAGGGTGACCAGAGCCGACAGGAAGCGGCCCGGGTTGCCGAGCGGCCGGTATCGGTCCAGGGGGAGATCGAACAGGTGCTCGCGCAGCAGGATGATCTGCTCGCTGCGGGACAGGACGCTCGATCGGTCGGAGAGGCCGGCCTCGAGGGCGTGCTCGCGCAGGAGCCGGTCACCGAAGGCGTGGAAGGTTGCGATCTGCGCGTCGTTGTGGCCGTACGGCACCAGGCGGTCGACGCGCTCGGTCATCTCGAGCGTCGCTCGGTCAGTGAAGGTGAGCGCCAGGATCTCGGACGGACGGGCTCGCTTTTCGGCGATCAGCCACGCGATGCGCCGGGTGATCGCGGTCGTCTTGCCGGTTCCCGCCCCGGCGACGATCAGGAGCGGGCCGTCGCCGTGGGTGACCGCCCGGCGCTGGCGGGCGGTGAGGTCTGCGAGGAGCGGCGGCTGAACGCGCAGATGCCGGACGCGCGGCGGTGGTGCCGGAACCATCTCCTCGAAGATCGGGAGCTGGTTCGGCGACGGAACCACCGCTGGCACGTCGGCGATGGTAGCGGAGCGGGCATTCACCGGACCGTTATCCACCGCTTACCGGACAGGTCGGCTGTCGCGAGCGCCTTGCCGCTTGATCCGTGCCGGAGTAGCGTGTCGGAGCTGCCTCCGTCCGAGTGGGAGGATCCTCATGACCATGCCCGGCCTGCTCGAGGTCCTGGCGCATGGCATCACCGCCCTGCTGGCGACCTGGCTGGGCCTCACGGTCCTGACTCGCTCCCCGCGTCGGCTCTCGGCGCGCGTGTTTGCCTTCATCACGCTGCTCCTGGTCGTCTGGTCGGTCGCGATCACCATCCAGCGCCTGCCGCACGCTCCCGAGGTCAGCCGGGCGCTCCACGCGACCGAGGTCGTGGCCGCGTTCCTCCTGCCTGCGGCCACCGTGCACGTGGCTGTGGCGCTGACCGTCGAGGGGCCGATGAGCCGCTGGCAGCGGATCGTGTGCGTGACGGCCTACCTCGTGTGCGGCGTCGCCTCGACGCTGGCCGCCATCGATCCGGCCCTCGAATTTCGCGTTACCCCGCCGCAGTTCTCGCTGCCGGGAATTCCCGGTCCGGTGTTCGGCTGGGCCTGGATCGGATTCAGGCTGGTCCTGTTCGGCTTCGCCATCTACTGGATCGCGGCGGCCCTACTTGCCGCGGGGCGCGACCAGTTCCGAACTCGCCAGCTCCAGGCAGTGCTAGCGACAGTCGTGATCGGCGCGGTGGGAGGGACGGTCAGGATCCTGCCCGGCATCGCCGACAGCGACCCATGGATCGGCGTCTCGCTCATCACGATCGCGATCGTCATCGCCGCCTACGCGGTCTTCGGGCAGGGCCTCTTCTTCGCGCCGGACGTGGCGGCCGCCGCCTTCCGATACTCACTGGTGGTCGGGCTCGGCGTCACGGCCTACGTCGCCCTGCTGGTCGGCCTCGAGCTGGTCGCGCGGAACGTCCTCGCCATCGACCTGCCGATCGTGACCGCTCTCGCGCTGGTGATCACGATCGCCCTCTTCGAGCCGATCGCGGATCGGATCCGGCGGGTGATGGCGGGCTCGAACGGCCGCGACGTTGCGTACCAGCGTCTGTTGCGCGCGCTTGGTCAGAACGCGATGGCCGCGCAGCGGCCGGAGTCGGCCATCGAGCCGGCCCTCGCACGGCTGACGAGGACCTTCCGCATCTCCGGCGCCGAGCTGTGCTCCGATTCCGGCGAGGTCATGGCACGCCACGGCCGCATGGCGGCCGACGACCCGCTGGCGCTCAGCCTGCCCCTGCGCGTCGGCGGCGAGAGCTACGGCACCCTGCGCCTGGGCGCGAAGCGCTCTGCTCTCCCGTACACCGCGGCCGAGGTCGAGCTGCTCGGGCTGGCGGCGACGTATCTCGCCTCGTCGATGCGCCTCGCAAGCCGGCAGGACGCACAGGCGAAAGCGCTCGGCGCGCTCTCCGCCGAAGGTGCCGCCCTGGCGAGCACGGGCACCGAGCTGCAGGCCGCCCTCGTGCAGGAGCCGGGCGCCGCTGACGGCCGCCTGCAGGTCTTCGCGCTCGGCTCGCTGCGCGTGCAACGGGGCGCGGAGCTGATCCGCCAATGGGGTGGCCAGAAGGCGGGGACGCGGCAGGCGGAGGCGCTCTTCGCCTTCCTCTTCGACCGCGGGGAGCGCGGCATGAGCAAGGACGAGGCGACCGAGGTGATCTGGCCCGATGTCGACCTCGAGGGAGCGGACCTCGCCTTCCATCGGACGCTCGGCGGGCTGCGGCGCACGCTCGAGCCCGCTCGCCGACAGCGCGAGGAATCGACCGCGATCGTGTTCCACAACGACCGCTATCGGCTCGACCCTGCACTGGTCGGGTGGTGCGACCGCGACGCGTTCGAGGAGCTCATGGTCGCGGCCGGCACCGCAGGCGAGCCGGAAGAGGCGCTGCGCGCGCTCGAACAGGCTCGCGGGCTGTACCGCGGCGAGTATCTCGACGATTGCCCCTACTACGGCGACAGCGCGTACGCCGAGACCGCGCGTGAGCAGCTGCGCGCGCGCTACGTGGACCTGCTGCTGGCGCTCGGAGAGCGCTACGAGCAGCGCGGAGACCGGCCGGCGGCGACCGCCGCGTTCCGGCAGGCACGGGCCGCCGCGGGCGAGAACTGCCCACCGGCCGATGCCGCCCTGCAACGGCTGGGCGTGGTGCTGCAGACCTAGCGGTTGGCGCGCGGACGCTTGGGCCGAGCGCGGAGCAACGCCTCCGCATACCGTCGCGAGGCCCGCAGCTCGTCTCGCACCCGCGCGACGTCGAGGGGGCCGCGCGCCGCCATCCGATCGAGGCGCTCGAGCAGGGCCTGATGGACGTCGCGTGGATAGTCGATGCCCGGAGCAACTGACACCAGCTCGCCGGCGGCTCGCAGCTGGTCGAGGACCGGCGGCGGAATGCCGAGGCGGGCGGCGAGCGCGTCGACACGCGGCGGCTCTGCGCCGGCGCTGCGCAGCCCGACCAGGAGGCGCTCGACGCGCTCGCGCATCTCCGGTTCGAGGAGCGGCTCGTGCTCGGGCAGGCGCACGCGGTGGCCCCGCCGCACGAGCTCGCCGCCGGCGACGAGCTGGTCGACGATGGCCCGCAGCGCATCGTCGCCAAGGAGCAGACGGCCGGCCCCACGATGGCCGCCCGGCCGAGGGTCCTCCGGCTCGGAGCGCACCCGGGCGATGAGCCCGTCGACCCGTACGTCGGGGGCGAGCGGCTCGCTGCGATGGATGCGCCGCAGCATCGCCAGCAGGCGACGCTCCGCGAGGCGCTGCTGGGCGGGGTCGATCGGTCTGTCGAACGGCTGGTCGGACATTCAGCCCGGCCTGGACGCCTCGGTACCCTCGACCGCGATCCGGATCGCCTGGACCTCTTCGTCGGACAGCGCGTGTGCCGACTCGCCGCCGGTGACCGGCTTGGCGAAGAGCCGGGTGTTGCTGCGCCCGTGCAGGCTCGAGATGACCACCCCATCCCGCCCCTCATCGAGCAGGGCGAGCGCAAAGCTCTGGTCCGAGCCGGTGTCGTCGAAGGGGTTGAATCGGACCAAGCCGATGTGCTGCAGGCTGCCCCGCGAGCGTCGCTCGAGGAGGTCCTGGTGTGTTCGGAGCTCCTGGAGTTGGCTCCCGACCGCGTCGACGCGGCCGACATGCTCCTCGAGCACATTCGCGAGCGTGCCGCCGCTGCCGTCGCCGACGAGCTGGCGATACCTGCGTCCGGCGCGGGAGAGGCGGATCGACTGGATCAGAAGGAGGAGCAGGACGACCACGAGGAGGGCGGCGAGCGCGCCGATCGCGAGCGCCAGATTGTCGCTCAGGACGCGGTTCAGGTCCGCCAAGGCGGCTCCTCTGCAGGGCAACGAGGCCGATCGCCCCGGCTCGGCCGGGCTCGGGCGGCTGGTATCATACTGTCCCCGAAGTCTGCACCCGCTGAGAGCGGCTGCGGCAACGCTGAGCACGAGGAAGCGATGGCCCGACGAAGCGGCAAGGCCGCCAACCGCCGATCACGGCAGCGTCCCGCACGTCGCCCCGCCACGCGCGCCGCCCCGGCGACCCCTACCGCGGCCGCTCCGACGAGCACCGAGACCGCCGACCACGCCCCGACCGTGACCGCGGCCGCCCCACCGGCGCCGGCGGCCGTGGCCCGACCCCGCCGGACCGGATCGCCGCCGATCGGCTCCGCGCTCGCGGAGGCGGCCCGCGCTGAGTACCACTACGTCGGCCGTGACCTGCGCAACATGATCGTGCTGGTCGTGATCATGGCCGTCCTGCTGACGGCGGCCGTCTTCGCATTCCACGCCGCGGGGATCGTCGCCAGCTAGTCGCGCCGCTTCGCCTCCAGCCGCTGGCGGCGCAGGCGCTCGAGGCGCTCCCCGATCTTGGTCTCGAGTCCCTGGTCCGAAGGCTCGTAGTAGACCTTGTCGGCGAGCTCGTCGGGCAGGTACTGCTGCTCGACGTCGGCATCGGCGAAGTCGTGCGGGTAGAGGTAGCCCTTGCCGTAGCCGTGCTCCCGGGTGAGCCGGCGGTGCGCCGATGGCCGGAGATGCAGCGGGACCGGCAGCCGGCCCTTCTCCTCGACGTCGGCGAGCGCCGAGAAGTAGGCCGCCCCGGCGCGGTTCGACTTCGGGGCGCTGGCGACGTAGGCCGCGGCCTGCGCCAGGGCGTACTGGGCTTCCGGCAGCCCGATCATCTCGACCGCCTGCATCGCCGCCACCGCGACCTGCAAGGCGCGCGGGTCTGCGTTGCCGACGTCCTCGCTGGCCGCGATCACGATCCGCCGCGCGACGAAGGTCGGATCCTCGCCCGCCGCGATCATGCTGGCGCACCAGTAGAGGGCGGCATCGGGATCGTTGCCGCGCATGCTCTT
>JBDUDC010000041.1:0-11586 GCA_040003165.1 Chloroflexota bacterium
GACCCTCGGTGTCGTCGTCCGTCAGCTTGCTGCGGACCGTATGGCCCTCGGTGTCCTCGTCGTCGGGCATCGCTCGCTTGCGCATATGGCCCTCGACGTCCTGACCCTGATCCTTGATCTCGTCGCCCATGATATGACCCTCCACTGAGTCGTCTTCTGTGATCTCACCGCCGCGACCGATGTCGCGGAAGCCTTCGCCCGTTGGCGGCCGTTTGAACCTGTCCATGTGCATTCTCCTATGCCGCCGCTGGCTTAACGTCGCTGACACTATCGCCGCGCCCCCTGGCTCCGGAAGCCGATCGCGGACAGCCGGGCTGTCGGCTTACAGACATGATCGCTGCTCATCGGGCCCCGTGCGCTTCGAGCGCCTCGAGGTCGTTGATGATGAGCGTCTCGTGGTCGATGTGAAGCAGGTCGTCGTCCACCAGGCCGGTCAGGAGCTTGTTCACGCTCTGCCGGGTACCTCCGATCATCGCCGCCAGGTCTGACTGGGTGAATGGCCAGTCGAGCTCGACGCGCCCACGGACCTGTGGATCGCGATCGCGCGCGAGGCGGACCAGCCGCATCGCAAGCCGGCCGGCGAGATCCAGGAAGTGCAGCTCCTCCACATGCCCCGTGAGCCGTCGCAGCTCGGCGGAGAGACTGGTCAGGAGCGCGCGCTGCAGGCTCGCGTCCTCGTCGAGCACGAGCTGGAAGGCATCTCGGGGCAGATCGAGCGTCTCGGTCGCCTCGAGCGAGGTCGCCGTGGCCGAGCGGGGTGCCCCATCCAGTAGCGCCAGCTCGCCGAAGAAGTCGCCCGGGCGCAGGGTCGCGATGATCGCCTCTTCCCCGGCGGCCGACGGCAGCACGATCTTCACAGCCCCGCTGATGACGATCTGCAGCGAGCTCCCCATGTCGCCCTGGTGGAAGATCACCTCGTTGCGACGGAAGCGTCGCCGACGCAGGGAGCGCGCCAATCTGCGCAGGGAGGCGTCGTCGACGTGGGTGAAGAGCGCGCAGCGGCGCAGGCTCTCGATCGCGAACTCGTCGTCGGGCACCGATGATCCCCGTTCCGCAGCCTCTGTGGACCCCACGATGATCGCACGCGGGCGCTCGCGTCAATCCTATCGGATGGATATCCCTATCGAATGCGTGTCAGCCAGTTGACCGTCGGCCTGTCCGATTGCTCGTTGACCGGCACGCCGCTCGGAGCGCACCCTGTCCTATGGCTGCAGCCGGCCGACGGTTGCCCAGGCAAGAACGAGACGCAGGAGGCATCCGATCGTGGACGAGCAGGACCGCGACCAGCAACCCGACAATGACACCGAGGGCCACGCGATTCGTAGGAACGTCGTGCCCGACGAGGACGACGTCGAGGGCCACAACCTCTCGATGAATCCCACCATCGCCGACCAGCTCGCGCGCAGCCGCGACGCGGACGTGCAGCGCGCCGCTCGTGGCGGATTCTTCCGCCGCGACGCCAAGGAGAACCAGCGCCGCGGGCGCTGAGCCAGCCGAACCTGACGACGACCGGGCCGCGTGGCCCGGTCGTTTTGGTGTCCGGCACCCGACAGCGCAGGTCACACATCATCGACCGCGCAACGGTCGTGGAGCTGATCGATTCCTGAGGGAGAGTGGCCCACGATTCCGCTGACGGGATCGCCCTCCAATCGGCGGGCGCAGAGGAGGAATCGATCAATGTTCGCAATCGAGACTCTGGCAGACATCAAGCACCAGGAGCGGCTGACCCACGCCGCAAAGCTGCAGATGGTGGCGCGCGCTCGGGGAGCCGCGAATCATCACTTCGACCGCGAGGCACATCGGCGCATCACGGTCCGGCGGCTGACCGCAGCGGCCACCGCCTTCGCGCTGGCTGCGACCGTAGCGGCAGGCGCGCTGGCGCTCGACAAGCCGGCCGCAGGCCAGCAGCTGAGCGGCGGCGGCGTCACGCGCAGCCGCTGATGACGATGGTGGCCCGTCAGCCGGGTCACCCCGAGACAGGAGGTATGCATGTCCGGCAGTGCCAGCTCAGCAGTGAGTGACGGCCGCGGGTTCACTCTGCAGCCCGAGGGACCAGGACGCGACGCCGAGGGCCACGTGCGGTTCTTCGTCGATCTCCGAGACGAGGATCGATTCCTGGAAGCGCTGCGCAAGCGGCGCGGCGAGCCAGGCTCCACGCGCGTCGAGATCGCTGCGGCCGGCGGAGCCGACACGCAGGGTCACGGCACCTCGCTTGCGACCGCGGTCGTCGTGCGGCCTGATGGCGACGACACCGAAGGCCACGCCATCAGCCTTCATTTCCCAAGCACCGAGGAGGCAGCTGCATTCCGCCGGCGACTGCTCGCGACAGGGTTGATCGTGGGCACGGTGACCATCGCTGCGGTTGGCGCGACCGCGCTGCCGCCCCTGCAGGTCGGAGAGCACCCGGGTCCGATCCCGCGCTGAAGATCACTCCCTCCAGTGAGCAATCGGCCGCGTCGCAAGGCGCGGCCGATTGCTGTCCCGGCGCTCAGGCGCCCGAGAGGATGCTGGGGGCGATCATCTGCTCGACCGGCACCGAGCCGTCGATGAAACCGAGCTTCTTCATGATCCCGTATGCCTGGCGCCAGCGCGCCACGTCGATCTTCCCGCCGGTGAAGGCCCCCTCCCCGGCCCACAGGGTCGTGGTCGCCTGAAGCACCGCGCCGGCTGTCTTGAGGTCGTCGGCGAGCGTGGGAACAGCGACCTTGGCGGCCTGCAGCCCGAGGTCAGGCTTGTCGATCACCGCCTGCTGCGCGCGAACGGTCGCCTGCGCGAAACGGCGCACCAGGTCCGGGTCGTGATCGAGCAGCGCCTGCCCGACGATCGTCCCCGGTCCGGGGAGCGGCGCGATCTGGTCGATGGTGAGGAGGTCGACCGGGATCCTCTGGGCCTCCAGGCGCAGGGGCTCGTTGTTCCGGAACCCGGTGATCAGGTCGACGTCGCCCTTGGCGAGGCCATCGGCCTGGTTGAACTGGGGATACTCGCGAATCGTGACGTCGCTCTCGCGGAGGCCGCCGGCCGACAGGAGCGCCAGCAGTGCATGCCACGACGAGCCGAACTTGCCCGGCGTCCCGATCTTCTTGCCGGCCAGGCCGGACGGATTCGACGGCACCTTCCCCTTGCGGCCGATGATCGCCACCGGGAACTGCTCGTAGAGGGTCGAGACGTACGTGACCGGAATGCCGCTGGTTCGGGCGATCATGACGTCGGTGGCGTCGGCCACACCGAACTCGGCCTGCCCGTCCGCCACCAGGCGCTGGACGTCCGGAGCCTGCTTATGCTCGATGGTGACCTCGAGCCCGGCGTCGGCGTAGTAGCCGTCCTGCTGTGCCACATAGAAAGGCGCGAACTGAACGTCGGGGCGGAAGCCGAGGAGCAGGGTGACGTGCCGCAGCTCCTGGCTGGCGGCGGAGGGCGCCGCGCTCGGCGTCGCCGAGCATGCCGCCAACACCAGGGCAAGCAGCGTGATGGTCAGGCGGGTCAGAGACATCGGTCCCTCCTCATGACTGGCGGACTGCCCGATGCTCGACGGCGAGCACCAGGGTGTAGAAGGTCAGGCCGATGACGGCGAGCGTGACCAGGGCGACGAACATCAGCGGGGTGTCGAAAAGGCCCTGGTTCGCGATGTTGATGAGCACGCCCAGGCCGATGCTGGCGCCCGCCCATTCCGCGACGACCGCGCCGATCACCGCCAAGGTGACACCGACACGCAGCCCACCGAAGATGACCGGAAGCGCTGACGGAATCTCGAGACGGGTAGTGATCTGGCTCGGCCCGGCGCCGAGGCTGCGCAGCATCTCGGCCAGGAGCGGGTCCGCTGAGCGGACGCCAACCATGGTGGCGATGGCGATCGGAAAGAAGACGATGAGGGCGCAGATGATCACCCTCGCCAGCAGGCCACCGCCGAACCAGATATCCAGCAGCGGCGCCAGGGCCAGGATCGGGACGGCCTGCGCGGCGACGATGTAGGGCGAGAGCGCGCGCTCGACCAGGAGGCTCTTGGCGAGGACGATCCCCACCGCGATCGCGGCCGTCGCCCCGAGGCCGAACCCGAGCACAACCTCCAGCAGGGTGGCGGCCGTGTGCTGCCAGAGGACGCCGCTGGCAATCGCTCGGGCACCCCGAGCGACGACCACCTCGGGCGCGGGCAGGATGTACTCCGGGTAGCTGCCAATCAGGGTCGCCGCTTTCCAGATCAGCAGGAACCCGGCGAGGCTCACCAACGCGGACGCGGCTCGCCTCATGCGACGCCCCACGGGGTCAGCTCGGTCGGCTGGGCCGCGGCGAGCAGCGAGCGCACCTCCGACGCGATCTCGGCCGCGCGCGCATTGCCGAGGAGATCGGCGGGGCGGGGCCTTGGCAGATCGACCGGGACGGTCCGAACCACCCTCCCGGGGGCGGCGCTCATCACCGCGATGCGATCCGCGAGCTGGATTGCCTCGCCCACCGAGTGCGTGACGAGCAGCACTGTGCGCGGCCGTTCGAGCCAGATCCGCTGCAGCTGGTCGTCGAAGGCCTCGCGGGTCAGCGCGTCGAGCGCGCTGAACGGCTCGTCGAGGAGCAGCACCGGCGGATCGCTGATCAAGGCGCGTGCGAGGGCGGCGCGCTGCTGCATGCCGCCGGAGAGCTCGCGCGGCCGCAGCTCGGCCGCGGCCGTGAGTCCCACGCGGCTCAGCGCCTCGCGGGCGCGGACACCGCGCTCGTCCGATCCGACCCCGCGCAGCGAGAGCGGGAGAGCCACGTTCTCGAGCGTCGAGCGCCAAGGAACCAGCCGCGGTTGCTGAAAGGCGAGGCCCACGCGCCCGTCCCCGGCACGGGGCGTCGTCCCGCCCACCGCGACCGATCCGGTCTCCGGCTCCAGGAGGCCCGCCACGACGCGCAGGAAGGTGCTCTTGCCACAGCCGTTCGGGCCGATCAGCACCGTGAAGCTGCCGGCCGGCGCGTCGAGGCTCAGGTCGCGGAGCGCCTCGACGCTGCGGGCCGGCGTCGAGAACCGGACACCGACCCGCTCAGCGCGCAGCTCGAGGCTGACCCTGGGTTCCGGCGATTGGACCGCGGCCTGCGCCAACGATGCTCCCGTCTGCCGCCGCCGGGGCATCGCCAGCCGGCGCCGCGCACGCGGGCACGGGCCGCCGCTGTCGCCTTCTCCCATCCGGACTCTCACCGTCGGCCCTGTCTGCCCGGCCGCTGCCGGGTTCAGGTCGGCCTCATCGGTACCTCCGATGAGGTTCGCGGGCTGGCTCGCGCCGTGCGGGCCGACCGCCGGTGGGGAGTTTCACCCCGCCCCGAAGGCAATCTGATTGTGGTTTGACGCGATCGTGACATGGCCCCGGCGGTGCGGTCAACCGGGGCGACGCACCCATCGGTAGAGCACGAAGACGAGACCGATCACTACGATCGCGTAGATCACGTACTCGAATGGCCGAATGGCGTGGTAGAGCCGGGCGTAGTTGGCGCCGAGCAGGTAGCCGCCGAAGAGGAGCGCGGCGTTCCACGGCAGCGAGCCGAGCGCGCTGAAGAGCATGAAGCGGCCGATCGGCATGCGCGCCACACCTGCCGGATAGTTGATCAGGGCCCGGACCAGCGGTACGAGGCGGCCGAAGAAGACCGCCCGGTCGCCGTATCGCGCGAACCAGGCGTCGGCGCGGTCGAGCTGCGCGGCCTGAATGTGGACGTACCGCCCGTACCGATCGAGGAGCGGCCGGCCGCCCCAGGCCCCGATCAGGTAGCCGGCCAGGGAGCCGAGCACCGCCCCGCCGGTCGCGACCAGCAGCGCGAGCAGAAAGCTCCACGGGGCGTGTGTGAGCGGCTCGACCACCGCCGGGTCGGTCGCCGACTGGCTCACCTTCCAGCCCGCCATCGGCACGATCACCTCGGACGGGATGATCGGAATGAAGGTCTCCAGCGCGACGCCGACCCCGATCCCCAGGTAGCCGACGGCGTCGTAGAGCGCCAGGACCCACGGCAGCACGGTGCGGTCTATGAAGTCGAGCAGGGACTAGGCCTCGCTGCCGGGTTCCGGGGCGGATGAGGCGCTGATCGACGGGGCGGCCGCTGGAGGAACGCGCCGTGGAACGGCAACGCGGCGCTGCGGCCGGGCCACGGGCTCCGCCGCATCGGCGCGCTCGATCTCGCGCGAGTCGACCTGCAGCACGTGCACGGCGATGAGAATCGAGACGAGCGCAGCGCCCGCCATCCAGCCGCCGAGGACGTCCATCGGGTAGTGGGCGCCGAGGTAGATCCGGGTCGCGCTGATGGCAAGGATCAGGGCGAGGGCCACCGCGTAGGCGATCATCCCCTGGCGACGATCATGAGTCAGGCGTGCGACGCAGAACGCGGCCAGCCCGTAGAGGACGGTGGCTCGCAGGGCATGTCCGGCGGGGAAGTCTGCGATGTCGTCAAGGCCGATCCGGTTCACGTCGAAGAGGGCCGCGAAGAGCTGGCCCAGGCTGATCGCGGTCGCCGAGGTGAAGTACTTGAGCGCCCACTCGATCGGGAATGCGAGCGTCCCGAGCGCAAGCAGGAGCGCGAGGTCACGCCGCTGCTTGGCGAGCGCCAGCAGTCCCAGCGCGGTGAAGGCGAGGGCCACGAACCAGCCGGCACCGAGGCCGCTGATCCCGAGCAGCACGCTGTGCAGGAAGGGCACATTGCTCTCGACCCAGCGCTGCATCGCGGGCACGACGTTGGCCATCAGCCACTCCTCGGGGCCGGTGTAGATCGTCGTGCGCTTGAAGGTGACGAGCCAGAAGAGGCTCGGCAGCGTGATGATCGCGAGCAGGAAGGCTACCGCCGGACTCGGGACTGCGCCCCCCAGCCGGTGCTCCGCGTCGTCGCTGACCTGCAGCCGGCTAGTGATGTCCGGGATCCTGCGCACGCCCGTAGTATAAGGACCGATGCCGCCGCTCCCCCTCTCCGGCCGCGACCTCAGCCTCGTCGACGTCGTTGCCGTGGCGCGGGACGCGCGCGAGGTGACCCTCACCGATGAAGCCCGCGAGCGAATGCGCGCCTCGCGAGCCGTCATCGATCGCATCGTCGCCGAGGGGACGACCGCATACGGCGTCACCACCGGCTTCGGCGATCTCGCCGACGTCCGGATCGACCCTCCGCAGACCGCCGAGCTGCAGCGCAACCTGGTCCGGTCGCACGCGGCCGGAGTGGGCGATCCCTTCCCCGCCGACGTGGTGCGCGCCATGCTGCTGCTCCGCGCGAACACCCTCGCCATCGGCCTCTCCGGCGCGCGGGTCGAGCTCGCCGAGCTCCTGTGCGGGATGCTGAACCGGGGCGTCACGCCACTCATCCCATCGCGCGGGAGCGTGGGCGCCAGCGGCGACCTCGCGCCGCTCGCCCATCTCGCGCTGGTCGTCATCGGCGAGGGGGAGGCGACCGTCGCCGGACAGGCGGTGTCGGGTGCCGAGGCCCTGGCACAGGCCGGCCTTGAGCCCGTCGAGCTGGGCGCCAAGGAGGGGCTGGCCCTGCTGAACGGTACGCAGCTGATGGCCGGTGCAGGCAGCCTGGCGCTGCACGACGCCCGATTGCTGGCCACCAGCGCGGATGTGATCGGAGCGATGAGCCTGGAGGCGATGCTCGGGACCTCGGCCGCCTACGCCGAGCAGCTGATCGCTGCTCGACCGCACCCGGGGCAGATCGCGGTCGCCGCCCACCTTCGCGAGCTGCTGAGTGGCAGCGAGATCGGTGAGAGCCATCGCGCCAGCGAGCACCGAGTCCAGGACGCGTACTCTCTGCGCTGCATCCCGCAGGTCCATGGCGCGGTCCGCGATGCGCTCGCAACCCTCGCCAGGGTGCTCGAGGTCGAGGTCAATGCCGCGACCGACAACCCGCTCGTCTTCCCGTCCGGGGAGGTGATCAGCGGCGGCAACTTCCACGGCGAGCCGCTGGCCATGGCGCTCGACTACGCCAAGATTGCCGTCGCCGAGCTGGCGTCGATCTCCGAGCGCCGCACCGCCCGCCTGGTCGACGCGCATCTGTCGGGCCTGCCCGCCTTCCTGGCGGAACGCCCGGGGCTGGAGAGCGGCTTGATGATCGCCCAGTACACCGCGGCGGCGCTGGTCAATGAGCTGCAGACCCTGACCCACCCCTCCTCGGTCGACACGGTGCCGACCAGCGCCAACCAGGAGGACCATGTATCGATGGGTGCGACGAGCGCGCTGCACCTGCGCGACGTGGTCGACCGGGCCGCATCGGTGCTCGCCATCGAGGCGCTGTGCGCGGCGCAGGGGCTCGACTTCCGAGCTCCGTTGCGTCCTGGTCGCGGCGTGGCTGACGGCCACGCCGCCGTTCGGTCAGTCACGGCGCATCGGGATAGCGACCGGCCGCCGGCGCAGGAGATCGCGGCCGTGCGCGACCTGCTCTGGTCCGGTGGGCTCGCCGGCCATGAATGAGCTGACCTTCACCGTCGTCGACGCGGATCGCTTCGAGGAGATCCCCGATCCCGCCCAGCCGGGCGCGCGCTGCCAGACCTGTGATTACTGGGAACGCCTCGACGGCGCGCGCTCCGCGGCGGAGGCCGACGGTCAGGCGCGCTCGCAGCTGAAACGCTCCCGCCTGCTCGCCGGAACGAAGGTCGCGGGCGCCTACGCGATGCTCGCCTACCGGGAGGACGCAGCGGTCGGGTACGCGCAGTTCGGACCGCTGAGCATCTTCCCGCGGGCCCAGATCGTTCGCGAGCGGTACCCGAAGCTCCCCGACTCCCCCGCACCGTGGGTCGTGACCTGCCTGCAGGTGATTGCCAGCGTCGGTAGTGAGCAGCATTCGATCGGGGTTGCGTTGCTCGGGGCGGTGGCCGACGAGCTCGATCGCCGCGGGATTGGCGCGGTGGAGGCGTATCCGGAGGGGGTGGCCGACGCGTGGCTCCCCTCGCCCGGACCCGCCTCTCTCTACGCCGCGGGCGGGTTCGAGCAGGTCGCGGGCGACGGGCGCTATCCGGTCTATCGCCGCGAGCTGAGCGGCGGCGCCGAGGTCGGCTGGGCCGATCTGCTGCAGCGAAGCCAGCCCGCGGCGGACGACGAGGAGTGGCCGCTGCCGCTGCGGCCTCGAGCGAGCGAGGAAGATCTGTTTCTGCTCCCGGAGCGACGGAAGCGAACGAACCCCTTCGGCGAGGACTGACCGATGATCGAGGCCGGCCTCTGGGGCCTTGCTGCGGCCCTGGCGCTCGTGATCGGGGCCGTTGCCGAGATCGGCCTCCACATCTCTCGCCGCATCACGGCGCTGATCATGGCCTTCGGTGCGGGAGCGCTCATCAGCGCGCTGGCCTTCGACCTGACCGAGGAAGCGTTCCGCCGCGGCGGAACCGGGCTCTTCGCCGCCGGCCTGGCGGCGGGCGCCCTCGCCTTCTTCGTCGGCAACCGGCTCGTGATCCGATTCGGCGCCGCGGGGCGCGCGCGGCGCGGGAAACCAGTGCCCGGTGGACCGTCAGCGTCGAGCAACGGGCCCGCCATCGTGCTCGGGACGCTCCTCGACGGGCTGCCGGAGTCGATTGTCCTGGGCGCGACGCTGCTCGGCGGCGCGACGGTCAGCGCATCGTTCCTGGCCGCCGTCTTTCTCTCGAACATCCCGGAGGGGGCGGCGGGCACGCGCGACCTCGGGCAGGAAGGGCACGAGCGACGCTGGATTCTGCTGCTCTGGATCGGCGTCGCCCTCGCGTCGGGGCTCGCATCCGGCATCGGCTATGGGGTCCTGGGGAGCATGAACCAGGGAGCCGTTGCCGTCGTGCAGGCCTTCGCCGCCGGGGCGATCGTGACCATGCTGGCCATCACGATGGTGCCGGAGGCATTCGAGAACGGAGGCGACCTCGCTGGGCTCGCCACGGCCCTCGGCTTCGCCGCCGCCTTCCTGCTCTCGAAGACGTGACAGCGTAGCCATGTGTACCAGAAGGCCGCTTTCTGGATCGGGGAAGCGCCCTAGCCAGCGCGCCGCCGTATCATCGGTCGATGACCGTCACCGCTCGACCCGCCGGGGCACGGACCGTCCGCGCGCCGCGCGGGACCGAGCTGTCAACCAAGGGCTGGCAGCAGGAAGCCGCGCTGCGGATGCTCATGAACAACCTCGACCCGGAGGTTGCCGAGGATCCGGACCACCTGATCGTTTATGGCGGCACGGGGCGCGCGGCGCGCTCGTGGGAAGCGTTCGACGCGATCGTGCACGAGCTGCGCCGGCTTGAGAACGACGAGACCCTGATCGTGCAGAGCGGCAAGCCGGTCGGGGTGTTTCGCACCACCCCGGACAGCCCGCGCGTCCTGATCGCCAACGCGCTGCTGGTCCCGCACTGGGCGACCTGGGAGCAGTTCCGCGAGCTCGAGCGCAAGGGCCTGACCATGTACGGCCAGATGACCGCTGGCAGCTGGATCTACATCGCGACGCAGGGAATTATCCAGGGCACCTACGAGACCTTTGCCGAGCTGGCGCGCCAGCGTTTCGGCGGGTCGCTGCGCGGTCGGGTGACGCTGACCGGCGGCCTGGGCGGGATGGGCGGAGCTCAGCCGCTGGCGATCACCATGAACGAAGGGGTGGCGCTGGTGATCGAGGTCGACCCCAAGCGCGCGGAGCGGCGGCGGGAGGTGGGCTACGTCGACGAGATCAGCGACGACCTGGAGCAGGCGATCGCCACCGTGGAGCGCTGGCGCGACGCCGGCGAGGCGCGGAGCCTGGCGCTGATCGCCAATGCCGCCGAGGTCGAACCCGAGCTGGTGCGTCGAAAGTGGCAGCCCGACGTGGTCACCGACCAGACCTCGGCCCACGATCCACTGGGCGGCTATGTGCCCGGGGGCATCGGCCTGGAGGAGGCTGTCAGGCTGCGCGAGGCTGACCCGGACGAGTACGTCCGGCGAGCGAAGGGATCCATCGCCGACCACGTGCGCGCCATGCTCGCCTTCCAGCAGCGCGGCGCGGTCGTCTTCGACTACGGCAACAACATCCGGGCGTTTGCCAGGGAGGCGGGCGTCGCTGACGCCTTCGACTTCCCCGGCTTCGTGCCCGCCTTCATCCGTCCCCTCTTCTGCGAGGGCAAGGGCCCATTCCGCTGGGCGGCGCTGTCGGGCGATCCGAACGACATTCTGAAGACCGACGCCGCCCTGATGGCCCTCTTCCCCGAGGACGAATCCCTGCACCGATGGCTGCGACTCGCCGAGGAGAAGGTGCCGTTCCAGGGGCTGCCTGCCCGGATCTGCTGGCTCGCCTATGGCGAGCGCAATCGCGCGGGACTGCGCATCAACGAGATGGTCGCCGCCGGCGACCTCGCCGCGCCGATCGTGATTGGCCGCGACCATCTCGACGCGGGATCGGTCGCCAGTCCGTACCGCGAGACGGAGGGGATGCGCGACGGGAGCGACGCGATCGCCGACTGGCCGGTCCTCAACGCACTTCTCAACACGGCGGCCGGCGCGACCTGGGTGAGCGTGCATCACGGCGGCGGAGTGGGGATCGGCTACTCGATGCATGCCGGCATGGTGATCGTCGCCGACGGCACGCCCGAGGCCGCCGCCCGCCTGGAGCGGGTCCTGACCGCGGACCCGGGCATGGGGGTGGTGCGCCACGCCGACGCCGGCTACGACCGCGCCCTGGAGGTGGCCC